>JAIYDH010000393.1 GCA_027487585.1 Rubrivivax sp.
CCCGCTTGCTGGCTGCTGGTGATGGACTGGATCGCGTTCTGCGCCCAGGCCAGACCCGGCCACGAGACCGCCAGCGCGGCGGTTCCCAGTGCCGCCAGTGCGGCACGGCAGGAAGGCCAATGGAACATCGTCGGTTTCTCCTCTGGTTTCCTCATCGCGCCCTCTCCTGGAGCTGCAAGGTGGCGGGGCGCTGGATCCATTCACCTGCAGCGTCCTCGACGGTTTCCTGCAGTGTCACTTCGGTTTCGCTGATGCCGGTGATCTGGCCGTAGTTCTGGCCGATGTGGTCGCCGACTTTCACCTGGTACAGCAGGGCGTCCACGCGCAGCAAGGCGTAGGGCTGCCCTTGTTTGGCGACGCTGCCGACCATGCTCATGCTGTCCAGCGGAAAGGCCTCCAAGGGTTCCTTGCGCCGGTTGAGTTGGCGTGCCAGCAGGGAACTCGGCGCGCGAGCATCCTGCTTGAGAGCCACGCTGAGCTTCTGGCTGCTGAAGGGCTCCACGGCCTCCGTCTGCGAGTATGGTTCTGGGTCGAACTTCTTCGGCGCCTGCAGCACCGTGACGCTGGGCTTGATCTCTCGCCGCTGCTGCTCCATCCATTGGCGCAGCTCATCGTGGTCGGCTGTGCAGCCGGCCAGCAGACTCAGGCACAACGCCGTGCCGAGGTGAACAAGGCTCGAAGGCTTCACTTGCGAGCTCCCTTCTTCTGCGCCGCCGATGCCCGCTGTTCGGCGATCTCAGCGGCATCGAGGTAGCGGTAGGTGCGCGCCGTGGCTTCCAGCGACAGGTTGCCGGAGGAGTCGCGCGAGGCCGGCGTGATGATCAGGTTGTGCAGTGTGACAATGCGCGATAGGTTTGCGATGTCGGCTGCGAAGGAACCTAGGTCATGGTAGCGGCCGTTGACCTTGATCGAGATGGGCAGTTCGGCGTAGTACTCCTTGACCTGCACCTGGCCGGGCCTGAAGAGCTCGAACTGCAGGCCGCGGCCCAGGCCAGCCTGGTTGATGTCGGACAGCAGGGCGTCCATCTCGGCCTTGCCGGGCAACTGCTTCTCAAGCTGGGTGACGTACTCCTGCACTTGCAGCTTCTGCTTGCGAAGCTCGTTCAGGTTGACGGCCTGGCGCAGACGCGACACGTAGTCGGCCTGCAGCGTGGGCTCTAGCGTGCGCGCCGCGTCGAGCTCCTCGGCGGCGGAGCGGATCACCCCGAACCAGCCGACCACAACAGCCAGCACCGCTGCACCGAGCCAGGCCGCTGCCTTGGGCAACATGGGCCATTGCCCCGGCTCGTTGGGGTTGAGGTTGCGGAACTGGCTTGCTGCGCCGTCCAGCAGCCGGCTTGCTTCGAAATTGAGGGTGGAGGCTCTGGCCATGGTGCCCTCAGGAAGACTTCGCCGCTGCAGCGGCAGGGGTGGCACCCGGTGCGGCAGCAGGGGCGGCTGCCCCAGGCTGCGGGCGCTTGATGTTCACGCGCATCGAGAACTCGAACAGCCGCCGTACGTCCCGGCCCGCGCCCGGGTTCGTGGCCCTGATCTCGATGAGATCAGGATCTTCCAGCCATGGCGAGTTGTAGAAGGTGTTGCGAAGCAGTTCCGACACGCGCTCGTTGGTCTGGGCGATGCCCCTGATGGCCACTGTCTGCCCCGACTGGTTGATCGAGGTCAGGTAGACACCCTCGGGGGTCTGCTTCGTCAGCTCGTTCAGCAGGTAGACCGGCACATTGCGGTCGGTCTGGAGGTTCTCGACGGCGCCCTGGCGGGCCCTGAGCGCCTCGATTTCCTGGCGAAGCGTCGCAATATCCTTGATCTGGGTGTCCAGGCGCGCGATCTCGGCCTTCAGGAAATCGTTGCGCGAGGCCTGCGCCGCCGTCATCTGCTGCAGCACGGTGAACCAGACGCCGGCGATGGCCAAGCCGGCGACGGCGCTGCCGCCGAGGCCAACGAAGAAGGCGCGTTTCTTCTGCGCGCGCTTGACCTCGCGGTGAGGCAGTAGGTTGATGAGGATCACTGCAGGAACCTCCGCATCGCCAGCCCGCAGGCCGTCAGGTACGACGGCGCCTCGCGGCGCACCCGGCTCTCGCGCACCGACGCGCTGAGTTGCATGTTCTCGAACGGGTTCACGACGCTGGAGGCGAAGCCCGTGAGATCGGTGACGCGGTCCTTCAGGCCCGGCAGCGTGGCCGTGCCGCCGGCCAGCATCACGTAGTGCACCTTGTGGTGCGGCGTGCTGGTGAAGAAGTACTGCAGCGCACGGCCGATTTCCTGGCTGAGGCTGTCGACGAAGGGCGCCAGGATGGCGCTTTCGTAGTCTTCAGGAAGGTCCCCACTCAGCTTCTTGGCTTCGGCCTCTTCGAAGCTGAAGCCGTACTGCCGGCTGATCAGCTGGGTGAGCTGGCTCCCACCGAAGGCTTGGTCCCGGTCGTACAGCATCTCGTCGTCGCGCAGCACCTTCAGGCTGGTGGTGTCGGCGCCAATCTCGAACAGCGCCACGAGGGCGTCGCGGCCTTCGTTGGGCAGTCCGCTGACGACGCGCGACATCGCCAGCCGCGAGGCGTGGCTCTCGATGTCGAGCACGATGGGCTTCAGGCCGGCAGCCTCAGCGAGGCCCTGGCGGTCTTGCACGCGGTCCTTGCGGCTGGCGGCGATGAGCACCTCTACGTCGCCAGCGCTGGTGATGCTCGGACCGATCACGCAGAAGTCGAGGCTGACCTCGTCAAGCGAAAACGGGATGTACTGGTTGGCCTCGCTCTCGACCTGCAGTTCCATTTCTTCCTCGCGCAGGCCAGCCGGCAGCATGATCTTCTTGGTGATGACCGCGCTTTGCGGCATCGCCATGACGACGTTGCGCGTCTTGGTGCCGCTCTTCTGCAGCACGCGCTTCACGGCGCCCGCGACCTCGTCGAACTTCTCGATCTGGCCGTCGGTGATCCAGCCTTTCTCGAAAGGCTCGGACGCAAACCGCTCGAGCACGAACTCGCCCGATGACGACTGGTCGAGTTCGACGAGCTTGACGCTCGAGGAACTGATGTCCAGCCCGATCACCGGCGGGTGCTTGCGACCCAGCAAGATATCCAGGAATGCCACGTTGCCTACTCCTCGGCCTTGCCGGCCCCGACTGCCCAACGAAGCACCCACGATAGCGCCGAGGCAGGCCTGCCGGTTGCGGCGGGACGGGCTCGACGGGCTGTCGGAGCGGTGGGAAAGGGCTTCGGCACTGACCCCGAGCTTGTTAAGAAGTTACTTCAATGCTAGCAGTAAACCCTTTGTGCGACAAAGAAAAAAGGTCGGTTAAGGCCTGCTTGACGTTGCCGGCTCCTGACGTTTTCCGTGGCCTCTGGACACAAGTGAAACAAGCCGAAAGCGCATGCCCCGGGGCAACCCGCGTCGTTTGCGGGCCGCTTGTGGACAAAGTCACGGATGCGGCGCTGCCCGTGTTGCGACCTAACGCCACGGCAGAAGGTCTTGGCCCCTCCTGGCTGCTGCCTGCGACTTCGGGCATCCCACACAATCGGTGGCCGAAGAGCTTTCCCACCCATTCCCTGCACGACCAACCGCCCCCGAACCGATGACCGACGCCCCCAGCCCCCCGACCGGGCCCGCTACCGCGCCCCGGCGCAGCGCGCTGCAGTGGGTCGGCCGCGTGCTGGCGGCGATGGGCGGCTTGGCGATGGCGGGCCTGCTGTCGTTGCTGTTGTTGGTGGGCGTGGCGCTGGCGGTGGCCTATCCGAACCTGCCGGCCATCGACTCGCTCACCGATTACCGCCCGAAACTGCCGCTGCGGGTGTACTCGGCCGACGGCGTGCAGCTGGCCGAGTTCGGCGAGGAGCGGCGCAACTTCACACCAATCGGGCAGATCCCGCAGGTCATGAAGGACGCCGTGCTGGCCGCCGAGGACGCCCGCTTCTACCAGCACGGCGGTGTCGACTACAAGGGCATCGCGCGGGCCGCGATCGAGAACCTGCGCGACGCGCGCAGCCAGGGCGCCAGCACCATCACCATGCAGGTGGCGCGCAACTTCTATCTCTCCACTGAGAAGACCTTCACGCGCAAGATCTACGAGATCCTGCTGGCGCTGAAGATGGAGAGCCTGCTCACGAAGGACCAGATCCTCGAGCTCTACATGAACCAGATCTTCCTCGGCCAGCGGGCACACGGCTTCGCCGCGGCCGCCGAGATCTACTTTGGCAAAAAGCTCAAGGACGTGACCATCGCCGAGGCCGCCATGCTGGCCGGGCTGCCCAAGGCGCCGTCGGCCTACAACCCGATCAGCAACCCGCGCCGGGCCACGATTCGCCAGCGTTACATCATCGAACGCATGTTCACCGGCGGCTTCATCACCGAAGCGCAGCACGAGGAAGCGCTGGCGCAGCCGCTGAGGTACCAGCGCCAGGACGACTCCCCCGACTGGGGCAAGTTCGTTGCCGAGGCGGCGCGGCAGTTGGTGTTTGCGCAGTACGGCGACGAAGCCTACAGCCGCGGCCTCGACGTCACCGTCACTGTCAACGCCGCCGACCAGCAGGTGGCCTGGCGCGCTCTGCGCAAGGGGCTGATGGACTACGAGCTGCGCCAGCACTTCCGTGGCCCCGAGGCCTATGTCAACCTGCCTGCTGATCCGGCCTTGCTCGATGCCCGCGTGGCCGAGGCCCTGGCCGATCACCCCGACAACGGTGAGCTGCGTGCCGCCGTCGTGCTGCAGGCCTCGCCGACGCAAGTGCAGGTGATGCTGCAGTCGGGCGACGTCGTCAACATCACTGGCGAGGGGCTGAAGCCCGTGAGCTCGGGGCTGTCGGCCAAGTCGCCGGCGCAGAAGCAGATCCGCCGCGGCGCCGTCGTACGCGCACTTGAAGAGACGGAAGGCAAGGCCAAGGGCAGCTGGAGCCTCACGCAGCTGCCCGAGGCGCAGGCCGCGCTGGTGGCGATGGACCCGCGCACCGGGGCGCTGCGCGCGATGGTCGGCGGCTTCGACTTCGACAAGACGCAGTTCAACCGCGTCACCCAGGCCTGGCGCCAGCCGGGGTCGAGCTTCAAGCCCTTTGTCTACTCGGCGGCGCTCGAGAAGGGCTTCACGCCGGCCACCATCGTCAACGACGCGCCGCTGTTCTACGACGCCACCGCCACCGGCAGCCAGCCTTGGGAGCCCAAGAACTACGACGGCACCTTCGAAGGCCCGATGTCGCTGCAGGTGGCGCTGGCCAAGTCGAAGAACATGGTCTCGATCCGCGTGCTCGAGGCCACCGGCACCGAGTTCACCCAGCGCTGGCTCGACAATTTCGGCTTCGAGCGCAGCCGCCATCCGCCGTTCCTGACCATGGCGCTGGGCGCCGGCACCGTGACGCCGATGCAGATGGCCACCGCCTACGGCGTGTTCGCCAACGGCGGCTACCTGGTGCCGCCGATGCTGATCAGCCGCGTGGCCGACAGCAAGGGCCGCGTGCTGCTGAAGGCCAGTCCGCCCGAGCGCACCGAAGCGCTGCGCACGCTGCCCGAGCGCAACGCTTTCGTCATGGGCACGCTGCTGCAGGAGATCACGCGCAGCGGCACCGCCGCGCGCGCGCAAGGCACGCTCAAGCGACCCGATCTCTACGGCAAGACCGGCACCACCAACGACTCGATGGACGCCTGGTTTGCCGGCTTCCAGCCCACGCTCGTTTCCGTGGTGTGGGTGGGCCACGACAACCCCAAGAAGCTTGGCAGTCGCGAAACCGGTGGCGGCCTGGCGTTGCCGATCTGGATCGAGTTCATGCAGCACGCGCTGAAGGGCGTGCCGGTCCAGGAACTGCAGCCGCCGGCCGGCGTGGTGCAGCAGGGCGGATTGTGGATGTTCGAGGAGTTCGCCGGCGGCGCCGGCATCGTGAGCGTCGGCCTCGATCAGGCCGTGCCGCGCGCGCCCTCGGCCGAAGAGCGCAGCTCGATCCTCGACCTCTTCAAGCGCTGAGGAGCAGACTCTTAGAACTGCAGCGGCTGCCCCGCCTGCGCCCCCGCCAGCCGGGCCAGCGTGGCCACGAACTCGCTGCCGTCGCGCGTGTCGCGCCAGACCAGGCCGTCCCAGCGGTAGTGGAAGCCGCCATCGCGCGCCGCCAGCCACAGCTCATGCAGCGGCGGCTGCGTGTTGACGACGATCTTGCTGCCGTTGGGAAAGTGCAGCTCCAGCAGGCCGCCGGTGCGCTGCGTGTCGATGTCGACGACATCGTCCTGCAACCAGCGGTCGCAGCAGGCTTCGATGTGCGTGAGCAGCGTGTCAGTGTTCTGGCGGTACTCGGCGTCGCTCAGCAACGACGCCGTCGTGTTCTTCGGGGCGCCCGGGGGCAGGCTCATAAAATCCTCGGCATGGGAAATCCCTCTCGGACGAGTGTATCGACGCGGCTTGCCGCTGTTGCCGTCATGGTGGCGGCCGGGCTGCTGGCCGCGTGCGGGCAGAAGGGGCCGCTGAGGCTGCCGGCTGCTGCTTCTGCCGCTCCCGCTGCGCCAGCCGCATCGGCCCCTGTGGCGCCGGCACCGCGATGAGCGCGCTGCCTGGCGCTCCTTACCTGGCCCGCCGCCCCGACGGCGCGCTGGCACTCGAAGGCCATGCGCTCGATGCGCTGGCCAGTCGCTACGGCACGCCGCTGTACGTGTATTCGCGCGGCGCGATGCTCGCCGCGCTGGCCTCGTACCAGCAGGCGCTGCGCGGCCGCGAGCACCTGATCTGCTATGCGATGAAGGCCAATTCGTCGCTGGCCGTGCTGCAGACCTTCGCCGAAGCCGGTGCCGGCTTCGACATCGTCTCGGGCGGCGAACTCGCGCGCGTGCTGGCGGCCGGCGGCCAGGCCTCGCGCATCGTGTTCTCGGGCGTCGGCAAGACGCGCGACGAGATGCGCGCGGCTCTGCTGGCCGGCGGCACCGGCGTGCGCTGCTTCAACGTCGAAAGCCTGCCCGAGTTGGACCGGCTCGACGAGGTCGCGCGCAGCCTGAGCCGCGTGGCGCCGGTCAGCTTGCGCGTCAACCCCGACGTCGACGCCGGCACCCACCCCTACATCTCCACCGGCCTGAAGGGCAACAAGTTCGGCGTTGCCCACGGCGAGGCCCTGGCCGCCTACCGGCACGCTTCCTCGCTGCCGGGGCTGCAGGTGGTGGGCATCGACTGCCACATCGGCTCGCAGATCACGCAGATCGCGCCCTATCTCGACGCGCTCGATCGCCTGCTCGACCTGGTCGAGGCGGTCGAGGCCGCCGGCATCGCCATCCGACATGTCGACGTGGGCGGCGGCCTCGGCATTACCTACACCGACGAACAGCCGCCCGTGGCGGCCGATCTGGTGTCGGCCCTGCTGGCGCGGCTCGATGCCCGCGGGCACGGCCACCGCGAAGTGCTGTTCGAGCCGGGGCGCTCGCTGGTGGGCAATGCCGGTGTGCTGGTGACCACGGTCGAGGTGCTCAAGCCCGGCCGCCTTGAGGCCGGCGGCAAGAACTTCTGCATCGTCGACGCCGCCATGAACGACCTCGTGCGCCCGGCCATGTACGAGGCCTGGATGGCGATGGAGCCCTGCCAGCGGCGCGAGGGCGCGGCCACCACCTGGGACGTGGTTGGCCCGATCTGCGAAAGCGGCGACTGGCTCGGCCGCGACCGCGCCCTGGTGCTGCAGCCCGGCGACCGCATCGCCGTCCTCTCGGCCGGGGCCTACGGCATGGTGATGGCCAGCAACTACAACACACGGCCCCGGGCGGCGGAAGTCATGGTCGACGGCGACGCCGTGCACCTGATCCGCGAACGCGAGTCGGTGGCCGACTTGCTGGCGCACGAGCGGCTGCTGCCGCGCTGAAGCCGCGCTGCAGCCGCTGCGGCCTCAGGGCCGCGGCGCCTCGAATCGCCCGCTGGCCAGCAACTGCGTGCCGCTGGCGTTGGCCAGCTCGAAACGCTGGCCGTCGTGTGACAGCAGCACCGGCTCGCCGCAGGGCACCGGCCGGCACAGGTGCAGGTCGAGGCGGTGCACCTGCCAGCCGGCCTGCGCCAGCTGGCCGACGATCATCGAGCGCGTGGCCAGCCCTTGCAGGAACGGCTTCGGGTGGCCGAAGAGCCG
>JAIYDH010000086.1 GCA_027487585.1 Rubrivivax sp.
CTACTACCGCAGCGAGGGCGAGGCCGGCTTGCAGCAGGTTCAGCAGGTGCGGTTGGCGCTGGCCGCCGGGGCGCGGCTGGAGTGGCTGCCGATGGAGGCCATTGCCTACAGCGGCTGCAGCGCCCACAACCGCATCGAGCTGGCCCTGGAGCCCGGCGCGCAGATGATCGGCTGGGATGTGCTGGCGCTGGGCCTGCCGGCCTCGCAGCAGCCCTTCGTGGCGGGCAGCGTGCAGCAGCACCTGGCACTGCCCGGCCACTGGCTGGAACGTGGGCGCATCGCGGCCGATGACCGGCTGCTGCGCGAATCGCCCCTCGGCCTGGGCGGCGCCACGGTGCTGGCCACCGCCTGGTGGGCCGAGGGCGAGGCCATCCCGCGTGAACGCCGCCAACGCCTGCTGGACGCTGCGCGCGAGCACACCGAGCCGCTGCCTGCTGGCGCCGGCAGCCCACTGCGCGCGGGCGTGAGCTCGCCGCACGAGCGCGTGATCGTGCTGCGCGTGCTGGCCGACAAGGCCGAGCTGGCGATGGCGCTGCTGCACCGCGTGCGCGCCACCTGGCGCGCCGAGGCCTGGGGCCTGGCGGCCGAGCCGCCGCGCATCTGGCGCACCTGAAGTCGGAGTGGTGCACGGCCGCGCGGGTTGGTGCACGCGTTCGGCTTGGGTGGGTTTGGCGAGGTTCGCTGTGCGCCCACAGCGCTTCGACAGGCTCAGCGCGAACGGTGGTGGGGTCAGCGCGTACGGTGCTCGGGTCAGCGCGAACGGTGGTGCACTAGCTTGGCCGGGGTGGACCCGCTTGAACGGGCTGGGAGAAACCCGTTCGGGCTGAGCCTGTCGAAGCCCTGTTGCCCACCCCAACGTCTTGGCACGGTTGATGCGTGTCCTGACTGGTATACCAGCAGGTGCACCTTTTCGATGCCACGCAACATCGCCCCCTTCCAGCGCCCCAGCGGCCCGCTCACCCTGTCGGACTGGCGCCAGGCCGTCCGCGCTGGTGCGTCGGTGTCGCAGCTGGTGCGCGAGCGGGTGGCGCAGGCGGTGGCGGGTGGGGACGCCATGCCCGATTCGGCCTGGATCCTGTCGCCCGATGCCCCGGCCCTGCGCAGCCACCTCGACGCGCGGCTTGCCGAGCTCGAAGCCCTGGCCGCCACCACACCCGACCGCGCCGCGCTGCTGGCGCGCTGGCCGTTCTTCGGCGTGCCCTTCGTCGTCAAGGACAACATCGACGTCGCCGGCCTGCCCACCACCGCCGCCTGCCCCGCCTTCGCGCACACCGCCACGGGCACCGCCACCGTGGTGACGAAGCTGCTCGATGCCGGCGCCGTGCTCATCGGCAAGAGCAACCTCGACCAGTTCGCCACCGGCCTGGTGGGCACGCGCTCGCCCTATGGCCAGCCCACGTCCACCTGGTCGGCCGATCACGTGAGCGGCGGCTCCAGCTCGGGCTCGGCCGTGCTGGTGTCGCGCGGCCTCGTGCCCTTCGCACTGGGCACCGACACCGCCGGCAGTGGCCGCGTGCCCGCCGGCTTCAACCACGTCGTCGGCCTGAAGCCCACGCCGGGGCGTGTGAGCACCGCGGGTGTGTTGCCAGCCTGCCGCAGCCTCGATTGCGTCTCGGTGTTCGCGCTCACGGCCGATGACGCCGCGGCCGTGCTGGCCGTGATCGAAGGTGCCGACGCGGCCGATGCCTACAGCCGCTACAGCCCCGGCATCGCCGGCTGGAACCACGCGCTGCGCATCGGCGTGCCGGCGGCCCCGCTGCTCGACACCGCGCAAGGCGGCCCCGCCGCCTGGGCCGCCGCCGAGCAGCTGGCGCGTGAGTTGGGTGCCACGCTCGTGTCCATCGACTTCCGGCCGCTGCACGCCGTGGCCCGGCTGCTGTACGACGGCCCCTGGGTGGCCGAGCGCCACACGGTGGTGCAGGCCCTGCTCGACACCCAGCCCGAGGCGCTGGACGCCACCGTGGCCGCCGTCATCGCCCAGGCACGCGGCATCAGTGCCACCGACACCTTCCGCGCGATGTACCAGCTGAAGGCCGCGCAGGCCGAGCTTGCATCGCTGTGGCAGCGGGTCGACCTGTTGATGGTGCCCACCTCGCCACGCCACCCCACGCGGGCCGACGTGGCCGCCGAGCCCGTGGCCGCTAACGCCGCGCTCGGCGCGTACACCAACTTCGTCAACTTCCTGGGCTGGAGCGCGCTGTCGCTGCCGGCCACCATCACGGCCACCGGGCTGCCCTTCAGCGCCACCTTCATTGGCCCGGCCGATGCCGATGCCGCGCTGGCGCGATTCGGTGTGCGCTGGCAAGCCGCGGCCGCGCAGCCGATGGGTGCCACCGGCGTGAGCTGCGCCCTCACCGCCGAGGCGCTGCCGCAGCCCGCCCACGAGCCGATGCTGACGCTGGCCGTGGTCGGCGCCCACCTGCAGGGCCTGCCGCTGAACGGCCAGCTGCTCGAACGTGGCGCGCTGCTGCAGGAGGCCACCACCACCGCCGCGCGTTACCGGCTGTATGCGCTGCCCGGAACCACGCCGCGCAAGCCGGGCCTGCAGCGCGTGGCCCACGGCGGCGCCGCCATCGCCGTGGAGCTGTGGGCCATGCCCCAGCGCCATCTCGGCAGTTTTCTCGCGCTCATTCCGCCGCCGCTGGGCCTGGGCTCCCTGGAGCTCGCCGACGGCCGCCAGGTGCACGGCTTCCTGTGCGAGGCCCATGCCCTGGAAGCCGCCACCGACATCAGCCATCACGGTGGCTGGCGCGCCTATCTCGCCTCGCTTTGAACACCACCCGCAGGAGCTGCACCCATGGATCGTCGTGACTTCACCCTGGCTTCCTCGCTGGCGCCGTTTGCCCTGGGCGCCGTGCCGCTGGCTGCGCAGGCCCAGGCGCGGCCGAAGGACGTGCTGGTGGTGGCCAACGAGTTCGGCCCCAATTCGCTGGACATCCAGACCATCGGTGCCAATCGCCCGGCCTACGGCGTGAGCTGGCTCGTCTACGACCGGCTCATGACCTACGGCCGCCGCACGCTGCCCGATGGCCGTGTGATCTACGACCGCAACAAGCTCGAGCCCGAGCTGGCCGAGAGCTGGCAGATCGCACCCGACGGCAACTCGGTCACCTTCAAGCTGCGCAAGAACGCCAAGTTCCACGACGGCACGCCCGTCACCGCGAAAGACGTGAAGTGGAGCTTCGACCGCGCCGTCAGCGTGGGCGGCTTCGCCACCTTCCAGATGGGCGCGGGCTCACTCGAGAAACCCGAGCAGTTCATCGTCGTCGACGACCACACCTTCCGCATCAACTTCATCCGCCGCGACAAGCTGACGATGAACAACATCGCGGTGCCGGTGCCCTGTGTCTACAACAGCGAGCTGGTGAAGAAGAACACCACGCCGCAAGACCCCTGGGGCCTGGCCTGGACGCGCAACAACACCGCCGGTGGCGGCGCCTACAAGGTGGAAGCCTTCCGCCCGGGCCAGGAGATCGTCTACGTCCGCAACGACGACTGGAAGAGCGGCCCGATGCCGAAACTGCGCCGCATCGTGCAGCGCGAGGTGCCCAACGCCGGCAACCGCCGTGCGCTGCTGCTCAAGGGCGACATCGACATGACCTTCGACATGCCGCCCAAGGACTTCAGCGAGATGGCCAAGGAGGCCGGCAACGTGAAGGTGGCCACGATGCCGATCGAGAACGCCATGTTCTACGTCGGCATGAACGTCACCAAGCCGCCTTTCGACAACGTCAAGGTGCGCCAGGCGGTGGCCTTTGCACTGCCCTACGACAAGATCCACGAGACGGCGCTGTACGGCCGCGGCGCCAAGCTCTGGGGCGCCGCCAGCAACCAGGTCAAGACGACGGCCTGGCCGCAGCCCACCGGCTACAAGACCGACATCGCGCGCGCCAAGGCGCTGATGGCCGAGGCCGGCGCCGGTGCCGGCTTCGAGACGACGCTGAGCCTCGATCTGGGCGGTGCCACGGTGGGCGAGCCCACGGCCATCCTCATCCAGGAAGCGCTGGCGCAGATCGGCATCAAGGTGCAGATCAACAAGATCCCCGGCGCCACCTGGCGCGCGGCGCTGCTGAAGAAGGACATGCCGCTGATCATCAACCGCTTCGGCGGCTGGCTCGATTTCCCGGAGTACTTCTTCTACTGGTGCTACCACGGCCAGAACGCCGTGTTCAACACCATGAGCTACCAGAACCCGAAGCTCGACCGCGTCATCACCAACGCGCGCTTCGCCGAGAGCAAGGCCATCTACGACGGCATGGTGCGCGACATGATCCAGATCGCGTACGACGAAGTGCCGCGCATCCCGCTGTTCCAGCCCAGCCAGGACGTGGCGATGCAGAAGAACGTGATGGGCTACCAGTACTGGTTCCATCTGCAGCCCGACTACCGCCAGCTCTCCAAGGCCTGAGCGATGGCTGCGCCTTCAGCCGATGCCCGCGAGGCCGCCGTGCGCGCAACGGCCGCGCAGCTGGGCCTGGTGATCACGGCCGAGCAGATGCCCGGCGTGCTGCGCTACACCGGCCTGGCCGCGATGATGGCTGAGCAGGTGATGGGCCTGCCGCTGACGCCGGCCGACGAGCCGGCCACGGTGTTCGTGCCGGTGGCGCCGCAAGGAGACGGCACGTGAGCGCGGCCGGCACGGCCAGCGCAGCCACGGCCGCCGAGCTGGCCGCGCAGGTGCGCGCCGGGCAGCTGCGCGCCACGGACGCGGTGCAGGGCGCGCTCGACCGCATCAAGGCCACCGAGCCGCACGTGAACGCCTTCACCGCCGTGCTGGCCGAGCGCGCGCTCAAGCGCGCCGCGCTCATCGACAAGCACGAGCGCCGCGCGCGCATGCCGCTGGCCGGCGTGCCGTTTGCCGTGAAGAACCTGTTCGACGTGGCCGGCCTGGCCACGCTGGCGGGCAGCAAGATCGAAGCCACGGCCGCGCCGGCCGCGCGCGACGCCGTGCTCGTGCGCCGGCTGGAGAGTGC
>JAIYDH010000288.1 GCA_027487585.1 Rubrivivax sp.
GCGGCCCGCTCGGCCAGCAGAAGCGCCGCCACCACCAGCAGCAGCATCGACGCCAGCTGCGCCGCGGCGACGCGGTCGTTCATCACCAGCCAGGCCTTGTAGATGCCGGTGGAAAAGGTGGTGAGGCCGAAGTAGGAGCCGACGCCGTAGTCGGCCAGCGTCTCCATCAACGCCAGCGCGGTGCCGGCGGCCACCGCCGGCCGTGCCATCGGCAGCGCCACTTCCAGCACGCGGCGGCGCATCGGCGCGCCGAGCAGGCGCGCGGCTTCCATCATGCGCACGGCACGTTCGCCGAGTGCGGCGCGGGTGAGCAGGTACACATACGGATACAAGCACAGCACGAACAGCGCAATCGCGAAGGGCAGGCTGCGCACGTCGGGCCACAGGGCTCCGCGCACGCCCAGGGCCTCGCGCAGCGCGGTGTGCAGCGGGCTGCTGAACTGCAGCGCGTCCGTCCAGGCGTAGGCCAGCACGTAGGCGGGCATGGCCAGCGGCAGCAGCAGCGCCCACTCGAAGAAGCGGCGCAGCGGAAACTCGAACAGCGTCACCGCCGCCGCCGTGGCGCTGCCCAGCAGCATCACGCCCAGGCCGACGCCCAGCGCCAGCGCCAGCGATTGCGTGGCGTAGCCGGGCAGCACGGTGTTCCACTGGTGGCGCAGCACCTGCAGCGCCGCGGCGTCGAGCGCGAACCAGGCGCCCAGCACGCCCAGGATCGGCAAGGCCAGCAGCAGGCACACCAGCAGCAGCGAAGGGCGCAACAAGGGCATCGAAGACCAGAGGTGAGGCCGCGTGTGGATTCTGAATGAGAACAATCCTCATTCGCGGGCGGCGGATTATGATGCCGACATGTTCCTGGCCCTCGACGATGTCTCGGTGCGTTACGCGCGTGGCGCCGCGCGCGCCGCGGTCGATGGCGTGACGCTCGGGCTGCAGGCCGGCCAGATCGGCGTGCTGATCGGGCCTTCGGGCTGCGGCAAGACCTCGCTGCTGCGCGCCGTGGCCGGGCTCGAGCGCGTGTCGGCCGGCCGCGTGGCCATCGAAAGCGAGGCCTTGTCCGACGCCACGCTGGGCCTGCACCTGGCGCCCGAACGCCGCCGCATCGGCATGGTGTTCCAGGACTACGCGCTGTTTCCGCACCTCTCGGTGGCCGACAACGTGGCCTTCGGCATTGCCGCGCTGCCGCGCGCCGAGCGCGAGCAGCGCGTGCGCCGCATGCTCGAGCTGGTGGGCCTGGCCCACGCCGCCCGGCGCGCGCCGCACCAGCTCTCGGGCGGGCAGCAGCAGCGCGTGGCGCTGGCGCGGGCACTGGCGCCGGGGCCGCGCCTGCTGCTGCTCGACGAGCCCTTCTCCAGCCTCGATGTCGACCTGCGCGAGCGCCTGGCGCAAGAGGTGCGGCAGATCCTGAAGGACAGCGAGACCACCGCGCTGCTCGTCACCCACGACCAGCTCGAGGCCTTTGCCGTGGGCGACGTGATCGGCGTCATGAACCAGGGCCGCCTGGAGCAGTGGGACGACGCCTACACGCTGTACCACCGCCCGGCCAGCCGCTTCGTGGCGCGCTTCATCGGCCACGGCGTGTTCGCGCCGGCGCAGATCGTCACCTGCGCGCACGGCCCCTGCGTGCACACGCCGGTGGGCGAGCTCGACGACGTCGCCGGCTGCCCGCTGCCCGAGGCCTTCAACCCCCAGGGCGAGTGCGACGTGCTGCTGCGCGCCGACGACATCGTGCACGACGACGCCAGCCCGGTGCGGGCGCTGATCGAGCGCAAGGCCTTCCGCGGCAGCGAGTTCCTGCTCACGCTGCGCCTGGAGTCGGGCGAGCACGTGATGGCCCACGTGCCCAGCCACCACGACCACGAGGTCGGCGAATGGATCGGCATCCGCGCCCAGGTCGACCACGTCGTGACCTTCCCGCGCGAGGCCGCGCCAGCCGCAGGCGGCGACTGACAACCCGCGATTCCGCCCAGCCCAACTGCCGCGCTGCGGAATTGCCCCGGAACCAGTGGCCCGCTCGCGGGATCACAGCCCGTGTGATGCGCCTGCCGCCCCTATACTGACCCGAATCACCCTCGTTGTCGTCTCAAGAAAGGCGAAACCCCATGGGCTCCAAATTCAAGATCGCTGGTCTGCTGGCGCTTGGCGCCGTCGCCGGCGCCCTGGCCACCATGCAGATCACGGCCGTGGCGCGCAGCGCCTTCGGGCCGCTGCCGGTCGAAGAGCTGCAGCAGCTCGCGGCCGTGTTCGACCGCGTCAAGGCCGAATACGTGGAGCCGGTCGACGAGAAGAAGCTGATCTCCGACGCCATCTCGGGCATGGTCTCGGGCCTCGACCCGCACTCGCAGTACCTCGACAAGAAGACCTTCAGGGAGTTTCGCGAGAACACCGGTGGCCGTTTCATCGGCATCGGCATCGAAATGACGATGGAAGACGGCCTCGTGAAGGTGGTCTCGCCCATCGAGGGCTCGCCCGCCTTCCGCGCCGGCCTGAAACCCGGCGACCTCATCACCCGCATCGACGACACCCCGGTCAAGGGCCTGTCGGTCGACCAGGCCGTCAAGCGCATGCGCGGCGAGCCCGCCACCAAGGTGCAGCTGCAGGTCTTCCGCAAGGATGAGAACCGCAGCTTCCCGGTGACCATCGTGCGCGAAGAGATCCGCATGCAGAGCGTGCGCGCCCGCATGGTCGAGCCCGGCTATGGCTGGGTGCGCGTCAGCCAGTTCCAGGACCGCACGGTCGAGGACTTCGTCAAGAAGGTCGAAGACCTCTACAAGCAGGATCCCAACCTCAAGGGCCTGGTGCTCGACCTGCGCAATGATCCCGGCGGCCTGCTCGACGCCAGCATCGCGCTGTCGGCGGCCTTCCTGCCCGAGAACGTGATGGTCGTCAGCACCAACGGCCAGATGGCCGAGTCGCGCATGAGCTTCCGCGCCACGCCGGCCGACTACGCCCGCCGCGGTGGCGTCGATCCGCTCAAGCGCCTTCCGGCCGCCCTGAAGAAGGTGCCGCTGGTGGTGCTGGTGAACGAAGGCTCGGCCTCGGCCAGCGAAATCGTGGCCGGCGCGCTGCAGGACCACAAGCGCGCCACCATCATGGGCGCGCAGACCTTCGGCAAGGGCTCGGTGCAGACGATCCGCCCGCTGCCGGGCGACACCGCACTCAAGATCACCACGGCGCGCTACTACACGCCGGGCGGCAAGAGCATCCAGGCCAAAGGCATCACGCCCGATGTCTTTCTCGACGAAACCGCCGACGGCAACGTGTTCGCCGCGCTGCGCATGCGCGAAGCCGATCTCGACAAGCACCTGCAGGGCGCCGACGAGAAGAAGGACCCGGCGCGCGACAAGGCACGCGAGGAAGCCCGCACCAAGCTCGAGGAGCAACTGGCCAAGAGCAAGGAGCCGCCCAAGCCGCTACCAGAGTTCGGCACGGCGGAAGACTGGCCGCTGCGCCAGGCCCTGAACCAGCTGCGCGGCCTGCCCGTGGTGGCCAGCAAGACGGCCGCCGAGCAGCGCGCCCAGGCCCCTTCACCGGGCAAGTGAACGCGGGCAAGTGAACTTGGGCACTGCCGCCTGACGAAGCCCGCCCCGGCGGGCTTTTTTCTTGGCCGACCGTCATGGTGGGACGCTTATGCTCCCGCGCGATGAACCCGCCCAAGACCGCACCCCACCCCGAACTCACCGCGCGCAACTTCCCGAGCGCCCAGGAAGACGCCGCCGCGGTGCAGGCCGCCACCGAGAACGCGGCCCGCTACGCCGGCCCCGAAAGCGCCTACCGCCTGGCCTTCACCGACAGCGCCTTCCTGCTGCGCGAAGAGCTGCGCCCGGTGCGCATGCAGCTGGAGCTGCTCAAGCCCGAGCTGGTGCAGGCGGAGCAAGGCGTGGAGAGCACCATCGTCATCTTCGGCAGCGCGCGCATCAAGGCGCCCGAGGTGGCGGCGCAGATGTTGGCGGCAGCCGAAGCCGCGGGCGACGCCCAGGCGCTGGCCCAGGCGCGCAACGCCGTCGCCATGAGCCGCTACTACGACGAGGCGCGCCGCTTCGCCGCCCTGGCCACGCAGAAGAGCCGCGAGCACGCCGCGCCGCTGTTCATCGTCACCGGGGGCGGGCCCGGCATCATGGAAGCCGGCAACCGCGGCGCGTTCGAGGTCGGTGGCAAGAGCATCGGCCTGAACATCGTGCTGCCGCACGAGCAGGCGCCCAACCCGTACATCACGCCGGAGCTGTGCTTCCAGTTCCACTACTTCGCGCTGCGCAAGATGCACTTCGTCATGCGCAGCATCGCGCTGGTGTGCTTTCCGGGCGGCTTCGGCACGCTCGACGAGCTGTTCGAAACGATGACGCTGGTGCAGAACGGCAAGAGCCGCCGCCGCCCCATCCTGCTGTTCGGGCGCGAGTTCTGGGAGAAGCTGATCGACTTCCAGCACCTGGTCGACACCGGCATGATCTCGGCACACGACCTGCAGCTCTTCCGCTACGTCGAAAGCGCCGAAGAGGCCTGGGACGTGCTGGCCCACCACTACGGCTTCGACCTGCCGCCGACAGAATCCGGCGCATTCGCGGAAGACATCTGAGCCCGGCCCGCGCAGCGGCCCGATAGCATCGGCCTCATGACGCGACACGTTTCCCTCATCGGTGCCCCCACCGACATCGGCGCCGGCGCCCGCGGCGCCCGCATGGGCCCGGAGGCGCTGCGGGTCGCCGGCCTGCAGTCGGCGCTCGAGGCCCACGGCCTGCAGGTGCTCGACCGCGGCAACCTCGCCGGCCCGCCCAACCCCTGGCTGCCGCCGGTGGACGGCTACCGCCACCTGCCCGAGGTCGTGGCCTGGAACCGCGCCGTGCACGACGCCGTGCACGCCGAGCTGGCGCTGGGCCGCCTGCCCATCCTGCTGGGCGGCGACCACTGCCTGGGCCTGGGCAGCATCAGCGCCGTGGCGCGCCACTGCCGCGAGGCCGGCAAGAAGCTGCGCGTGCTGTGGCTCGACGCCCACGCCGACTTCAACACCAGCGTGCTCACGCCCAGCGGCAACATCCACGGCATGCCGGTGGCCTGCCTGTGCGGGCACGGGCCGCAGGAGCTGATCGAGATCGGCGGCACCGTGCCCGCCATCAGCGCGAAGGTGGTGCGCCAGATCGGCATCCGCAGCGTCGACCCCGGCGAGAAGCGCTTTGTGCACGAGGTCGGCCTCGAGGTCTTCGACATGCGCTACATCGACGAGATGGGCATGCGCCACGCCATGGAGCTGGCGCTGGCCACGCTGGACGACAAGACGCACCTGCACGTCAGCTTCGACGTCGACTTCCTCGACCCCGAGATCGCGCCCGGCGTCGGCACCACGGTGCCCGGCGGCCCCACCTACCGCGAAGCGCAGCTGTGCATGGAGATGATCGCCGACACCGGCCGTCTGGCCAGCCTGGACGTGATGGAGCTGAACCCGGCGCTGGACATCCGCAACAAGACGGCCGAGCTCGCCGTCGACCTGATCGAGAGCCTGTTCGGCAAGAGCACGCTGATGCGCGCTTGAGCGGCCCGCCGGCTCCCAGCAGCGCCGCCGTCACGGCGCCGGTCGCGGCGTCGGCCGTGCCGGCGCTGGAAGTGCTGGCACCGCAGGGCGAGGCGCTGCGCAGCACACGCAGCGTGGTGCACCTGCTGGGCCGCACCAGCGCCGGCAGCGTGGTGCGCATCAACGGCGAGCGCGTGCCGGTGTTCGGCAGCGGCGTGTTCGCGCGCGATGGCCTGGCGCTGGCGATGGGCGCCAACCGCTTCGTCGTCGAGGCCACGTCGCCGGCGGGCGCCAGCACCTCGATGACCCTGACGGTGACGCGCGTCGATCCGCCACCCGGCCCCCGCTGGCCGGCCGACGCCGGCTGGATCGACGGCGGCAGCCTGCAGCCCGCCGAGGCGCTGCGTGTCGCGCCGGGCGAGCCCGTCGAGGTGGCGCTGCAGGCCACGCCCGGCCGCCTGGTGCAGGCCGCGCTGCCGGGCGAAGCCTGGCAGCGGCTGGCCGAGGTGGCGCCGGGGCGCTACCGCGGTTTTCTGGCGTTTGTGCGGCCGGACGACATCGAACCCGCCCCCGTGCGCGTGCGCCTGCTGCCGGTGGCCGCGCCGGGCAGCCGGCCGCGCGCGGCCCGGCCCGCCGCGCGAGCACTGGTGGCGCTCACGCCCGGCCTCGTGGGCCAGTGGCGGCCCGATGCGACGCGGCTGTTCACCGTGGGGCCCGAGGGCGTGGAGCCCACGCACGGCCTGCACGAGGTGCGCCTGGGCGGCCCGTCGTGGGGTGCGCTGCCGGCCGGCACGCTGCTGCAGGCCAGCGGTGAGCGCGGCGCCCAGCTGCGCCTGGCGCTGGCGCCCGACACCGCCGTGTGGGCCCCGCGCGCCGCGCTGCTGCAGGCACCCGCCGGCACGCGGCCGCCGCTGGTGGCGCTGAGCACGGTGTCGGTGGCGGGCGAAGACGACGCCGACCTGATCCGCGTGGCGCTGGGTGCCCCGGTGCCCTACGCCGTGCGCGCCCGGCGCGATGCCACCGGCCGCGTGGCGCTGGAGATCGAGGTCTGCGGCGCCCACCACGCCGCCACCTGGGTGACGCACCGCCGCGCGCCACGCTCGGTGGAGGAGCTCGTGGTCGAGCAAGCCGGCCCGGGCCGCGTGCGCATCACCGCCTGGCTGCGCACGCCGCGACTGTGGGGCTGGCGCGTCGAGCCCGCGCCCGGCGTGCTGCAAGTGCGGCTGCTGCCGGTGCCGCCTTCGGTGGGCACGGCCACGCCGCTGCAGGGCCTGCGCATCGCACTCGAAGCCGGCCATGGCGGGCCGACGAACCTGGGCGCCGTGGGCGCCACCGGCACGCCCGAGAAGGACTTCAACCGCTGGACCACCGACACGCTGGCCACCGAGCTGCTGGCCGCCGGTGCGCAGCTGATCGACATCCGCCCGGGCGACAGCAACCCGACGCTGCGCGAACGCGCCACACGGGCCGAATCCGAAGCCGCGCAGCTCTACGTCAGCGTGCACGCCAACGCCGCCGACACCGCCGGCGGCTACCTGCGCGTCAGCGGCGCCAGCACCTACTACAAGCACGCGCCCTCGCAGCCGCTGGCCGCCGCCGTGCACCGCCGGCTGCTGGCGGCCACCGCCCTGCCCGACTTCGGGCTGGTGGGCAACTTCAACTACGCGCCGCTGCGCCTGCTGACGTCGATGCCCTCCGTGCTGGTGGAGCAGGCCTTCGTCAGCCACCCCGGCGACGAGGCGCAGCTGCTCGACCCCGCGTTTCGCGCCCGGCTGGCACAAGCCGTTCGACTGGGCATTGAAGACGCCCTGCGGGGCTAAGATGCCACGATGCCCTTGAGTCTTCGCGCCGCCCTGGCCTGCCGCGCCGCGGCCTTCGCCACGGCGCTGGGCCTGGCCGGCGCCGCGCTGGCCCAGCCCAGGCCTGCGGCCCAGCCCGCACCCTCGCCCTCAGCCGCGGCCTCGGCCGCCGAGCCTGCCGAGCCCACGGCCCCCACCGGCGCCGGCCAGCGCATCTACGAGCGCATCCGCCCGCAGCTGCTGCAGGTGCGCACGCTGCTGAAGACGCAGGACAGCCAGAGCTCCGTCGGTTCGGGCTTCCTGGTCGACGACGCCGGCCACCTGATCACGAACTACCACGTCATCAGCCAGTACGCGCTGCGCCCCTCGCAGCACCGGCTGGTGTACGCCACGGTTGACGGCCGCCAGGGCGCGCTGCAGCTGCTGGCCTTCGACGTGGTGCACGACTTGGCCCTGCTCAAGCCGGTCGATCCCGCGCCGCTGGCCGGGCGGGGTGCCGTGCCGATCCGGCCCGCCAGCGAGCCGCTGCCCCGCGGCGCGCGCATCTACAGCATGGGCAACCCGCTGGACGTGGGCTTCGCGGTGGCCGAGGGCAGCTTCAACGGGCCGGTCGAGCGCAGCTACCTGCCGACGCTGTTCTTCGGCGGCAGCCTGTCCTCGGGCATGAGCGGCGGCCCGGCACTTGACGACAACGGCCGCCTGGTCGGCGTCAACGTGGCCGCACGGCGCGACGGCGAGCAGGTGAGCTTTCTCGTGCCGGCCGACCCGGTGCGCCTGCTCATCGCCCGCGGCCGCGGCGCCAGCCCCATCGTCGCCCCGGCCTGGGACGAGGTGGCGCGGCAGCTAGGCGAGCACGAGACCCGCCTCACCGCCGACTTCGTCAGCCAGCCCTGGCGCCACGCCGGCCATCCGCTGTACCGCATCCCGGTGCCGCAGGAGACCTGGATGCGCTGCTGGGGGCGCAGCTCGCCGGCGCAGTCGCGCGGGCTGCAGTTCGAGCGCAGCGACTGCGAGATGGACAGCCGCGTGTTCGTGGCCGGCCCGCTGCTCACCGGCTACATCACCGTGCGCCACGAGGCGTATGACGGCAGCCGCATCGGCGCCTGGCGCTTCTCCGAACGCCACTCCAGCAGCTTCGGCAACGAGTTCGTCGGCGTCGACGACCGCCTGCGCACCGCCGCCCAGTGCCGCGAGCGCACCATCGTGCCGCCGGCCGCGCCGGGCACCACCGCCAAGGCCGAGCCGCCGCTGCCGCTGCGCGCCGTGGTCTGCCTGCGCGCCTACAAGAAGCTGCCCGGCCTGCACGACCTGATGGTGCTGGTGGCCACGCTCGACGGCCGCACGGTGGGCGTGCAGGGCCGGCTCGATGCACTCGGCGTGGGCCTGGCCAGCGCCGAACGGCTGACGCGCCACTACCTGGCCGGTTTCGGCCGCAGCGGCTCGGCCGCCGAGGTGCCGAAGTGAGCGCGCCGGCCCGCCTGGCGCTGCTCGAGGTGATCGGCCGCGACGGCCGCGTGGCGCGCGCCGTCGACGTGCAGCGCTGGCCGCTGACGCTGGGGCGCTCGCTGCAGGCCGACGTGGTGCTCGACGACCCCTTCGTGGCGCCGCTGCACGCCACGCTGCAGGCCGGCGACGACGGCCACCTGACTCTCGACGTGGGCGACACCGCCAACGGCGTGCAGGAAGGCGCGCAACGGCACCCCCGCGGCAGCCGCGTGGCAGTGCCGGCGGGCGGCACGACCTGGCAGATCGGCGGCCTCACGGTGCGGCTGCGTACGCCCGACGAAACCCTGGCCGGCGAGCAGCCGCTGCCCGTGCTGGCCCGGCGGGCGGCCTGGCTGCCGCTGGCGGCCGCGGTGACGCTGGCCGTGCTGGCGCTGTCGAACCACTGGCTCTCGCTCGACCCCGGGGCCGACGCGATGGACTGGATCCCGCTGGTGGCCGGCCTGCCGCTGGTGCTGGGGCTGTGGGCCGGGCTCTGGGCCACGGCCTCGAAGCTGTTCCAGCACCGCTTCGAGTTCGGCGCCCACCTGCGGCTGGCGCTGCCGCTGGTGGCGGCGATCGAGGCCGTCGACTGGCTCGTGCCGCCGCTGGCGGCGGCGCTCGACCTGCCCTTGTTGTGGCGCCTGGTGACGCCGCTGCAAGTGGCGCTGCTGCTGGCCCTGCTGTATGGCCACCTGGCGCTGGTGCTGCCGCAGGCACGGCGCGCGGTGGCCAGCTTCGTGGGGGCGGCCACGCTGGCCGGCGCTGCGGTGGCCATCACCACCACCTGGCAGCAGGTCGACCGCTGGAGCCGCGCGGCCTACATGAGCACGCTGCCCACGCCGTGGACGCTGTGGCGCGACGCCGAGCCGCCCGAGACTCTGGCCGCCGACCTGGCGCCGCTGGCCGAGCAACTGGCCCGCCGCGTGCAAAAGGCGCGTGACGACGAACCGCCCGAAGCCGGCGACGAAGACTGAGGGACCATGGACACTCGCCCGCTGCTCATCGGCCTGTCGGCCCGCATCTACACCCCGGGCTCGGCCGGCGTCGAACTGCCCGGCGTGTGGACCAAGACGCTGCACTACCTGGAGCAGAGCGTCGCGCACTGGGTGCTGTCGGGCGGGGCGGTGGCGGTGATGATCCCGGCGGTGAGCAGCGGCAGCATCGTCTTGCGCACCGACATCGACCTCGGGCACTACGCCGACGCGCTCGACGGCCTCGTGCTGCAAGGCGGCAACGACGTGGCCCCAACGCACTACGGCGAAGACCCGCTGCACCCCGACTGGGCCGGCGACCCGGTGCGCGACCGCTACGAGATGGAGCTGGTGCGGGCCTTCGTGGCCGCCGGCAAGCCGGTGTTCGGCATCTGCCGCGGGCTGCAGCTGCTGAACGTGGCCTTCGGCGGCAGCCTGTGGCAGGACATCCCGACGCAGCAACCCGAGTCAGTAGACCACCGCATCGCCGGCCGCTACGAACGCCACTTCCACGAGGTGGCGTTCGTCGCCGGCACGCACCTGGCGGGCCTGTACCCGGGCGTGGCGCGCGCGACCACCAACAGCATCCACCACCAGGGCATCAAGCAGCTGGCGCCGGGCTTCGTGGTCGAGGCGCGCTGCCCCGACGACGGCATGATCGAGGCCATCCGCCGCACCGACGAAGGCCCCTTCGTGGCCGGCGTGCAGTGGCACCCCGAGTTCCACGGCCCCGAGCACCCCGACACGCTGGACGACGGACCCATCCTGCGCGACTTTCTGGCCGCCTGCCTGAGGGCACGCGCCACCCGCTGAAGGTGCCCATCCGGGATAGTGCTTAAGGGCGATTCCCGTCATGGTTTGTCAGGGCGCCGGCGCACGCAGAGCGTCAAGCGGGCTCGACACAATCGATGCATCGTGAGACGCATCCACCTTCGCCCCTTCGCGCGCTTCGTGCGCGTCGGCCTGGTCCTCGGCCTGGCCCTCATCCTGCCCTTGAGCCTGCACTTGCAAGGCACGGCCCACGCACAGAACGCGCCGCCGGCCGCCGCGCCGCTGCGCATCGCCTCGGCCTTCGACCCGCAGACGATGGACCCGCACGCCATTGCGCTGCTGTACCACTCGCGCGTGGTGTTCCAGGTGTACGAGTCGCTGGTTGGCCGCGACGAGCGCTTCAAGCTCGAGCCGGCGCTGGCACTGTCGTGGCAGGCGATGTCGCCCACGGTGTGGCGCTTCCGGCTGCGGCCGGGCGTGCTGTTCCACGACGGCACGCCCTTCACCGCCGACGACGTGGTGTTCTCGATCGAGCGCACGCTCACCGCGCCCTCGCAGCGCGCCTTCCAGATCAAGGGCGTGACCGGTGCGCGCAAGGTCGACGCGCTGACGGTCGAGATCCTGCTCGAGGCGCCCGACGCGGTGCTGCCCGAGAAGCTGCACTACATCGCGATGATGAGCCGGGCCTGGAGCGAGCGCCACGGCGTCACGCGTCCGCAGGACTTCAACGGCAAGCAGGAAACCCACGCCGTGCGCCACGCCAACGGCACCGGGCCGCTGCGCCTGCTGCGCTACGAGCCCGACGTGCGCACCACGCTCGAGCGCCATCCGCAGTGGTGGGGCTGGGCCGACCGCCGCAGCGGCAACCTCGGCCGCGTCGACTTCGTCACCGTGAAGAGCGACGCCACGCGGCTGGCGGCACTGGCCTCGGGCGAGGTCGACCTGGTGCTCGACCCGCCCTACCAGGACATCGCCCGGCTCAAGACCGACGCGCGCCTGGCGCTGGTGCAGACCGCCGACATCGGCCAGCAGTACCTGACCTTCGACCTGGCGCGCCCCGAACTGCAGGACAGCGACGTGAAGGGCCGCAACCCCTTCCAGGACCTGCGCGTGCGCAAGGCCGTGTACCACGCGCTGAACATGCCGCTGATCATCGACAAGGTGCTGCGCGGCCAGGGCCAGCCCACCGGCGCGCTGCTGAGCCCGCTGGTCGACGGCTCGCCGGCCGAGCTGGACAAGCGGCTGCCCTACGACCCGGCGCGCGCGCGGCAGCTGCTCGGCGAAGCCGGCTACCCGAACGGCTTTTCGGTGGCGCTGGATTGCGTCAACGTGGCCTGGCGCGAAAACGTCTGCCAGGCGATGGCCGCGATGCTCACGCAGGTGGGCATCCGGGCGCAGCTGCGGGCCAGCCCGAGCAGCACCTTCTTCCCCAAGCTGACGCAGGCCACCGCCAGCTTCATCGAATACGGCTGGACGGCCACGCCCGACGCCTGGAACTCGCTCAACGGCCTGTTCCGCACGCACGACAAGTCGGGCCTGGGCACCTTCAACGCCGGGCGCTACAGCAACCCCAAGGTCGATGCGCTGATTGACACCATGCGCACCGAGCCCGACCTGACGCGCCGCCGCGCCATGGTGGCCACGGTGCTGCGGCTGGTGGCCGACGACCTGCCCTACATCCCGCTGTACCGGCGCACCATCAGCTGGGCCATGAACAAGAAGGTGCAGGCGGTGATGTGGCCCAACGACGCCATCGAGCTGCGCTGGGTGCGGCTGCGCTAGCGCCCAGCTCAGCCCGTCCGCTCAAGCCTTCGGGCACGGCCCCTGGTTGCGCCGCCACTCCCAGGGCGGCACGGCGCGCGGCAGCTGGACGTGCAGGCCGCGGCTCAGGGCCTTGGCCATGCGCTCCTGCTTGACGAGCGGCCCGCGGTCGTTGCGGCCGCGGGTGCTCCAGGCATGGCCGTTCTCGACCAGGTGCTTGCCCACGTCGAGGTCTTCGACGGTGATGCGGCCCACCGTGCGGCCGAAGCTGTCGCGCGCCACCGGCGTGAGGATGGCGAACTTGTTCAGCGCCAGCTCCGACAGCGCGTTCTTGGCCTCGACTCCCCAGGGCTGGCAGATCTCGGGCGCGTCGATGTCGCGCAGGCGCACGGTCACCGGCGGGCCGCTGGGCACGCGCAGCACCAGGGTGTCGCCATCCATCACGGCCACGACCTGGCCCTGCTGGCCCTTGGCGGGCGCGGCGGTCATCTGGGCCGAGGCGGGCAGCGCCCACCACAGCAGCGCAACAACGACAGTGGCGGTGGCGGTGGCGGTCTTCACGCCCCGGATGATGCCGCACGGCGCCGGCGCCGGCCACCCGGTGCGGGCGCATCGGCCAGCGCGGCCTCGCCTTCGGCCACCAGGCGCGCCAGGCGGTCCTTGAGCTTCTCGGTGCTGAGCTGCTCGCGCAGCCGCTCCACCATCAGCGGCAGCGCGAACGGGCTGGGCGCCAGCAGGCGCACCCGCTGCTGCGGCAAGGTCTGCAGTCGCTCAAGCGTGGCACGCAGCCGCGACAGCTCCAGCTCTTGCGCCAGCACCTCGTTCTGGGCCTGCGTCAGCAGCCGGTTGCCGGCGTCGTACTGGCGGAAGACCTCGTAGAACAGGCTGCTCGAGGCCTGCAGCTGGCGCAGGCTCTTCGGCGCGCCGGGGTAGCCGCCGAACACCAGGCCCGCCACGCGTGCGATCTCGCGAAATCGCCGCTGCGCCAGCTGCCCCGAGTTCAGGCTCGCCAGCACGTCGGCCATCAGCTCGGTGGTGTCGAACAACGCCGGGTCGTCGAAGGCGCCTTCGGCCAGCGGCTCCACGGCCACGATCTCCAGCCCATAGTCGTTGACGCTGAGCGAAAAGGTGTTGGGCCGCGCGTCTTTCAAGCGGCTGGCCAGCCGCCAGGCCAGCAGCTGCGCGAGGCCGATGTGCACCTGGCGGCCGGCAAACGGGTAGATGAAGACATGGTGGCCCTCGCGGCTGTCGAACTGCTCAACCAGCAAGGCATCGCGCACCGGCAGCTTCGACAGCCGTGCCTGCGCGCGCAGCATCGGCTCGGCGGCCTGCAGCTCGGGCTCGTCGAAGGCGCCTGCGGCGGCGCCGTCGAGCAGCGCCTGCACGGCCTCGGCCAGCTCGCTGGACAGCGGCATCTTGCCGCCGGCCCAAGAGGGCACCACGCCGCGTGACTTCTTGGCCACGCGCACCAAGGCTGCCATCTCGTGCGTGCGCACGAACTCCAGCAGGCGGCCGGCGAAGACGAAGCAGTCGCCCTTGTTCAGCCGCGCGATGAAACCCTCTTCGATGTGGCCCAGCGTTCCGCCGGCACCACCTGCACTGGCCCACTTCACGGCCATCGAGGCGTCGGACACGATGGTGCCGACCATCAGCTTGTGGCGCCGCGCGATGGCTGCGTCGGCCACGCGCCAGCGGCCGCCCTCCGCGGCCGGCGCGCGCACGATGCGGTGGTACTCGGGGTAGGCCGAGAGACTGTCGCCACCGCGCTCGCAGAAGCGCAGCGCCCAGTCGAAGGACTCGCGCGACAGGCCGCGGTAGGCGTGGCTGCTGCACACCTCGGCGTGCATCTCGTCGGCGTCGAAGCCACCCCCGATGGCCACGCTGACGAGGTGCTGCACCAGCACGTCCAGCGGCTGCTCGGGGCTGCGGCGGCTTTCCACGCGGCCGGCCCGCGCGGCGCGGCGCGCTGCGGCGGCCTCGACCAGTTCAAGCGTGTTCGTGGGCACCAGCGTGATGCGGCTGGTGCGGCCCGGCGCATGGCCGCTGCGGCCGGCGCGCTGCAGCAGGCGCGCCACGCCCTTGGCGCTGCCGATCTGCAGCACACGCTCCACCGGCAGGAAGTCCACGCCCAGGTCGAGGCTCGAAGTGGCCACGACGGCCTTGAGCTGGCCCTGCTTCAGGCCCGCCTCGACCCATTCGCGCACGCCCTTGTCGAGGCTGCCGTGGTGCAGCGCCACCAGGCCCGCCCACTCGGGCCGCTGGTCGAGCAGCAGCTGGTACCAGATCTCGGCCTGGCTGCGCGTGTTGGTGAAGACCAGCGTCGTGCCGCTCGACTCGATCTCGCGCACCACCGGCTCCAGCATCTGCGCCCCCAGGTGGCCGCCCCAGCTGAAGCGGCCCGGCTCCACCGGCAGCAGCGTGTCGATGACCAGGGCCTTGTCGTGCAGGCCCTGCACCAGCGTCGCGTGCTCGCTGCCCGTGAGCGTGGCCATGGCCCCGGCCAGATTGCCAATGGTGGCGCTGAGGCCCCAGACCACGAGGCCGGGGTTGAAGCGCTTCAGCCGCGCCAGCGCCAGCTGCACCTGCACGCCGCGCTTGTTGCCGATGAGCTCGTGCCACTCGTCGACGACCACGGTGTGCACGCCGGCCAGTTCGGCGGCGGCGCGTTCGCGCGTGAGCAGCAGCATCAGCGATTCCGGCGTCGTGACCAGCGCGTCGGGCATGCGGCGGTCTTGCCGGGCGCGTTCGGCGGCGGGGGTGTCCCCGGTGCGCTGGCCCACGCGCCACATCGGGGCCAGGCTGCCGAGCGGCTCGGTGAGCGTCCGTGTGGTGTCGGCGGCCAGCGCGCGCATCGGCGTCAGCCAAAGCACCTGAAGCCCCGGTGCGGGCGCGGGCTGCGCGCGCGAGCGCAGCAGCGCGCCCATCCACACCGCCAGCGTCTTGCCGCTGCCGGTGCTGGCATGCAGCAGGCCGCTGTCGCCCCGCGCCATGGCCGCCCACACGCGGCGCTGGAACTCGAACGGCTGCCACCCGCGCGAGGCGAACCAGTCGTCGGGCGTCATCGGCGGCCTGTGCGTGGTTTCAGGGCGCCGTTTCAGGGCGGGGCGGCGCCGGCGCTGGTGATCCAGCCTTCGACGGCGTCCACCGACGCCGGCTGTCCGTGCCCCGGCTGCTCGGCCGCCCAAGCCGCCTGCATCAAGCACAGCACGGCATCGAGCCGGTCGCCACTGGCATCGGCCACCAGATCGCCGGCCTGCGCGGGCGTGAGCTTCAGCCGCAGGCCCAGCCGCGTGCGGCCCTGTTCCAGCATCTCGACGATGCTCTTGCGCGCCAGCAGACGCTCGGGCGCCTCGCTGTTCTTGTAGCTCGTGCGGCCGATCAGCTCGTAGGCCAGCAGGCCGGGGTAGCCCTCCAGCGCCGTGCGTTCGGCGTCGCCGGCATCTACGCCGCCACCCAGCCCGGGCAAGTGCACGCCGGCCTGCACGAGCCGCGAAAAGCCCTCGAACCACATAAAGCCCACCGGCACGTAGCGCGTCTGCAGCGGGCTCGACGAGCTCAGGCCCGGCATCGCCCGGTCGGTGGCGCGATGCACCAGCCGCTGGCCCGCCGGCCGGCCGTTGCCCCAGGTGTCCACCAGGGCCTGGAAGTCCTTGCGCGTGGCGCAGCGTGCGTGCACCGCCTGCGACACGGCCGCGGCGTCGCTGCCCAGCCCGTGCGCGTCGGCAAAGGCCCGCGGCAGGCCGAACGGAAAGTCGAAGGCACCGAGCCACGGACCGCGTTCGGCCAGCGCGGCCTCGAAGGCGGCCAGCGTGGGCATCAGGTCGAGGCCGCCCAGCCGCAGCACGGCGCCACGGCGCTCGCCGCGCGCGCGCACGATGGGCTTGCGGCGGCTCGGCGCACTGCTGAAGTCGACACCCCACAGTTCGAGCGTCATGCGCCACCCCAGGCCAGCGCCATCACACCGCCGGCGATGCAGGCCGCGCCGGCCAGGCGCAGCCCGCGGTCGGCCTCGCCGAGCAGCTTGCCGCCGATGAGTGCGGCCACCAGCATGCTCACCTCGCGCGCCGGCGCCACGTGGCTCAGCGGCGCCATCTGCAGCGCATACAGCACGCAGATGTAGGCCGCAGGCCCGAGCGTGCTGACGACCAGTGCGTAGCGCCACTGGCCGCGCCAGGCGGCCACGATGCCGGGCCTGTCGCGCAGCAGCAGCGGCAGTTGCAGCGGCACGCGCAACAAGTTGCAGATGTAGTCGTAGATCACCGGGCCCATGAGCAAGAGCTTGATCGCGATGCCGTCGATGACCGAATAGCCCGCGATCAGCACGCCCGTGATCAGGCCCCAGCGGATGCCGGCCAGCGTGCGCCGGCGGTGCTCGAGGTCGGCGTCGTGCAGCCGCTTGAAGAGCGCGGGCCCGCCCGCGATCAGGAACACCCCGCCACACACCGCCAGCACCCCGAGCGTGCCCGACCAGCCCAGCGTCTCGCCCAGGAACCACACCGCCACCAGCGCCGTGAGCAGCGGCCCGCTGCCGCGGGCCAGCGGGTACACCACGGTGAGGTCGCCGACGCGGTAGCCCGTCATCAGCGCGCGAAAGTACAGCAGGTGCACCGCCGCGCTGGCAGTGACCAGCCCCCACTCGGCCCAGCCCCAGCGCGGCACCTCGTGCCAGCCGAACCACAGCGCGCTCGGCAACCACAGCACGCTGGTCAGCGAGGTGGTGATGAAGACGAAGTGATCGCCGCCACCGGCCTTCTTGGCGGCGATGTTCCAGGTGGCGTGCAGCACGGCGGCCAGCAACACCAGGGCCAGGGCAGACAAGGGCATCGCTGGATTCTGGCCGCAGCGGCGCACGCTTACAGTCGCGGCCATGACATTGAATCCGGTTCTCGTGAACGCGCTGCGCGGCGGCATCGTCGAGTCGATGCACCGCGGCGCCATCGCCATCGTCGACGCCGATGGCAGCCTGCACACCGCCACCGGCGACATTGAGCGCCCGGTGTTCCCGCGCAGCGCCGTGAAGGTGCTGCAGGCGCTGCCGCTGGTGCAGAGCGGCGCGGCCGAGCGCTTCGGCCTCGTCGACGAAGAGCTCGCGCTGGCCTGCGCCAGCCACGGCGGCGAGCCGCGCCATGCCGAGACGGCCGCGGGCATGCTGGCCAAGGCCGGTGTCGACGCAGAGGCGCTGGAGTGCGGCACGCACTGGCCGTACCACGATGCGGCGATCAAGGCGCTGGCGGCCGCGGGTGCGGGCCCGAGCGCGCTGCACAACAACTGCTCGGGCAAACACGCCGGCTTCGTCTGCGTGGGCTGCCTGATGGCGGCCGACCGCGGCGCCGATGTGCGCGGCTTCCTGCGCGGCTACGTGCAGCCCGATCACCCGGTGATGCGCGAGGTGACGGCCTCGCTCGAAAGCACCACCGGCTACCGCCTGGCCGATGCGGCGCGCGGTGTCGACGGCTGCTCGATCCCGACCTACGCCGTGCCGCTGCGCCACCTGGCGCACGCCTTCGCCAAGGTGGCCACGGGCGTCGGCCTCTCGGTCGGCCAGGCGGCGGCGGCCCTGCGGCTGCGCCGCGCGGTGGCCGCGGCGCCTTTCATGGTGGCCGGCAGCGGCCGCTTCGATACGCGCGTGATGCAGGCGCTGGGCGAGCGTGTGTTCTGCAAGGTGGGCGCCGAGGGCGTGCACTGCGCCGCACTGCCGGAGCTGGGCCTGGGCGTGGCCATCAAGATGGACGACGGCAACAACGCGCGGGCGGTCGAGGTGGTGATGGCTGCGGTCATCCGTCGCTTGCTGCCGCTGGAAGGCGAGGCCGCCGGGCTGCTGCAGTCGCTGGCGGACGTAACGCTGCGCAACTGGAACGGCATCGAGGTGGGCCGGCTGCAGGCAGCCGAAGCCGTGTGAGGTTTGCCAGCCGAGAGCGGTCGATGAGAGCTGTCGGCCCTTGGCTGCCCGTCGAGGTCACGCAGCATCGCGCGTCGCGTCAGGCGGTGCACGGTGCGGGCGCTAGGTGTGGCGGTCGGTGCTGCGCACCGACTTCCCTCCGCTGCTCGTCTTGAGGGCGCACGGCAAAACTCGCTACGCGGGCTGCGCCCACTGCGCTCAGACAGTTGCCGTGAGTCAGTCTTGGATGCGCGCTGCGCGCGCCGCCCTCAAGGCTGCGCTGCTCGGCGCCCCACATAGCGCCCGCACCGCGCACCGCCTGCCGCTCCTGGAGACGTTGCGGTGTTCGGCCCGAACGCAAACCCCGGTTGTTGCAAAGGTCTGCGCGGGCGGGGGCTGTGGCGTGATCTTGAAGCGCCGAGCAGCGCAGGGTTCATGGCCGCGCGCGCAGCGCGCTTCGTGAACTGACTCGCCGCAACTGTTTGAGCGGAGTTCGCAACGCGAACGTAGCGAGTTTTGCGGCGGGCCATGAACTCGAGCAGCACAGCCGGCCCGCAGGGCCGGCCGCTTCAACTCACGCCGCAGCCCCCGGCCGCACGGGCCTTTGCCGCTGCGATGCTTCGAGTGGGAGTGTTCGCACGGCGCGAGGCTTCGACAGGCTCAGCCCGAACGGATGGGAGGGCTTCGACAGGCTCAGCCCTAACGGTTGCGGATGAAGGGCCGCTTCCTGGCGACCTGATCTCTCAGAGCACTCGGGCTCTCAATCAGCCATCACCACCCGATTGCGCCCGCTTCGCTTGGCTTCATACAGGGCCCGGTCGGTGACGCGCATCCAGGCGCCGATGTCCAAGCCAGGTCGCTGCGCGGCCACGCCGATGCTCACCGTGATCGCGCCTTCGGGCCACAAGGGCGCCTGCGCCACGCGCTGGCGAAGATCCTCCGCCAGTCTCATCGCGTCGGCGGCGGTGATGCGTGGCAGCAGCAGCACGAACTCCTCGCCGCCGATGCGGAACAGGCGGTCGCTGGGACGCAAGCGCTGGTGCAGGGTGGCCACCAGGCCGCGCAGCACCTCGTCGCCCACGGCATGGCCATGGGTGTCGTTGACCTTCTTGAAGTGGTCGATGTCCAGCGCCATCAGCATGTTGACGGCATCCTGGCCCGGCAGCGGCGCCGGCAGCGCAGCGAGCTGGGTGTCGAGATGGCGGCGGTTGTAGGCGCCGGTGAGAGGGTCGGTGATGGCCTGCGCCACCAGCGCCTCTTGCAGCTCGCCGACGACGTTGAGCACGACGTTGATCATCACCAGCGTCAGCGTCAGCGTGGCCACCACGCGCAGCGCCATGCCCGCGCCCACGCCATAGGCCGCCGCGGCCGTGGCGCACAGCACCAGCAGCAGCGACAGCACCATGGCCACGCGGCGCCGCAGCAGGAAGTAGCAGATGAACAGCGTCGGGTAGGTCCACGCGATGCCGAACACGCCCTGGATCGAGATCGAGACCGTGACCGCCAGCACCATCCCCAGCACCATCAGCCAGAACGGCACCGGCGCCTCGCGCCCCGCGCGCAAGGCCAGGCCGTTGAACAGCAACACGGCCTGGGTGGCCGCGGTGAGGCCCCCCAGCAGCCAGCGGCCGAGCAGAAGGTGGTTGATGGTGAAGGGCAGCAGCACGACGACCGCCAGCAGGCTCAGCTGCAGCGCGATGCGGCCACGGTAGGCCGCCAGCGCATCGTCGTCAGGGCGCCGCAGGCTTTCGAGGGCCGAACGAAGCCGTAGGCCGAAAGTCGTCACAAGCGTCTACATCGGCGCGTGCCACCGGGACTTGATCGAACCCGCGCCATCAACCGCCTCGGCGTCAACGCGCCAGGCCCGGCCCGGTGATCAACGCCACGGCGTCGTCACCCCCGTGCCCGAGCAGGCCGGTGGCGGTGTAGATGCCGAGCTTGCCGCGGGTGTCGGCGATGTCGAGGTTGCGCATCGTCAGCTGGCCGATGCGGTCGGCCGGCGTGAAGGCGGCGTTTTCCACCTTTTCCATGCTCAGGCGCTCGGGCGCGTAGGTGAGATTCGGGCTCTGCGTGTCGAGCAGGCTGTAGTCGTTGCCGCGGCGCAGCTCCAGCCACACCTCGCCGGTGATGGCGCGCGCCACCCAGCGCTGCGCCGTCTCGCGCAGCATCAGGCACTGCGGGTCGAACCAGCGGCCCTGGTAGAGCAGCCGGCCGAGCTTGCGGCCGTTGGCGCGGTACTGCTCGATGGTGTCTTCGTTGTGGATGCCGGTGACAAGCCGCTCGTAGGCGATGTGCAGCAGCGCCATGCCCGGCGCCTCGTAGATGCCGCGGCTCTTGGCCTCGATGATGCGGTTCTCGATCTGGTCGCACATGCCCAGGCCGTGGCGGCCGCCGATGGCGTTGGCCTCTTCCATCAGCGCCACGGCGCTGGCAAACGTGCGGCCGTTCAGCGCCACCGGCACGCCTTCTTCGAAGCGCACCGACACCGTCTCGCGTGGCACAGCCACTTCGTCGCGCCAGAAGGCCACGCCCATGATCGGCTTGACGATGTGCATGCCCGAGTTCAGGAACTCCAGGTCCTTGGCCTCGTGCGTGGCGCCGAGCATGTTGCTGTCGGTGCTGTAGGCCTTCTCGACGCTCATCTTGTAGTCGAAGCCGTGGGCGATGAGGTACTCGCTCATCTCCTTGCGGCCGCCGAGCTCGTCGATGAAGGTCTGGTCGAGCCAGGGCTTGTAGATCTTCAGCGCCGGGTTGGCGAGCAGCCCGTAGCGGTAGAAGCGCTCGATGTCGTTGCCCTTGTAGGTGCTGCCGTCGCCCCAGATGTGCACGCCGTCGTCGCGCATCGCCACCACCAGCGCCGTGCCGGTGACGGCCCGGCCCAGCGGCGTGGTGTTGAAGTAGGTGGCGCCGCCGGTGCTGATGTGGAAGGCGCTGCACTGGATGGCGGCGATGCCCTCGGCCACCAGCTGGCTGCGGCAGTCGATGAGCCGCGCGATCTCGGCGCCGTAGGCCAGCGCCTTGCGCGGGATCTCGCTGTAGTCGCTCTCGTCGGGCTGGCCGAGGTTGGCGGTGTAGGCACACGGAACGGCGCCCTTGGCGCGCATCCAGTGCACGGCGGCCGAGGTGTCCAGGCCGCCCGAGAAGGCGATGCCGACACGCTGGCCGGCGGGCAGGTTTTGCAGGATGGTCGTCACGACAGGGCTCCGAGTGAACCCGCAATTGTCACGGATCCACCGTGCCGCGGCCGTGGGGCCTCAGTGCAGCTTGACTCTCGGCTCGGTGCTGCGGGTGATCCAGCGGCTGGCCGAGCCCAGCGCCGTCTTCCACCAGCCGTGCAGCGCCACCTCGTGCATCTTGTACAGGCTGAGGTACATGGTGCGCGCGAACAGGCCTTCCACCCACAGGTTGCCGCCGACCAGCGAGCCCATCAGGTTGCCCACGGTGCTGTACTCGCCCAAGGAGACGAGCGAGCCGAAGTCGCGGTAGTGCCAGGGCCGCGGCGCCTGGCCGCGCAGCACGCGCGGCAGCTCGGTGGCCAGGTGGCTGGCCTGCTGGTGCGCCGCCTGCGCGCGCGGCGGCACGCACAAGCCGGCCCCACCGACCGGTTCACGGCCCAGCCAGGGCGCGGCGCTGCAATCGCCGATGGCGTAGATGCGCTCGTCACGCGTGCTCTGCAGCGTGGGCCCCACGACCAGTTGGTTCAGGCGGTTGGTCTCCAGGCCGCCCAGGTCTTTCAGGAAGGCCGGCGCTTTGACGCCCGCCGCCCACACCACCAGCTCCGCCTCGATGCGTTCGCCGCTGGCCAGCAGCACGCCTTGCGCGTCGACCGAGGTCACCCGCGCGTGGGCCCGCACGCGCACGCCCAGCTTCGTGAGCAGCTGCGTGGCCGAGCCGGCGATGCGCTCAGGCAGCGCCGGCAGGATGCGCGGGCCGGCCTCGATGAGGTGGATGCGGGTGTCGCGCTCGGGGTCGATGCGCTCCAGGTTGTACGAAACCAGCGTGCGCGTGGCCTTGTGCAGCTCGGCCGCCAGCTCCACGCCGGTGGCCCCGGCGCCGATGATGGCCACGTTCAGCTGCCCCGGCCCCAGGGGCTCGGCCTGCATGTGCGCACGCAGGCAGGCGTTGACGAGCCGGCGGTGGAAGCGGCCGGCTTCTTCGGGTGTCTCCAGCGCAATGGCGTGCTCGGCCACGCCGGGCGTGCCGAAGTCGTTGGTGCCGCTGCCCACGGCCATCACCAGCGTGTCGTAGGGGCGGGCGTAGCCCTGGGTGACGGGGCGGCCGTCTTCGTCGAGCACCGGGCCCACGTGCACGAGGCGCTTCTCGCGGTCGAGGCCCACCATCTCGCCGACGCGGTAGCGGAAGCCGTTCCAGTGGCTCTGCGCCAGGTAGTCGGTGGCGTGCTCGTGCACGTCGATGCTGCCGGCGGCGATCTCGTGCAGGTGCGGCTTCCAGAAGTGCGTGCGCGCCTTCTCGATGAGCGTCACGTGCGCCAGGCCCTTCTTGCCCAGCGTGCGGCCCAGCCGCGTGGCCAGTTCCAGGCCGCCGGCGCCTCCGCCGACGATGACGATGCGGTGCAGTGGGGGCGGGCTCGGCTGCTCGGATGCGTTCATGAGCACGGAGTTTCGCAGCTTGTGGCCGCGCCGCCGAACTCAAGCCATCAGCGCCTGCGCCGCAATCACCTCGGCGCGCACCGCTTCCGTCAGCTCGGCCTTCAGCGCGGCAAAGGCCGGCGTCGTCTTCACCGAGTAGTGCCGCGGGTGCGGCAGCTCGATTTCGCGCTGCAGCTTGATGCGGCCCGGCCGCGCGCTCATCACCACCACGCGGCTGCCCATGAAGACAGCCTCGTCGATGTCGTGGGTGACGAACAGCACCGTCTTGCGCTGGCGCTCCCAGATGCCCAGCAGCAGCTCCTGCATCAGCTCGCGCGTCTGGTGGTCGAGCGCGCCGAAGGGCTCGTCCATCAGCAGCATGCGCGGGTCGTTGGCCAGCGCGCGTGCGATGGCCGTGCGCTGCTGCATGCCACCCGACAGCTGCTTCGGAAAGTGCCGCTCGAAGCCCTTCAAGCCCACCTGGGCGATGAAGCCCTGCGCCAGCTCGAGCTGCTGCGGCCGCGGCAGGCCGCGCTCGCGCAGGCCGAAGCAGACGTTGTCGAGCACGTTCAGCCACGGGAACAGCGTGTAGCTCTGGAACACCATGCCCCGGTCGGCACCGGGGCCCTCGATGCGCCGGCCGTCGAGCAGCACCTCGCCGGCGGTCTGGTGGTCGAGCCCGGCCACGATGCGCAGCAGCGTGCTCTTGCCGCAACCGCTGGGGCCGAGGATGGTGATGAAGTCGTTTTCGGCCACGTCAAGGTCGGTGGCATGCAGCGCGAGCGTGGTGTCGAAGCGGCGCTCGACGCCGCGGATGCTGAGGATGGGCTTCATCGGCCGAGCTGCGCCCACGGAAACAGACGCCGGTTGGCGGCCTTGAAGGCGAAGTCGCTCACCAGCCCGATGAGGCCGATGACGATGATGCCGAAGATGATCTGGTCGGTGGCCAGCAGCGCCTGGCTGTCGGTGATCATGTGGCCGATGCCGCTGCTGGCGCCGATGAGCTCGGCCACGATCACGTAGGTCCAGGCCCAGCCCAGCACCATGCGCAGCGTCTCGGCGATCTCGGGCGCGGCGCCGGGGATCAGCACGCGGCGGATCAGCGAGCCGTCCTTCACGCCCAGCGTGTAGGCGGCCTCGACGAGATCGCGCCGCGTGTTGCCCACGGTCACCGCGATCATCAGCACCAGCTGGAAGAAGCTGCCGATGAAGATGACCGCCAGCTTCTGCGCCTCGCCGATGCCCACCCACAGGATGAGCAGCGGGATGAAGGCGCTCGCCGGCAGGTAGCGCGCGAAGCTGATGAAGGGCTCGAAGAAGGCCTCGATGGGCTTGTAGGCGCCCATCAGCACGCCCAGCGGCAAGGCCAGCGCCGCGGCGATGACGAAGCCGCCCACCACGCGCCACACCGTCATGCCGATGTCGTGCGCAAAGTCCATCTCGGTGAGCAGCAGCCAGCCGCCCTTGAGCATCTGCAGCGGATCGGCGAGAAAGATCTTCGGCACCAGGCCGCCAAAGGTGACGGCGGCCCAGACGGCGACGAAGACAACGAAGAAGCTGACGCCCAGCGCAACACGTGCGCCGGGCGACACCGGCACGAGCGGCTTCACAGAAGAACGGTCACTTGATGAAGCGGGTGTCGGTGAGCTTCGTCAGATCGGGCACCTGGCGGATGATGCCGGCGGCCAGCAGCAGATCGGCCGCTTCCTTGCTGAACTGCGCGTGCTCGCCCGCAAAGAACTTCTGGTTCGCTGCCTTGTCCTGCCAGCGCAGGAAGGCCTGGCTCTTCTCGAAGGCCTCGCCTGTCTGCTTGACGTCGGCGCCCATGATCTCGAAGCTCTTCTTCGGGTCGGCCTTGATCATGGCCAGCGCGTCGAAGTAGGCGTTCGCGAGGCCCTGCGCGGCCGCGGCGTTGTCGGCCAGGAACTTGGGCGTGCAGCCGAAGGTGTCCATCACCATCGGGTAGTCGAGCGTGGTGGCGATGATCTTGCCGGCCGCCGGGTTGGCGCGCACGGCGCTCAGGAAGGGCTCGTAGGTCATCGCCGCGTCGAGGTTGGCGGTGCCGGCGATCATGGCGTTGGCAGCGGCCTGCGGCTCGAGGTTGACGATGTTCACGTCCTTCAGCGTCATGCCGTTCTTGGCCAGCATCCAGGCCAGCGTGAAGTACGGCGCCGTGCCGGGCGCGCTGGCGGCCACGGTCTTGCCCTTCAGCTCCTTGATGCTGTTGATGCCGGGCTTGACCACCATGCCATCGGCGCCGAAGCTCTTGTCGAGCTGGAAGATCTGCGTCGTGGCCACGCCGTTGGCGTTCCAGACGATCCAGGTCTCCACCGTGGTGGCGGCGCACTGGATGTCGCCGCTGGCGATGGCGAGGTGGCGGTCCTTCTGCGGGATCTTCTTGATCGTCACGTCCAGGCCGTGCTTCTTGAAGAGGCCCGCCTCCTTGGCCAGCGTCAGCGGTGCAAAGCCGGTCCAGCCGGAGATGCCGATGGACACCGCGGTCTGGGCCGATGCGGCCAGGCTCAGGGTGGCAAGCACGACAGCGGTCAAGGCGTTCAGGGTCTTCTTCATCGGGGCTCCTCGGGGTGGTTCAGCGCGGGTTGGGGTGTAGGGGTTCAGACGGCGATCCACAGCGCCGGCAGGCCCGGCAGCGTGCGCAAGATGCGCGCCAGCGAGCCGCTGTGCACCAGGGCCGTGGCGGCCTCGATGTCGGGCGCGAGATAGCGGTCTTGCATCATCGTGGGGCATCGTGCACGCAGCAGGGCGTGCACCTGTTCCAGCGCCGGTGAACTCTGCAGCGGGCGCAGGAAGTCCACGCCCTGCGCCGCGGCCAGCAGCTCGATGCCGAGGATGTGGCCGACGTTGTCGATCATCGGCTGCAGCCGCCGCGCCGCGAAGGTGGCCATCGAGACATGGTCCTCCTGGTTGGCGCTGGTCGGCAGGCTGTCGACGCTGGCCGGGTGCGCCAGGCTCTTGTTCTCGCTGGCCAGGCTGGCCGCCGTGACGTGGGCGATCATGAAGCCGCTGTTGAGGCCGGCGTTGGGCGTCAGGAAGGGCGGTAGCCGCGAGACGCCGCTGTCGATGAGCATGGCGATGCGCCGCTCGGCGATGGCGCCCACTTCGGCGATGGCGTTGGCCATCGCGTCGGCGGCCAGCGCCACGGGCTCGGCGTGGAAGTTGCCGCCGGAGACCATGGCGCCATCTTCCGCGAACACGAGCGGGTTGTCGGTGACGGCGTTGGCCTCGATCAGCAGCACCTTGGCCGCATGGCGCAGCTGGTCGAGGCAGGCGCCCACCACCTGGGGCTGGCAGCGCAGGCAGTACGGGTCCTGCACGCGGTCGTCGCCTTCGGCGTGCGAGGCGCGGATGGCGCTGCCGGCCAGCAGCGCGCGGTAGTACTGCGCCACGTCGATCTGCCCCGGCTGGCCGCGCAGCGCGTGGATGCGCGGGTCGAAAGGCCCGTCGCTGCCACGCGCGGCATCCACCGTCAGCGCGCCCACCACCAGCGCGCTCTCGAGCACCGGCTCGAAGGCGAACAGCGCGTGCAGCGCCAGCGCGGTGCTGGTCTGCGTGCCGTTGATCAGCGCCAGGCCCTCCTTGGCCGCCAGTTGCAGCGGCGCGATGCGGCAGCGCGCCAGGGCCTCGGCCGCGGGCTCCCGGCTGCCGTCGGCGCGCAGGAAGAAGCCCTCGCCCATCAGCGCCAGCGTCATGTGCGACAGCGGCGCGAGGTCGCCACTGGCGCCGACGCTGCCCTGGCTGGGCACGAAGGGCACAAGGCCAGCGTTGTGCACCGCCAGCAGGCTGTCGATGACCACCGGCCGCACGCCGCTGTGCCCACGCCCCAGGCTGGCGGCCTTCAGCGCCAGCATCAGCCGCAGCACCGCAGGCGCCAGCGGCGCGCCCACGCCCACGCTGTGGCTGCGGATCAGGTTCCACTGCAGCGTGGCGAGATCTTCGCTGCTGATGCGCGTGGAGGCCAGCTTGCCGAAGCCGGTGTTGACGCCGTACACCGGCGCATCACCCGCCGCGGCCGCCTGCACGATGGCCGCGCTGGCGCGGATGCCGGGCAGGGCCTGCGGGTCCAGCATCAGCGGCATCACCCGGTCATCCGGGCCGGCGTGGATGGCCTGCAGTTCTTCGAGCGTGAGTTCTCCAGGGCGCAGCAGCATCGCGGTCAGCCCTTCACTTGACCATCGGCAGGTTCAGGCCCTGCTCGCGCGCGCACTGCACGGCGCTGTCGTAGCCGGCATCGGCGTGGCGCATCACGCCAGTGGCGGGGTCGTTCCAGAGCACGCGCTCGATGCGCTTGGCCGCCGCCTCGGTGCCGTCGCAGACGATGACCACGCCGCTGTGCTGCGAGTAGCCCATGCCGACGCCGCCGCCGTGGTGCAGGCTCACCCAGGTGGCGCCACCGGCGGTGTTGAGCAGCGCGTTCAAGAGCGGCCAGTCGCTCACGGCATCCGACCCGTCCTTCATGGCCTCGGTCTCGCGGTTGGGGCTGGCGACGCTGCCGCTGTCGAGGTGATCGCGCCCGATGACGATGGGCGCCTTCAGCTCGCCGCTCTTCACCATGTCGTTGAAGGCCAGGCCGGCGCGGTGGCGTTCGCCCAGGCCGATCCAGCAGATGCGCGCCGGCAGACCCTGGAAGGCGATGCGCTCGCCGGCCATGTCGAGCCAGCGGTGCAAGTGGGCGTCGTCGGGGAACAGCTCCTTCATCTTGGCGTCGGTCTTGCGGATGTCTTCCGGGTCGCCACTCAGCGCCACCCAGCGGAACGGCCCCTTGCCGCGGCAGAACAGCGGCCGCACGTAGGCCGGCACGAAGCCGGGGAAGTCAAACGCGTTCTTCACGCCGGCGTCGAAGGCCACCTGGCGGATGTTGTTGCCGTAGTCCACCGTGGGCACGCCAAGCGACTGGAAGTCGAGCATGGCCTGCACGTGCTGCGCGCAGCTGCGGGCTGCAGCCTCGCGCAGGGCGGCGTGCTGCGCGGGGTCGGCCGCGGCGGACTTCCACTGCGCCACGCTCCAGCCCGCGGGCAGGTAGCCGTTGACGAGGTCGTGGGCGCTGGTCTGGTCGGTCACGATGTCCGGCCGCAGGCCACCGGCGCGGGCGCGCTTGACGAGTTCCGGCAAGAGCTCGGCCGCATTGCCCAGCAGCGCCACGCTGATGGCACGGCCTTCGGCGGTGTAGCGGGCGATGCGGGCCAGCGCGTCGTCGATGTCCGTCGCCTGCTCGTCGACGTAACGGCTCTTCAGGCGGAAGTCGATGCGGCTTTGCTGGCACTCGATGTTCAGGCTGCAGGCACCGGCGAAGGTGGCCGCCAGCGGCTGCGCGCCGCCCATGCCGCCCAGACCCGCCGTCAGGATCCAGCGGCCCTTCAGGCTGCCGCCGTAGTGCTGCACGCCGGCCTCGACGAAGGTTTCGTAGGTGCCCTGGACGATGCCCTGGCTGCCGATGTAGATCCAGCTGCCAGCCGTCATCTGGCCGTACATCATCAGGCCGGCCTGGTCGAGCTTCGAGAAGTGTTCCCAGGTGGCCCACTTCGGGACCAGATTGCTGTTGGCCAGCAGCACACGCGGCGCGTCTTCGTGGGTGCGGAACACGCCCACCGGCTTGCCGCTCTGGATGAGCAGAGTCTCGTCGGCTTTCAACGCCTTCAAGCTATTGACGATCGCATCAAAGCAGTCCCAGTTGCGCGCGGCCTTGCCGATGCCGCCGTAGACCACCAGCGCGTCAGGGTTCTCGGCCACCTCGGGATCGAGGTTGTTCTGCAGCATGCGCAGGACGGCCTCGGCCAGCCAGTTGACGCAGCTGATCTGGCTGCCGCGCGCGGCGCGCACCGGGCGCGGGCCGGCAGCGGAGTGCAGGTGGCGGGCGGTGGACAGATCGGTCATCGCGGGCTCCAGGGTTTGCCCGGACTGTAGTTGTCTAGACAAGCCTAGGCAAGTAGGATGCCGTCATGGTTTCCACCGCCTCACGCTTGGCTCCCTACGCTCAGGTCAAGCAGCACCTGAAGGACGGCCTGGCCAGCGGCCGCTGGGCGCCGGGCGAGTTGATGCCCTCCGAGGCCGAGCTGGTGGCCGCCTTCGGCGTGAGCCGCATGACGGTGAACCGCGCGCTGCGCGAGCTGCAGGCCGAAGGGCTGGTGCTGCGCACGCAGGGCGTGGGCACTTTCGCTGCGCCGCTGCACCGCGTGAGCAGCACGCTGACCATCTCCGACGTGCACGACGAGATCGTGGCGCGCGGCCACCGCCACCAGGCGCGTGTGCACCTGCAGCGCGCCGAACGTGCCGGCGCCGCACTGGCCGCGCAGCTGGGGCTGGCCGAGGGCGCCGAGGTCTTCCATGTGCTCATCGTGCACCTCGAAGACGGCCTGCCGCTGCAGTGCGAAGACCGCTACGTCAACCCCGCCGAGGCGCCCGCCTTCCTGCAGGCCGACTTCACGCAACACACGCCTACGCACGTGCTGTTCGAAAGCACCTCGCTGTGGCGTGCGCAGTTCCAGGTCGATGCCGCACGGCCCACGGCGCAAGAGGCCAGCCTGCTCGGCGTGGCCGCCGACGAGCCCTGCCTGGTGGTGGTGCGGCGCACCTTCAGCCGGCGCGCGCCGATCACGATCGCGCGGCTGGTGCACCCGGGGCGGCGCTACACGCTGCAAGGGGAGTTCGAGCCATGAGCGAGCCGGGCTACACCCAGCGCGCCCGCCGCGTCGTCACGCCCGCTCTCGCGGCCGACTTCGCGCGCGACGGCGCCGTGGTGCTGCGCAGCCTGCTCGATGCCACCGAGCAGGCCACCCTGGCCCGCGGCATCGACACCAACCTGGCCGCCCCGAGCCCGCGCGCCATCGTCGCCAGCCGGCCCGACGACCCCGGCTTCTTCATCGAGGACTTCTGCTGCTGGCAGAGCAACCCCGACTACCGCGCCCTCATCGAACACTCGCCGCTGGCCGCGGCCGCCGGCCTGCTGATGGGCAGCACCACCGCGCGGCTGTACCACGACCACATGCTCACCAAGGAGCCCGGCACACGCGCGCCCACGCCCTGGCACCAGGACCAGCCCTACTACAACGTCGAGGGCCGGCAGAACGTGAGCTTCTGGATCCCGGCCGACCCGGTGCGCCGGCACTCGACGCTGGAGTTCCTGGCCGGCTCGCACCATGGCCCCTGGCTGATGCCGCGCACCTTCATGACGCACGAGGCGCGCTGGTTCCCCGAGGGCAGCCTGGCCGAGCTGCCCGACATCGAGGCCGACCGCAGCGCCCACCCGCTCCTGGGCTGGGCGCTGGAGCCCGGCGATGTGGTGGCCTTCCACATGCTCACGCTGCACGCCACGGCAGGCGTCGATGCCGACCGGCGCCGCCGGGTCTTCAGCGTGCGCTTCCTGGGCGACGACATGCGTCATGCGCCGCGTCGCTGGAAGACCAGCCCCGAGTTCGCCGGCCTGGCCGATGAACTGCCGGCCGGCGCGCCGATGGACCACCCGCTGTTCCCCGTGCTGTGGCGCGCCGAGGCCGCATGAAGCTCGTGCACCGCAGCGCCGTGCCCGCGCAGCCCTGGCGCAACGGCGGCGGCACCACGCAGGAGCTGCTGGCGTGGCCAGCAGGCAGCGACTGGCAGCTGCGCGTGAGCGTGGCACGCATCGAGCGCGACGGCCCTTTCAGCGCCTACCCCGGCATCGCGCGGCACTTCGTGGTGCTGGCGGGCGCGGGCGTGGCGCTGTCCTGGGGCGAGCGGGTGCTGCCGCTCACGCCCAAGTCCGAACCGCTGGCCTTCGACGGTGCCGATGCGCCGGCTTGCCGGCTGCTCGCCGACGCCACCGACGACCTCAACCTGATGGCGTGCCACAGCGCCGGCCGCAGCCACCTGCAACGCGCTGAACCGGGCCGCGCCTGGCAGCCGCATGCGCGCTGGCGCGGCCTGTACACGCACGAGGCAGCGCTGCTCGAATGCGCCGGCAGCGAGTGGCCGCTGGCCGCCGGCACGCTGCTGTGGTCGGATGACGCCGCCGACACCGCCTGGACGCTGCACGCCGCCCATGCCGGCCACGCCTTCTGGATGTGGCTGGAAGGCGCCCCGGCATGACACGCCTGCTGCTGCGCCACGCGCGCCTGGCCACCTTCGACGGCACCCTCGGCTGGGGCCTGGTGGACGACGGGGCGCTGCTGATCGACGGCGGCCACATCGTCTGGCTCGGCGCCGACGCCGCGCTGGAAGCCGGCCTGCAAGCCGATCACGAGATCCACCTGCAAGGCGCGCTGCTCACCCCCGGCCTCATCGACGCCCACACGCACCTCGTCTACGGCGGCGACCGCGCGGCCGAGTTCGAGCAGCGGCTGCAAGGCGCCAGCTACGAAGAGATCGCCCGCGCCGGTGGCGGCATCCGCTCCACCGTGGCGGCCACACGCGCGGCCAGCGAGGCGCAGCTCTTCGCCGACGCCGCCGCCCGTGCGCGCACGCTGCATCGCGAGGGCGTGACCACGATCGAGATCAAGTCGGGCTACGGCCTCAGCGAAGAAGCCGAGGCGCGCTGCCTGCGCGTGGCGCGCCGCCTGGGTGCCGAGCTGCCGATCACCGTACGCTGCACTTCACTGGCGGCCCATGCGCTGCCGCCCGAATACGCCGGCCGCGCCGACGACTACATCGCCGACGCCTGCCGCTGGCTCGCCGCCCAGCATGCCGCCGGCCTGGTGGACGCCGTCGACGCCTTCTGCGACACCATCGGCTTCACACCCGCGCAGACCACACGCGTGTTCGAGGCCGCGCGCGCCCTGGGTCTGCCCGTCAAGCTGCATGCCGAGCAGCTGAGCAACCAGCACGGCGCGGCCCTGGCGGCGCGCTTCGGCGCGCTCAGCTGCGACCACCTAGAACACCTCGACGCCGAGGGCATCGCCGCGATGCAGGCCAGCGGCACGGTGGCGATGCTGCTGCCCGGCGCGTACTACTTCTTGCGCGAGACGAAGCTGCCACCGGTGGCCGCGCTGCGCGAGGCCGGCGTGCCGATGGCGATTGCCACCGACCACAACCCGGGCTCGTCGCCCGCACTCAGCCTTCTGCTGATGCTCAACATGGCCTGCACCCTGTTCCGCCTCACGCCTGAAGAAGCCTGGCGTGGCGTCACCGTCAACGCCGCCCGCGCGCTCGGCCTGGCCGACCGCGGCCGGCTCGCCCCCGGCCAGCGCGCCGACCTCGTGGCCTGGGACGCCGCGCACCCGCGCGAGCTGGCCTACCGCTTCGGCCACAACCCTTGCCAGCGTGTGTGGTGCGCCGGCGTGGAAAGCCTGCCTGCATGAACGGCGACGCATGAACGACAAGGTCTTCACCGTGCACCGCGGCACCGGGCCGCTGGTCATCAGCTTCCCGCACATCGGCACCCAGATCCCGGCCGATCAGCGCCACCGCTACACCGAGCGCGCGCTGCAGGTCGAAGACACCGACTGGTACCTCGACCGCCTGTACGCCTTCGCCGCCGAGCTGGGCGCGACGCTGCTGGTGCCGCGCATGAGCCGCTACCTGATCGACCTCAACCGCGGCAGCGACAACCAGCCCATGTACCCGGGCCGCAACAACACCGAGCTGTGCCCGACGCGGCACTTCACCGGCGAGCCGATCTACCGCGACGGCATGGCCCCCGACGAGGCACAGATCCGCCAGCGCGTGGCGCGCTACTGGCAGCCGTACCACGACGCGCTGGCGCAGCTGCTGGGCGAGGCCCAGGCCCGCCACGGCCACGCCGTGCTGTTCGACGCGCACAGCATCAAGAGCGAGCTGCCCTGGCTGTTCGAGGGCCAGCTGCCGCACATGAACCTGGGCACGGTCGAAGGCCGCAGCTGCGCACCGGCGCTGCGCGACGAACTCGCCGCGGTGCTGGCCGCGCAGTCCGCCTTCAGCCACGTCGTCGACGGCCGCTTCAAGGGCGGCCACATCACGCGCCACTTCGGCCGCCCGCAGCAGGGCGTGCACGCCGTGCAGCTGGAGATGTGCTGGCGCGCCTACATGGACGAGCACCCGGCGCGCTGGAACGACGCACAGGCCGCGGCCGTGACACCGCTGCTGACGGCGCTGGTGCAAACCATGCAGGCCTGGAAGCCATGACGGACCCGACGCTGCTGTGGGCGCCACGTGCCTGGGTGCGGGGCGCCTGGGCGCCGGGCGTGCTGCTGCGCGTGGGTGCCGACGGCCGCTGGGCCGACCTCAAGAGCCATGTCGCCCTGCCCCCGCCCGAGGCCACCGTGCTGCCAGGCTCGGCACTGCCGGCGATCGCCAACGGCCACAGCCACGCCTTCCAGCGCGCCTTCGTCGGCCTGGCCGAGCGCCGCGACACCGCGCACGACGACTTCTGGAGCTGGCGCGACCGCATGTACGGCGTGGCGCTGCGCATCACGCCCGAGCAGCTGCAGGCCGTGGCGCGCCACCTGTACGCCGAGCTGCTGGCCGCGGGCTGGTCGCACACGGTGGAGTTTCACTACCTGCACCACCAGCCAGACGGCACGCCCTACGCCGACGAGGCCACGCTGGCGCGTGCGCTGGCCGAGGCCGCGGCCGAGGTCGGCATGGGCCTGACGATCCTGCCGGTGCTCTACGAACGCGCCGGCTTCGCCGCCGACACGCTGCGCGCCGACCAGCGCCGATTCGCCACCGACACCGACCGCGTGCTGCGCCTGCGCGATGCCGTGCGCGGCTGGGCGCTGCCGCAGGTGAGCGCCGGCGTGGCCGTGCACTCGCTGCGCGCGGCGCGGCCGGCGAGCATCCACGCGCTTGCACAAGCCCTGCGCGGCGACGCCGGCCCCATCCACGTGCACGTGGCCGAGCAAACGGCCGAGGTGAGTGACTGCCTCGCTGCCACCGGTCGCCGCCCGGTGCAGTGGCTGGCTGACGAAGGCCTGCTCGACGCCCGCTGGCAGCTGGTGCACGCCACGCACACCGAGCCGGGCGAGATTGCGGCGGTGGCGGCCAGCGGGGCCGGCGTCGTCATCTGCCCCGGCACCGAGGCCAACCTGGGCGACGGCTTCTGCGACCTGCCCCGTTGGCTGGCCAGCCCCGCGCCGCTGGCGCTGGGCACCGACAGCCACGTCACGCGCAGCGCGCTCGAAGAGCTGCGCTGGCTCGAATACGGCCAGCGCCTGCGCCTGCAGCGCCGCAACGTGGCCGCCGACGCCGCGGTGCCGCCGGCGGCAGAGCCCAGCACCGCGGCGCGCCTCTTCGAGCGCGTGCTGGCCGGCGGCAGCGCCGCTGCGGGCCTGGGCCGGGCGGGCCTGCGCGTGGGCGCACGCGCCGACCTGCTGGTGCTCAACGACGACGATGCCGCGCTCGTGGGCGTGCCGGCCTCGCACCGCCTGGACGCGCTGGTGTTCGGCGCGCCGACACAGCCGTTTGCGCAGACCTGGGTCGCCGGGCGGCGGGTGTCGCCGCCCGATACGCGCGCGGCCTTTGCGGCAGCCATGACGGCACTGCACGGCCGCTGAGCGGCACCGCCGTGCGAACCGAGGCCGGGCGTTCCGCCTCGTCGAGGCGGGTGCACGCGAGCCCTCATCTGCAGCCCATGATGAAGGCCCTGATCAGCAGCTGAGATCCCAACCCGTCAGGGCTTGCCCTTGCCCGCCTTGTCGCGCAGTTGCTCCGCCAGCGCATTGATGCTGCGCGCCATCTGGCCGAACTCGTCGCCGCGGGCAAAGCGCAGCTTGGTGTCGTCGATGTCGCCGGCCTTCAGGTCGGCCAGGGCACCTGTGAGCTGACGCAGCGGCCTTGCGAAGCTGCGCGCGAACCACCAGCCAGCCGCCGCGGTCGCCAGCACCGCCAGCAGGATACCGCCCGCCAGCCAGACGCTCAGCCGCTGCAGCGGCGCCACGATGGCGCGGCGATCCTCGGTCACCGCCACGACCCAGTCGTGCCCTGCCACGGGCGCGTAGCCGGCCACCGCCGCCAGGCCGCTGCTGACGGAGGCGTACTCGAGCATGCCGCTCTTCTGCGCCCCCAGCAGCACCGATGCCAGCTGCAACTCGCCCACCGCGGGCACCTCGTCGCGCCGGAAGCGCTGGTCGGCGCGGATGGCCGCCAGTTTGTCGGGCGCCAGCGGCACCAGGCTGCGGTGGCGCTGGTCGGCATGCGGGTGGTAGACGAAGACGCCGTCGCCGTCGACCAGAAACGGCGTCAGCTGCCGGCCGGCGCCGGCCTGCGCCTGCTCGAGCGCGCGCACGATGGGGTCGCCCGATAGGCGCAGCACCATCACGCCGACGATGCCGCCGGCACCGCCGCGCACCGGCTCGGCGATGTCGACGTGCGTGGCGCCGATGCTGTTGCCGGCGATCAGCGTGCTGGTGTGGCCGCGGCCCTGCATCGGCTGCGTGAAGTACGGGCGCAGCGCGTGGCTGGTGCCTTGCGTGCCGAGGTCGGACGCCATGGCGGCCAGCCCGGCGCCGTCGAGCAGCATCAGGCTCTGCACGCCCGAGCCGGGCTGCACCTGGCGCAGCAAGCGGTCGCGCAAGGCCGCACGGGCCGGCTCGGTGGGCCGGGCCAGCCAGGCGCCGAAGGCGGCTTCTGAAGCCATCTGGCGCGCCTGCTCGCGGCCACGCTGCACGTAGACCGCCACGTCGGACGCGGCATGCGTGGCCACGTTCTGCAGAAACCGCGATTCGGCGGCCACGACGGCGTCGCGCGCGCTGCCCAGGTTGAGGGCGGCCACCACCGCCACCGGCAACACGCCGGCCGCCACCAGGGCCACCCCGGCCTTCACGGCCAAGGGCCAGTCGCGCGGGTGCAGCAGGCGCTGCGCCTTCGATCGCATGACGCGCGCGTGCGTCGGCATCGACTGCTCCTGCGTCACCTCCCGCCGCTCGTTGCGGCGGCGTGCGGCCTCGAAGCGGCGCGTCGCCGCCGGGTGATCGGCCAGCAGCGCCTGGCGCCACTCGGCCACCGAGCGTGGGCGCTTGGCGGGGTCGGTGGCCATGGCCCAGTCGATGGCCTTCAGGAAGGCTTCGCCGAAGACATCGCGCCCGGCCTCGACCGCGCGGCTGTAGGCCTTGGGATCGGCCTTGCGGGTTTCGGCGTCGGGCGGCTTCTTGCCGCTGACGCACCAGTACAGCGTGGCGCCTAGCGCGTACAGGTCGGTCCAGGGGCCTTGCTCGCCGAGGCCGTATTGCTCGATCGGCGCATACCCGGGCGTGACGACGACCAGCCCATCGGGGGCCATGCCGGCCGCCTGCGCGGCGCTGCCAAAGTCGAGCAGCACCAGGCTTCCGTCGGACGAGCGCACCTGGATGTTGTCGGGCTTGATGTCGCGGTGCAGGAAGCCCGCCTCGTGCACGGCTGCCAGGCCGTCGAGCAGCGGCAGCAGCAGTTCCACCAGCGCCTTTTCGCCGAGCTTGCGGTGCTCAGGCCACCAGTTCTTGAGCGGCTCGCCCTTCTCGACCTCGAGCACCATGTAGGCGGTTCGGTGGGCCTCGAAGAAACGGACCACGCGCACGATGGCGCGGTGGCGGAACGAGGCCAGCGTGCGGGCCTCCACCAGGAATGCATCGAGTCCCTTGCGGTATCGCGGCAGGTATTCGGTGGCGGCGGGCGACACGGTGCCGTCGGCCGAGCGGAACACGATGTCCTGCGGCAGGTATTCCTTGATGGCCACCGCGGCGTGCAGGTGCACGTCGGTGGCGAGATAGGTGACGCCGAAACCGCCTTCGCCGAGCACGCCGTCGATGCGGTACTCGTGCAGCTGCAGGCCTGGTGGCAGTGGCCCAGCGGTGACGCCGGCCCCTCGACGATGTCGTGGCAAAGGCTCGCCGCCGGGCGGCAACAGCACCACGGTGGTGTCGGCGCCGCCATCGCGCAGCATGGGCCGCAGCACGGACTTGTCGCGGTCGGCCTCGTGCATCGCGGGCCGCTCAGTCGGCTTTGGAGCGCCGGCGCGATCGAGCGGTGTGGTGCGGTCGTGCAGCGTGTCGTCGTTCACCCTGAGCCCTTGTGCTGCCTGAACCGGTGGTGCCACGAACCCGGTGCGCCGCCGCACCGGTGATCCTCCTCTCATGATACGGCCCTCGGTTACCCGTCCGAACCGCCAGGTATGTATCATTCGTACGTACTTAGTCGATCAGACAGCCCGAGGCACGCCATGGAAGCCACCGTCGCCGAACGCGGCCAGATCACCTTGCCCAAGGCCGTGCGCGACGCACTGGGCCTGAGCAAAGGCACCAAGCTGAAGGTCGAGCTCGACGGCGGCCGCATCATCCTGCGCAAGGAGGTCGACGACGCGCTGTCGAAGCTGCGCGGGCGCTTCAAGCTGGCCGACGGCTTTGCCAGCACCGATGACGCGATGCGCGCCATCCGTGGCCACGCGCCGGGCGACCCGTACCTGCCACCCGACGAATGATCGCCACCGACTCGTCCGTGCTGATCGATGTCATCGGCGGCGGCCCGCACGCCGATGCCGCCACCGACGCCATCCGCGCCGCCCTGCACGCCGGCCCTGTGGTGCTGTGCGAGGTGGCACTGGCTGAGTTGTGCACCTCGCTGCAGGGCGGCTCGCAGGTGCTGGAACACCTCGAGTCCGTGGGCATCGTCTACAGCGCCATGGAACCCAAGGCCGCGCTGCGTGCCGGCGAGATGCAGCGCCGCTACCGGCAGCGCGGCGGCAACCGCAGCCGCACGGTGGCCGACTTCCTGATCGGCGCCCACGCCATGATGCAGTGCGATGCGCTCATCACCCGCGACGCCGGCTTCTACCGCGACTACTTCAAGGGCCTGAAGGTCATCGTGCCGCAGGCCTGAACCCGACGGCTGTTGTGCTGACGTCAGCCTCGACTCCCACACTGTCCCCCGATTCATCCAGGAGCACCCCATGCTGCAAGCCTATCGCCAACATGCCGCCGAACGCGCCACGCTCGGCATTCCGCCGCTGCCGCTCGATGCCAAGCAGGTGGCCGCGCTGATCGAGCTCATCAAGGCCCCGCCGGCCGGTGAAGAAGGCTTCCTGCTGGAGCTGCTCACGCACCGCGTGCCCCCCGGCGTGGACGACGCCGCCAAGGTGAAGGCCAGCTTCCTGGCCGCTGTGGCGCACGGCGATCTCAGCGTGGCCCTCATCAGCCAGGCCAAGGCGACCGAGTTGCTCGGCACCATGGTCGGCGGCTACAACGTGCACCCGCTGATCGAGCTGCTCGACAAGCCGGCCGTGGCGCCCATCGCCGCCGAGGCGCTGAAGAAGACGCTGCTGATGTTCGACTTCTTCAACGACGTGGCCGAGAAGGCGCGCGCCGGCAACGCACACGCCCAGGGCGTGATGAAGAGCTGGGCCGATGCCGAGTGGTTCACCACCCGGCCCGAGGTGCCCAAGACCATCACCGTGACCGTGTTCAAGGTGCCCGGCGAGACCAACACCGACGACCTGAGCCCAGCGCCCGACGCCTGGAGCCGCCCGGACATCCCGCTGCACTACCTGGCGATGCTGAAGAACACAAGGCCCGACGCTGCCTTCAAGCCCGAGGAAGACGGCAAGCGCGGCCCGATGCAGTTCATCGAAGACCTCAAGAAGAAGGGCCACCTGGTGGCCTACGTGGGCGACGTGGTCGGCACCGGCTCCAGCCGCAAGAGCGCCACGAACAGCGTGATCTGGGCCACCGGTCAGGACATCCCCTTCGTGCCGAACAAGCGCTTCGGCGGCGTCACGCTCGGCGGCAAGATCGCGCCGATCTTCTTCAACACGCAAGAGGACTCGGGCAGCCTGCCCATCGAGGTGGACGTGAGCGCGCTCGAGATGGGCGACGTCATCGACATCCACCCCTACGAAGGCCGCATCACCAAGGCCGGTGCCACGGTGGTGGAGTTCAAGCTGAAGAACGAGGTGCTGTTCGACGAGGTGCGCGCCGGCGGCCGCATCAACCTGATCATCGGCCGCAGCCTCACGGCCAAGGCGCGCGAGTTCCTGGGCCTGCCCGCCAGTGCCGTGTTCCGCCTGCCGCAGCCGCCGGTGGCCACGAAGGCCGGCTTCACGCTGGCGCAGAAGATGGTGGGCCGCGCCGTTGGTCTGCCTGAAGGCCAGGGCGTGCGCCCCGGCACCTACTGCGAGCCGAAGATGACGACCGTCGGCAGCCAGGACACCACCGGCCCGATGACACGCGACGAGCTCAAGGACCTGGCCTGCCTGGGCTTCAGCGCCGACCTCGTGATGCAGAGCTTCTGCCACACCGCCGCCTACCCCAAGCCGGTGGACGTGAAGACGCACCGCGAGCTGCCGGCCTTCATCAGCAACCGCGGCGGCGTCAGCCTGCGGCCGGGCGACGGCGTCATCCACAGCTGGCTCAACCGCCTGCTGCTGCCCGACACCGTGGGCACCGGCGGCGACAGCCACACGCGCTTTCCGATCGGCATCAGCTTCCCCGCCGGTTCGGGCCTCGTGGCCTTTGGTGCCGCCACCGGCGTGATGCCGCTGGACATGCCCGAGAGCGTGCTCGTGCGCTTCAAGGGCCAGATGCAGCCGGGCGTGACGCTGCGCGATCTGGTGCACGCGATCCCCTACGCCGCCATCAAGGCCGGCCTGCTGACGGTTGCCAAGGCCGGCAAGAAGAACGTCTTCAGCGGCCGCATCCTCGAGATCGAAGGCCTGCCCGATCTGAAGGTGGAACAGGCCTTCGAGCTGAGCGACGCCAGCGCCGAGCGCAGCGCCGCCGGCTGCACCATCAAGCTCAACAAGGAACCCGTCATCGAGTACCTGACGAGCAATGTGGTGCTCATGAAGAACATGATCGCCGACGGCTACGCCGACGCCAAGACGCTGAAGCGCCGCATCGAGAAGGTCGAGGCCTGGCTCGCGAACCCGCAGCTGCTCGAGGCCGACCAGGACGCCGAGTACGCGGCCGTGATCGAGATCGACCTCAACGAGCTGAAGGAGCCGGTGCTCTGCTGCCCGAACGACCCCGACGACGCCAAGCTGCTGAGCGAGGTGGCCGGCACCAAGATCGACGAGGCCTTCATCGGCAGCTGCATGACGAACATCGGCCACTTCCGCGCCGCGGCCAAGCTGCTGGGCGGGCAGCGTGACATCCCGGTCAAGCTGTGGGTGGCGCCGCCCACCAAGATGGACCAGAGCGAGCTCATCAAGGAAGGCCACTACGCCGCTTTCGGCACCGCCGGTGCGCGCACCGAGATGCCGGGCTGCAGCCTGTGCATGGGCAACCAGGCGCAGGTGCGTGAGGGCGCCACGGTCGTGTCGACATCGACCCGCAACTTCCCCAACCGCCTGGGCAAGAACACCAACGTGTTCCTGGCCTCGGCGGAGCTGGCGGCCATCGCCAGCAAGCTGGGCCAGCTGCCCACCGTGGCCGAGTACCAAGCCGCCATGGGCGTGATCAACAAGGACGCCGCGAGCGTCTACCGCTACATGAACTTCGACCAGATCGAAGAGTACGCCGAGGCCGCCAAGGGCGTGGCGGCCTGATGGCCAGCGGGGTTGCGGGCCGTGCGCCCGCAGCCCTGTTCAGCTCTTTTCAGCTCTTCTCGCGCGTCAGCCGCTCGGCGAACGAAATGCCGATCGCCGAGAGCACGAAGGTGAAGTGGATCACCGCAATCATCGTGACGATCTTGATGTTCTCCATGCTCAGATCACCGCTGAGGTAGGTCTTCAGCGCGTGCACGCCCGAGATGGAGATGATGGCGAAGGCCAGCTTCAGCTTCAGGTTGTAGGTGTTGACGTGATCCAGCCAGTCGGGCTTCTTCATGTCCTTTGAGTCGAAGTGGCCGGTCGTCACGAACAGCGAGACGCCGGCCAGCGCCACCACCCAGACCAGTTGCGCCACCATCGTCATGTCGACGAGCTCGAGCACCTTGATGATGAGATCGATCTTCTCCATCTGCCCGAACATCAGCGTGTGGAAGAGCTTGTAGGTCTCGATCACGAACTTGCCGAGGATGCCGAGGATGATCGCCACCAGCCCGACATAGAAGAACAGCATCGTGAAACGCATGCCGTAGAGCAGCGAGCCGACGCTGGAGAGGATCTTTTCCATCTGGTTCCCAACTGGGTTTTGCGGAGCGGCCTTGCGGCTGGCGCTTCACAGCCCTGCCGTTCCTGTCATTCGCCCCGAGGTTTGCCAACCAGAATACCACCGGGCCCTTCGCTGCCGGGCGACGCCATGCCACGCGGCCTTCCCATAATCTGCCATCCGCTGCCCCAGGAACACCCATGACGCATCCGTACGCCAGTTCACTGAAGACCTTCACCACCGCCTCCGGCAAGACCGGCCAGTTCTGGTCGCTGCCCTCGCTGGCGCGCCGCTTCCCGGGCGTGAACCGGCTGCCGGTGAGCATCCGCATCGTGCTGGAAAGCGTGCTGCGCAACTGCGACGGCAAGAAGGTGACGAAGGAGCACGTGCAGCAGCTCGCGCAGTGGGCCGCCACCGCCGAACGCACGGATGAGATCCCGTTTGTCGTGGCGCGCGTGGTGCTGCAAGACTTCACCGGCGTGCCGCTGTTGGCCGACCTGGCCGCCATGCGCAACGTGGCCGCGCGCCTGGGGCGCGATCCCAAGCGCATCGAGCCGCTGGTGCCGGTGGACCTGGTGGTGGACCACTCGGTGATGATCGACCACTTCGGCAGCAAGAAAGCGCTCGACCTGAACATGAAGCTGGAGTTCCAGCGCAACCTGGAGCGCTACCAGTTCATGAAGTGGGGCATGGACGCCTTCGACACCTTCGGCGTCGTGCCGCCGGGCTTTGGCATCGTGCACCAGGTCAACCTCGAGTACCTGGCGCGTGGTGTGCACAAGACGAAGGAGAAGGTCTACTACCCCGACAGCCTGGTCGGCACCGACAGCCACACCACCATGATCAACGGCATCGGCGTCGTGGGCTGGGGCGTCGGCGGCATCGAGGCCGAGGCCGGCATGCTGGGCCAGCCGGTGTACTTCCTGACGCCCGATGTGGTGGGCTTCGAACTCATTGGCCAGCTGCGCGAGGGCGTCACCGCCACCGACCTGGTGCTCACCGTCACCGAGATCCTGCGCAAGGAAAAGGTGGTCGGCAAGTTCGTCGAGTTCTGCGGCGAGGGCACGCGCACGCTCAGCCTGCCCGACCGCGCCACGATCGCCAACATGGCGCCCGAGTACGGCGCGACGATGGGCTTCTTCCCTGTGGACGAGAAGACCATCGACTACTTCGTCGGCACCGGCCGCACCAAGCCCGAGATCGAGGCCTTCGAGGCCTACTTCAAGGCGCAGAAGATGTTCGGCGTGCCGCTGGCCCAGGACATCGACTACACCCGGCTCGTGAAGCTTGACCTGGCCACCGTGGCGCCCTCGCTCAGCGGCCCGAAGCGCCCGCAGGACCGCATCGAACTCGGCCACGTGAGCGACAAGTTCACCGAGCTCTTCAGCGCCCCGGCGGCGGCCAACGGCTTCAACCAGCCGGCCGACAAGCTCGCCGCGCCCGTCACCACGCCGGGCGGCCTGGAGCTGAAGAACGGCGACGTGCTGATTGCCGCCATCACCAGCTGCACCAACACCAGCAACCCCGGCGTGCTGCTGGCCGCCGGCCTGCTGGCCAAGAAGGCGGTGGAAGCCGGCCTCAAGGTGAGGAAACATGTGAAAACGAGCCTGGCGCCCGGCTCGCGCATCGTCACCGAGTACCTCGAAAAAGCCGGCCTGCTGCCCTACCTCGAGAAGCTCGGCTTCGCCGTGGCGGCCTACGGCTGCACCACCTGCATCGGCAACGCCGGCGACCTGACGCCCGAGATCAACGAGGCCATCACCGGCAACGACCTGGTCTGCGCCGCCGTGCTGAGCGGCAACCGCAACTTCGAGGCGCGCATCCACCCCAACCTGAAGGCCAACTTTCTGGCCAGCCCGCCGCTGGTTGTGGCCTACGCCATTGCCGGCACCGTGACGCGCGACCTGATGACCGAGCCCGTGGGCCACGACAAGAAGGGCAAGCCCGTCTACCTGGGTGACATCTGGCCCAGCAGCGACGAGATCCACGCGCTGATGAAGTACGCGATGAACGGCAAGGCCTTCCGCAAGAACTACGACAAGGTCGACAGCGACCCCGGCAAGCTCTGGGAAAAGATCAAGGGCGTCAAGGGCGAGGTCTACACCTGGCCCAAGAGCAGCTACATCGCCGAGCCGCCCTTCTTTGCCGATTTCACGATGGAGCCCAAGGCGCTGGTGGCCGGCGTGCAGGGCGCCAAGGTGATGGCGCTCTTCGGTGACTCGATCACCACCGACCACATCAGCCCCGCCGGCAGCTTCAAGGACACCACGCCGGCCGGCCGCTTCCTGCTCGATCAGGGCGTGCTGAAGGCCGACTTCAACAGCTACGGCGCGCGCCGCGGCAACCACGAAGTCATGATGCGCGGCACCTTCGCCAACGTGCGCGTGAAGAACCTGATGATCCCGGCCCAGGCCGACGGCTCGCGCGTCGAAGGTGGCTACACGCTCAAGGGTGGCGAGCAGACCACGATCTACGAAGCCGCCATGGCCTACCAGGCCGAGGGCACGCCGACCGTCGTCTTTGCTGGCGAGGAGTACGGCACCGGCTCCAGCCGCGACTGGGCGGCCAAGGGCACGGCGCTGCTGGGCATCAAGGCCGTGGTGGCGAAGAGCTTCGAGCGCATCCACCGCAGCAACCTCATCGGCATGGGCGTGCTGCCGCTGCAGTTCAAGCCCGGCGACAGCTGGGAGAGCCTGGGTCTCACCGGCACCGAGACGGTGGACGTGCTGCTGGCCGAGGAGATCAAGCCGCAGGGCGAGGCCACGCTGGTGATCACGGCCGCCGACGGCAGCGTGCGCCGCCTGGCCGTGGTGCTGCGCATCGACACGCCGATCGAGGTCGACTACTACAAGCACGGCGGCATCCTGCC
>JAIYDH010000323.1 GCA_027487585.1 Rubrivivax sp.
CCCCGTGGCCCAGCCGATGTTCGACGCCGACGCCCTGATCGAGATGTTCCAGACCGCCAGCACGCGCCAGGGCGCGCAGCTGAAGAAGGCCGTCACCGACACCACGCTGGCCGCGCTGCAGGGCCGGGAGCTGACGCTGAAGAACATCCGGGGCGTGCTCAAGCAGGTGGCCGATGCCGCCAGCACCGGCGTGGCCCAGAACGTCACCGCCGGCATCGACCCCGAGGCGCTGCTCGACAAGGCCGTGGCCGGCATGGACGAGGCCCTGCTGAAGGCGGTCGAGGCCCAGCGCACGACGCTGGCCACGCTGGCCGCCCAGGGTGCTGATCTGCGCGACAAGCACCTGAGCAAGGCCTTGTCCGACCTCGAGAAGATGGAAGACGGGCTGTTCTCGGCTGTTAAGAAGGCCGCCGACGGCGCCGGCAACCCAATGGCCGCCGCCTGGTCGCCCATCCTTGAGAAGCTGCAGGCGGGCGGCACCGCCTCGGGTGCGCAGGCCGCGGCCGCCACGCAGCAGTTCGCGCAGATGGCCGAGCAGATGACCGAGCAGTTGCAGGCCTCGATGCGCAGCACGCGCGCCGCGTCGATGAAGGCCGCCCAGGCGATGGCCGAGAGCTACGCCGCCATGGCCAGCGGCGTGCTGCTGGGCATGAGCGAGGCGCTGGGCGGCAGCGCTGCGGCCAAGAAGGCGCCGCGAAAGTAGGGCTGGCGCTAGCCCGGGCACGCCGGGCGCGCTTCTACACTGCGCGCCATGAAAAACGTCGTCATCAGCGGCACGGGCCTCTTCACGCCGCCGCACGTGATCACGAACGAGGAGCTCGTGGCCTCGTTCAATGCCTACGCCGACCTGCAGAACGCGCAGCATGCCGCCGCCATCGCCGCCGGCACGCGCAGCGCGATCACGCACTCGAGCGTGGAGTTCATCGAAAAGGCCTCGGGCATCCGCCAGCGCTACGTGCTCGAGAAGGCCGGCGTGCTCGACCCCACGCGCATGAAGCCGCGCTTTGCGCCGCGGCCCGACGAGGCGCTCAGCCTGATGGCCGAGATCGCGGTGGACGCCGGTGCGAAGGCCATCGCCGCCGCGGGCCTGCAGCCGGGCGACATCGACGCGGTGCTGTGTGCCGCCGCCAACATGCAGCGCGCCTACCCGGCGATGGCCTGCGAGATCCAGTCGGCCCTCGGCTGCGGCGGCTACGGTTTCGACATGAACGTGGCCTGCTCCTCGGCCACCTTCGCCATCCAGGAGGCCGTGAATGCGGTCAAGAACGGCAGCGCCACGCGCGTGCTGATCGTCAACCCCGAGATCACCTCTGCGCACCTCGAATGGCGCGACCGTGACTGCCACTTCATCTTTGGCGACGTCTGCACGGCGCTCGTCATCGAAGCCGAAGACTGCGCCCGCAGTGCGGTGCGCTGGCGCGTGCTGGGCACCAAGCTCGTCACGCAATACAGCAACCACATCCGCAACAACGCCGGCTTCATCAACCGCTGCGAAGACACCGATCCCGACGCGCGCGACAAGACCTTCATGCAAGAGGGCCGCAAGGTCTTCAAGGAGGTGGTGCCGATGGCGGCCGAGCACATCGAGCGCCACCTGCACACGCTGGGCCTGGAGCCGACGCAGATGCGCCGCTTCTGGCTGCACCAGGCCAACCTGGGCATGAACCAGCTCGTCATCAAGAAGCTCGTCGGCGCCGAGCTGTCCGGGCCGCAGGGCACCGATCTGGCGCCGCTGATCCTGGGCGAATACGCCAACACCGCCAGTGCGGGCTCGATCATCGCCTTCCACCGCCACCAGGCCGACCTGAAGGCCGGTGAGCGCGGCGTGATCTGCTCCTTCGGCGCGGGCTACTCCATCGGCAGCGCGGTCGTCGAGCGGCTGTAGGACGGCGCCAAGGCCGCTCCGGGTTGTCCGGCAGCGCACAGACGCCAGCCGCGAAGCAGCCGGCAACCCGCAGCAGCCAGGCCCTTCTCGTCGCGGAATGGGTCTAGCGGATGCCGACGAGCGCGCTCACGTGCCACCGTGCCCTCGGGCTGGGCTTGGTCCTCATCGCAGCTGGGCTGCCGGGTTTGAGCTGCACCGCCTGCCCTGCTTCGTCCCGTACCTCATGCACCGGCCGCCGCCCCTCTACCTGATCATCTGCAGCGTTTGGTCGCCCCAGCCCTGCAACGGCCCGAGCGGGTTGCGTCGCAGTTCCACTTCGCTGACGAGCGGGCGCCCGCCCACCAGCTTGTAGACCAGCGCGTCGTCCACGAAGACCAGCAGCACGTCCACGCGCCAGCCGGTGGTGACGGTTTCGCGCCTGAAGTTGAGCGAGTCGAGCCAGAAGCTGCCGACGCGCCGCCGATGGAGCTTCTCGACCGCGATGATGTAGCCCCCACATTGCTTGCCAGCCTGAAGGCAGTCGCGGATGCCGCGGTCGACATCCTCGGGCTTGATCAGCGTGGCGGCCGCGAACCGCTGCAGCACGTCGGCGAAGTGCAGCACCGTGATGGCCGGATTGCGGCCCGGGTCGAGGCCTTGTGCATGCACGCTTTGGCGAGTCGACAGGTACGGCGCCACTGTGGCTAGCGACTTCACGGCATCGTCGTAGCTGCTCCAGACCGAGACGACTTCGGTTCGAGAGCTCGGCAGCAGCGTGGTGCAACCGCCGGCCAGCAGGCAAACGCCTGCGGTGACGGCCCTTGCCACGACGGCTGCCGCCCTTGTCGCTGCGTGCGAGTGGTGCTCCATCAGCCGCTAGACCCATCCGGCCCGGCGCAAGCGCCGATAGACCAGCACGCATCCGAGCACGGTCACGGCCACGGTCACGGGATAGCCCGCTTTCCACTGCAGCTCGGGCATCCATACGAAGTTCATGCCGTACAGGCTGAAGACGACGGTGGGGATGGCCAGGATCGCCCCCCAGCCCGCCAGGCGCTTGACGACTTCGTTTTGGTTGTTGGCCACCAGCGCCAGGTTCACCTGCATCGCCGTGGTCAGCATGTCGCGCATGCCATCGATCAGGTCCACCAGGCGCGACACATGATCCTCGATGTCCCGGAAGTAGGCTCGCAGTTCCCTCGGGATCAGGTTCTCGTGCAGGCGCATCAGTTCGGCGCTGATCTCCGCCAAGGGCAAGGTGGCATTGCGCAGTTCGAGGAGATTGCGCTTCAGGTCGTACAGCCGCGCGACCACGAGCCTGTCGAACCGATCCTGGAAGATGTCGGACTCGATCGCGTTGAAGTCTTTCTCGAACTGGGTCACGACCGGCTGGTAGTTGTCGGCCACGAAGTCCAGGATCGCGTAGAGCGCAAAGCCCGGGCCCTTGGGCAGGTCCGGGGTGCCGTCTTCGCAGTGCTGCAGCACCTGCGCGAAGCTCGATGACGCGCCGTGGCGCACCGACACCAGGAACTGGGTTCCGACGAAGAGGTGGGTCTCGCCGTAGACCACGCGACTGTCTTGTAGCTGGGCCGTCTTCAGCACGATGAACAGCGAGTCGCTGTAGGCCTCGATCTTGGGGCGCTGGTGGGCGTGGTGCGCGTCCTCAATGGCCAGTTCATGCAGGCCGAAGGTCTGCTGGATCTCGCACAGCGCGCTGTCGTCCGGCTCATGCAGTCCGAGCCACACGAAGGTGCCGGGCTGCTTCATGGCCGTGCCGATGTCGGCGATGGCGATTTCGCCGACTCGCTTGCCATCTCGATAGACCACGGTGTCCACGAGGGATGTCATCGCCTGGGCCCTCTCGTGAACCTCGGCGCCGATACGCCGCACTTGCGATTGGGGCAGGAGGGGGCGATGCCGTCGGTGCGATGCCGCACCATGCCGGTGAGCGGAAGGTGCGGGGTCCGGTCTCTCACCCGCCAGTCGCAGCGCGGCCGGAGCCGCTATCGTGTCGCATGGCCATCGCGCAAACCTTCTTCTGGCACGACTACGAGACCTTCGGCGTCAACCCCCGCCGTGACCGCCCGGTGCAGTTCGCGGGGCTGCGCACGGACCTCGATCTCAACGAGATCGGCGAGCCGCTGCAGCTGTACTGCCGCCCCGCGCCCGACAGCCTGCCCGAACCCGAGGCCGTGCTGCTGACCGGCATCACGCCGCAGCACGCGCTGGCCCACGGCGTGCCCGAGGCCGAGTTCGCCGCGCGCATCGAGGCCGCGCTGGCGCGCGACGGCAGCATCGGCGTCGGCTACAACAGCATCCGCTTCGACGACGAGGTCACGCGCTTCCTGTTCTGGCGCAACCTGATCGACCCGTATGGGCGCGAGTGGCAGAACGGCTGCGGCCGCTGGGACCTGCTCGACGTGCTGCGCACCTGCTGGTCGCTGCGCCCCGAGGGCATGGCCTGGCCCAGGCACCACAGTGGCGAGCTGAAGGGCCGGCCCTCCTTCAAGCTCGAGGACCTCACGCGCGCCAACGGCATCGAGCACGGCCAGGCGCACGATGCGCTGGCCGACGTGCGCGCCACCGTGGCGCTGGCGCGCCTGGTGAAGGCCGCGCAGCCACGCCTGTGGGACTTCTGCCTGAAGCTGCGCCGCAAGGATGCCGTGTGGGCCGAAGTTGGCCAGGGCAAGCCTTTCGTGCACCTGTCGGGCCGCTACGGCGTGGAGCGCGGCTGCCTGGCGGTGGTGTGGCCGCTGGCGCCGCACCCCACCAACAAGAACGAGCTCATCGTCTGGGACCTGGCGCACGACCCCGCCGAGCTCGAAGGGCTCGACGCCGAGACGTTGCGCCGCCGCCTGTTTTCACGCGCCGACGCGCTGCCCGAAGGCGAGGCGCGGCTGCCGATCAAGACCATCCACGTCAACAAGAGCCCCGTCGTCATCGGCAACCTGGCGGTGCTGGGCCCGGCCGAGGCGCGCTGGGGCATCGACCGTGCGCTCATCGAGCGCCATGCGGCGCGGGCGGCAGCCGCGGCCGAGGCGGTGGCGCCGCGCTGGCGCGAGGTGTATGCCCGGCCCGCCGAGGCTGCACCCGATGTCGATGAAGACCTGTACGGCGGCTTCGTCGGCGACGAAGACCGCCGCGCGCTGAACCGGCTGCGCACGCTGTCGCCGCAGGCCCTGGCCGAGCGCGTGCAAGGCGGCCGCGTGGCCTTTGCCGACGGGCGCCTGGAGGAGCTGCTGTTTCGCTGGCGCGCGCGCAACTGGCCCGAGACGCTGGCCATTGAGGAGCGCGTGCGCTGGCAGGCGCACTGCGTGGCGCGGCTGGTGGGGGGCAGCGGCACGCTCAGCGCGGCGGCCTTCCAGGAGCGTGTGGATGCGTTGTTCGATGCCGCGCTGGAGCGCGGCGACGAGCGCGCGCAGGAGTTGCTCGACCAGCTCTCCGACTACGCCACGCAGATCGCGCCCGAGTTGCCTTGAGACGGCGGCGTGTTCAGGCACGCAGGGCTTCGACAGGCTCAGCCCGAACGGTGGTGTCGGTGCAGGGCTTCGACAGGCTCAGCCCGAACGGTGGCGCTGGTTCAGCCCGAACGGTGGCGTTGGTTCAGCCCGAACGGTGGCGCTGGTGCGGGGCTTCGGTAGGTTCAGCGGCTGGCCGCTTTGGCGGGTGCCGACGCCGCGGTGGCCGGCGTGGTGGCCTCGGCCACGCTGCCGATGGCGCCGATGAAGCCGCCGCCGGCGTACTCGAACAGGCGCCAGTCGTTGCCCACCGAGACCACGCTCTCGGGCGGCTCCAGGCTCTGCACCGGCACGCCGCGCAGCGCACGCGCCATGGCCTCGATCCACACCGGCAGCGCCAGGCCGCCGCCGCTTTCGCGCTCGCCCAGACTCTTCGGTTCGTCGTGGCCGATCCAGGCCACGCCCACCACGCCCGGCGCCCAGCCGCCGAACCAGGCGTCGACCGCGTCGTTGGTGGTGCCGGTCTTGCCGTACAGATCGCTCCGCTGCAGCGTGGCCTGCGCGCGCGCCGCCGTGCCGCGCGCCGTGACGTCGCGCATCAGCGAGTTCGCCAGGAACACCGTGCTCGGCGGCACCACGCGTGTGGCCTCGTCCAGCGCCGCTGCGGGCGGGGCCTCGAACAAGACCTTGCCATCGGCGGCCACGATGCGTTCGATGAGCACCGGCGCGACCTTGTGGCCGCCGTTGGCGAACACGCCGTAGGCCACCGCCATCTCCATCGGCGTGACGCTGCCGGTGCCCAGGGCCAGCGTCAGGTCGACCGGCTGGCGCTTCATGTCGAAGCCGAAGCGCGCGATGCCCTCGCGCGCCGCCGGCAGGCCGATGCGCTGCAGGATGCGGATGCTCACCAGGTTCTTGCTGCGCACGAGGCCGTCGCGCACGGTCATGGGGCCGTCGAATTTGCCGTCGCTGTTGCCGGGGTTCCAGTTGGGCGTGCCGCCGTCGTCGGTGCGCAGCGGCAGGTCGTCGACCAGGGTCTCGGGCATCACGCCGTGTTCAAAGGCGGTGGCGTACAGAAACGGCTTGAAGCTCGAGCCCGGTTGCCGCCGCGCCTGCGTGGCGCGGTTGAAGGGGGCGCGGCTGAAGCTGAAGCCGCCCACCAGCGCGCGCACGCGGCCGGTGGCGGGGTCGAGCGAGACGTAGGCGCCGTCGGCCTCGGGCCACTGCACCACGCTCCAGCTGACGGCGCCCTTGGGTGCCGGCGTGGCCTGCAGGCGCAGCACCGCGCCGCGCTTCACCGCCAGCGCCGCCGGTGCCTGTGGCTGCAACGCCGCGCGCACCAGGCGCAGGCCCTCGCCGGCCACCGTGACGGTGTCGCCACTGGCGAGCTTGACCTGCAGCTCACGCGCCGAGGCTGTCATCACGATGCCCACGCGCAGGTCGTCGTCGTCGCGCTGGTCGCGCAGTGCCAGGCCGGCGGCACGCTCGGCTTCGGTGGGGTCGGCGGGCAGCGTCTCCTGGTCTTCGGGGCCGCGCCAGGGCTGGCGGCGTTCGTGGGCGATCAGGGCCTTGCGCAGCGCGGCGTGGGCGGCCCGCTGCTCGTCGGCGCGGATGCTCGTGAAGACGCGGATGCCTTCGGTGTAGGCCTTCTCGCCCAGCTGCTCGAAGACAGCGCGGCGCGCCATCTCGGCCACGTGCTGCGCCGGCACGTCGGGGCCGCGCGTGCGGCGGTACGTCAGCTTGGTGGCCACGGCGGCGTCGTGCGCGGCCTGGTCGATCTTGTCGGTGCGCAGCATGCGCTGCAGCACCCAGCGCTGGCGCCGCACGGCCGCGGCCTCGTTGGCAAACGGGTTGGCGTAGATCGGGTTCTGCGGCAGGCCGGCGATCATGGCCACCTCGGCCAGGTTCAGCGCCGCCAGCGGCTTGCCGAAGTAGGTTTCGGCCGCCGCGCCCATGCCGTAGGCGCGTGTGCCGAC
>JAIYDH010000112.1 GCA_027487585.1 Rubrivivax sp.
AACACGATGAACGCCACACGACGACTCCGCGACAGACTGCTGCTGCAGGAAGACCTCAACTTCCTGCTCACCAACCGCGTGCCGCGCCACGCGCTGACGCACTTCATGGGCTGGTTCAGTGGCCTGCGCCAGCCCTGGCTCGTGAAGTGCTCGGTGGCGGTGTGGCGCCTGTTCACCGACCTCGACCTGACCGAGGCCAAGAAGACGCGCTTCAACAGCCTGCACGAGGTGTTCACGCGCGAGCTGAAAGACGGCGCACGCCCCATCGACACCCGCTCCGAGGTGCTGGCCAGCCCCTGCGACGCCATCGTCGGCGCCTGCGGCAGCGTGCAGCAGGGCCAGGTGCTGCAGGCCAAGGGCATGCCGTACCCGCTGCACGAGCTGCTCGGCAGCGCGGCCGAAGCGGCGGCCTGGGAGGGCGGTAGCTACCTCACTCTGCGCCTGACCTCGTCGATGTACCACCGCTTCCACGCGCCGGCCGACGCCGTGATCGAGCATGTGCGCTACATCAGCGGCGACACCTGGAACGTGAATCCGATTGCCCTGAAGCGCGTCGAGCGGCTGTTCTGCCGCAACGAGCGCGCGGTGCTGAACCTGCGGCTGGGTGGTGGTGCTGAGGGCCACCGGCTGGCGGTGGTGCCGGTGGCGGCCATCCTGGTGGCCAGCCTTCGGCTGCACTTCCTCAACCTGAGGCTGCACCTGCGCTACGGCGGGCCTTCGGAGCTGCCCTGCCACGCACTGGTGAAAAAGGGCGAGGAGCTCGGCTGGTTCGAACACGGCTCCACGATCATCGTCTTCGCGCCCCCGGGCTTTGCTCTGGCCGACGGCGTGGAGCCGGGTGCGCGTGTGCGCATGGGCCAGGCGTTGATGACGCTGCCGGCCTGCAGCGGCTGACATGAGCCCGGACGCCACCCCCCGTGTCGACCTCGTCTGGTTCAACGCCGGCGGCGGCCACCGCGCGGCGGCGCTGGCGCTGGAGCAGGTGATGCGCGAGCAAGGCCGCCCGTGGACGGTGCGGCGCGTCAACCTCACCGAGGTGCTCGACCCCACCGCCCTGTTCCGCCGCACGCTGGGCTTCGAGCCCGAGGACCTGTACAACAAACGCTTGGCCAGCGGCTTCACCCTCGGCCTGGCGCAGGAGCTGAAGCTGCTGCAAGCCGGCATCCGCCTGACGCACCACACCCTGGTGCAACGCCTGGCCGCGCACTGGCGCCGCACCGCACCTGACCTCGTGGTGTCGCTGGTGCCCAACTTCAACCGCGCGCTGCACGACAGCCTGGCGTTGGCCCGCCCAGGCGTGCCCTTCGTGACGGTGATGACGGACATGGCCGATCACCCCCCGGCCTTCTGGATGGAGCCCATGGTGGCGCAGCACCTGGTGTGCGGCACCGAGCACGCGGCGCAGCAGGCGCTGGCCGCTGGCCTGCCGCCGCGGCGCGTGCACCGTGCCAACGGCATGGTGCTGCGGCCCGAGTTCCACGCCGTGCCGCTGGGCGACCGAAGCTCGGCTCGAATCGCCGAGCGTGCGATGGTCGGCCTCGATGCCCACACGCCCACCGGCCTGGTGCTCTTTGGCGGCACCGGCTCGCACGTGATGACGCGCATCGCCCGCGCCCTGCCCGACACGCCGCTGGTGCTGATGTGCGGCCGCAACGAGGCGCTGGCCGCCGCCCTGCGGGCACAGCCGGCGCGCGCCCCGCGCGTGGTGGTGGGCTTCACCGCCGAGGTGGCGCGCTGGATGCGGCGCTGCGACTTCTTCATCGGCAAGCCCGGCCCGGGTTCTTTGAGCGAGGCGGTGTCGCAGGGCCTGCCCGTCATCACCACGCGCAACGCCTGGACGATGCCGCAGGAACGCTGGAACACCGAGTGGGTGCAGCAGCACGGCCTGGGCCTGGTGCTGCGGCGCTTTGCCGATGTGAACGAGGCCGTGCCGCGCCTGCTGGCCGAGTTGCCCGCCTACCGCGAGCGCGTGCGGGCGCATCGCAACGCAGCCGTGTTCGAAGTGCCGCAGATCCTGGAGCGCATCCTGCGCGAAGCCACGAGCCCCCCTGCGCCGGTGGCTGCGTCATGCACCTGACGCAGGCGCGTCACGCCAGCGTCGTGGGCAGGGCTCAGCATGCCCGCATGCGCCGTGATGACATTGCCGCCCTCGCCGCCCAGCCCGTGCCACCTGCACCGGACGACGAGCCCGGCGACCGCGGCGAACGCATCTCGGTGCGCACCGCTTGGATCTCCGACGTGCACCTGGGCACGCCCGGCTGCCAGGCCACCGCGCTGCTGGACTTTCTGCGCACCGTGGAGTGCGAGACGCTGTACCTGGTGGGCGACATCATCGACGGCTGGCAGCTGCGCCGCAGCTGGTACTGGCCGCAGGCGCACAACGACGTCGTGCAGAAGCTGCTGCGCAAGGCGCGCAAGGGCACCCGGGTGGTGTTCGTGCCGGGCAACCACGACGAGTTCGCGCGCAAGTACCTGAACCACAACTTCGGCGGCGTCGATGTCGTCGATGAGGCCATCCACGAACTGGCCGATGGCCGCAAGCTCTGGGTGACCCACGGCGACTACTTCGACGGCGTGATCCAGTGCGCCAAGTGGCTGGCCTACGTGGGCGACTCGGCCTATGAGTTGACGCTGCGCCTGAACCGCCACTTCAATTCGTTGCGGGCACGCCTGGGCCTGCCGTACTGGAGCCTGAGCAAGTACCTCAAGCTGAAGGTCAAGCGCGCCGTCAGCTTCATCGGCGACTTCGAAACCGCCGTGGCGCGCGAGGCCCGCGCCAAGGGTGTGCACGGCGTCGTCTGCGGCCACATCCACCATGCCGAGATGCGCATGATCGACGGCGTGCTGTACTGCAACGATGGCGACTGGGTCGAGAGCCTCACCGCGCTGGTGGAGCACGCCGACGGGCGGCTGGAGATCCTCGACTGGTCGGCGCGCGAGCGGGCCGCGAAGGCCGGCACCCAGCCCGTGGCCAGCGGCGCTGTCGAGGCTGAGACGGTCATCGTGGCTTCTTGAGCCACCGCCACGGCGGCGGGGGATCGGTGGCACCATGCGTCTCGCACCCGAGACGCCTCACGCCATGTCAGCCCACTGTTGCCCCGTCGACAAGGAACCCGCCGTCGACCCGGCCTACCGCCGTGCATTGTGGGTGGCGCTGGTCGTCAACGCGCTGATGTTCATCGTCGAGCTTGCGGCCTCGTGGTCGTCGGGCTCGCTGTCGCTGCTGGCCGACAGCATCGACTTCTTCGGCGACGCCGCGAACTACGCGCTCTCCCTCGTGGTCGTGGGCATGGCCTTGTCGGTGCGCGCCAAGGCCGCCTTGCTCAAGGCCGCCTGCATGGCGGGCTTCGGCGTGTTCGTGCTCGGCCAGGCCATGTGGCGGCTTAGGAGCGGCGCCGCGCCCGAGGCGCTGACGATGGGCGTGGTGGGCTTTGCCGCGCTGCTGGCCAACGTCGGCGTGGCCTGGATGCTGTACCGGTTCCGCACCGGCGACTCGCAGATGCAGTCGGTGTGGCTGTGCTCGCGCAACGACGCCATCGGCAACGGGGCGGTCATCGCCGCGGCGCTGGGCGTGTTCGGCACTGGCAGCGCCTGGCCCGACCTGATCGTGGCCATGGTGATGGGCCTGCTGGCACTCACTGCGGCACGCACCGTGTGGCGCCAGGCCCGGGCCGAGTTGCGCGGCGAGCCGCCGCCGCGGGCGCCGCACGCGCATCACCACTGAGCGCGCCGCGGCCCGGTGTGCTCGCCCACCGCCGCGATGGTGCCGCTTGCGGCCGGCACAGTGATGCCGTCGAGCGGCCTGCTCCTCACTCGGTGTGGGCTTCGGCCTGCATGGCCAGCGCGCCTTCAAAGTCGCGCGCCCACAGCGCCACGCGGCCTTCGGCCTGGCGGCGACCGCAGACGTGGAAGCGGTGGATATCGAACAGCGGCCGCACGGCGGTGAAGGCGAAGCGCGTGATGCGCGCGGCGGGCTGCTCTCGCCGCAGCAGATCGAGCAGCAGCGTGGCGATCAACGGGCCGTGCACGATGAGGCCCGGGTAGCCCTCGACGCCGGTGACGTAGGCCCGGTCGTAGTGGATGCGGTGCCCGTTGAAGGTGAGCGCGCTGTAGCGGAACAGCAGCACGGGATCGGGCACGATCTCGCGCTCGAAAGCGGCGTCAGTGGGCGCGGGCTGTGGTGGCGGCAGCGGCGTGCCGGGCGCGGGCAGCTCGCGGTAGACGATGTCGTGCTCTTCGGTGAGGGCCAGGCCGCGCGGGCCCGAGACCTGATGCCGCACCGTCACGAACACCAGCGTGCCGCTGCGGCCGGCCTTGGCGTCGACGCGCGTGATGCGCGAATCGCGGCTGATCGCGTCGCCCACGCACAGCGGCTGGTGAAACTCGAAGCGGCCGCCGGCCCACATGCGGCGCGGCAAAGGCACGGGCGGCAGCAGGCCGCCGCGGCGGGCATGGCCATCGGGGCCGATCTCGCCCTGGCGGGCCAGCGGCAGGAAGTACAGCCAGTGCGCCAGCGGCGGCATCGCCTCGCCGGCGGCCGGCACGGCATCGTCGCGGTCCAGCAGCGCAGCAAGGCCGGCCAGGGGCGCGGCGGTCACCGTGTCGTGGCGGCTTTCGCTGCGGCCGACCCACTGGCGCCAGTGGGCCAGCGAATTGGCGAGGTCGTCGGTGGAGGGTGCGGTGTTCATGGGTGTGGGGCGCGCAGCGCAGCACAGCATCTTGCCACCGGCCCGCGCCAAGCCTGCCTAGACTCGGGCCACAAGCCGACCAGGAGACCCGACATGACCATCCGCGCCGCCGTGCTCGAGACCATGGGCCTGCCCGCCCCGTATGCCGAGAGCCGGCCGTTGAAGATCCGCGACATCGAGCTCGACGATCCCGGCCCCGGCGAGGTGCGCGTGCGCGTGCTGGCGGCAGGGCTGTGCCACAGCGACCTGTCGGTGATCAACGGCGACCGGCCGCGGCCGCTGCCGATGGTGATCGGCCACGAGTCGGCCGGCGAGGTGCTGCAGCTCGGCCCTGGCGTGCACGACCTGGCCGTGGGCGACCGCGTGGTGATGGTCTTCATGCCCAGCTGCGGCGGCTGCCTGCCCTGCCAGGAAGGCCGGCCCTCGCTGTGCGAACCCGGCGCGGCCAGCAACGGCGCCGGCACCTTGCTGGGCGGCACACGGCGGCTGCGCCTGAACGGGCAGCCGCTGAACCACCACGTCGGCGTGAGCTGCTTCGCCGAAGAGTGCGTGGTGTCGCGGCGCTCGTGCGTGCGGGTGTACGCGTCCTTGTCGCCCGCCGAGGCGGCCCTTTTCGGCTGCGCGGTGCTCACCGGCGCCGGGGCTGTGTTCAACACGGCGCGGCTGCCGGCGGGCAGCACGGCTGCGGTCGTCGGACTCGGCGGCGTGGGCTTCTCGGCGCTGTTGGCGGCGGTGGCCAGCGGCGCGCGCGAGATCGTGGCCGTGGATCTGTCGGACGACAAGCTCGCGCTGGCCCGCGAACTGGGTGCCACGCTCACCGTGAACGCGCGCGACCCCGATGCCGCCGCACAGGTGCGCTCGGCCACGAACGGTGGCGTCGACTACGCCTTCGAGATGGCCGGCGCCATCACCGCCATGGAGCTGGCCTGGGCCATCACGCGGCGCGGCGGCAGCACCATCAGCTCGGGCCTGCCACACCCGGACCGGCGCTTCGCGCTGCCGCCCGTGCAGATGGTGGCCGAGGAGCGCACGCTGCGCGGCAGCTACCTCGGCTCGGGCGTGCCCGCGCGCGACCTGCCGCGCTACATCGAGATGTACCGCCGCGGCCAGCTGCCGGTGCACCGGCTGATGGGCGAGCAGCTCGCGCTCGACGACATCAACCGAGGCCTCGACCGCCTGGCCACGGGGCAGGCGATGCGTGATGTGGTGCTGCTGTAGTGCCTGGCCCCGTTGGGCCGCCGACAGGCAAGCGATGCTCGGGCACGATGCCGGCACCGTGGTTTCGAGGGAACGCTTCGCGGCATCGGGTATCGGCCCGGGATGGTCAGAAGCGGTACGCGAGGGCCAGGCTCGGCCCGCCGGCCGACGACCGCGGCGACGTCCTTTCGTACCCGGTGAGGTCGGCGCGCAGCGCCAGTCCGTTGTCGAATCCGTACTGCAGGCCCACGCCCCACATCAGGCCGCTGCCGCGGCCAGAGATGGCGACCGGGGGCTGGCCGACTGGCGTCGAGGCCCGCACTGAGGTGCGCGCCACGCCAAGCCGCGCGAAAGCGCCGAAGCGGCCTGGGTTCCAAAGGTCCAGCTTCGCCGCGAGGTAGGCTCCTTGGCCGGCTGCCGTGAGCTCCGAACTGCCTGTGGGCAGCTTGTAGGTCACGCGGTGGCTGCCGATGCGGAACAGACCCAGTTCGGCATGCACCGGCATGCCATCGCCCACCGGCAACGCGCCGAGGCGCAGGCCCGCGAACAGGCTGCCGCCAGCGCGAATCGACGTGCTGCGGCTGGTGTCGATCGTGTCCAGACCTTCGGGCTGGATGAGGCCTGCGCCGACCGAGGCGCCGGCGTGGAAGTCGCGCGGGGGCGCCGAGTTGGCGGCAGTGGTGCACATTGCAAGCGTGCATAGGATGGCGATGGAGTCTCGGCGTTGCTGCTTCATGATGACCTCGATGGACGGGTGAGTGGGGCAAGAAGGGGTGGAAAAGGGGTTGTCTGGCTCGGCTGCGCAAACTGCTAGCGGAACACCTGCGCAGCGCGGACGAGGCAGGTCTCGTAGGCGGTGTCGTGGCCCTGCCCCGGCAGGGCCACGACCGTGAGCACAGCCCCACGCGCGGCCAGCCGCGCCTGCGCGGCCTGCGTCACCGCGAACGGCACCGTGTCGTCGTCGGTGCCGTGGCACGCGATCAGGGGCGCAAGTGGATTGAGGTCGATGACGTCGTTGGCGAGGACGCGCACCGCAAGGGGATGGCTGCCGTCCAGGACCGCGGCACGCACGCCCGGCCGGACCAGCGCCAGCGGGCTCGGCGGCAAGGCCGCACCGATGACATCGGCACCCTTGGTGCCGTCGAACAAGGCATCCAGGCCGTTGGCCCAGGCCGCTTCGAAGAGGTCGCCGGGTCTGGCGTACACGTCGCCGTAAACACGCTGGTAGGCCCATGCCGTGAAGGCGGTGTAGATCGAGCGACTCGAGTCACGGCCGCTGGCCGGATCGGTGCTCAGCGTGATCCGCACGGCTTCCGGCAGGTCCAGCGGGCCCGCGATCGACATCGTGCGCCTCAGCGCCAGCGTGGCCAGTGGAGCCTGGGCCAGCCGCCGCTGCAACGCCCCGGCAGCAAAGCCGCCCTCGGAGTAGCCCACGACAAACAGCTGCCCGTCCAGGGCCAGCGACTGCCGCCGCGTCAGCTCCACGGCGGCCGTGAGGGCGTCGCGTGCCGCAGCGGCCAGGCTGTCACGGTGCAGGTACGGGTGATAGGGCAGGTTCGAGCGGCCCAGCCCCAGGTAGTCGGGCAAGACCACCAGCCGCCCGCGCGCCGCGAACAACGCTGCCACGGGCACGTTCTCGCCGTAGTCGCCGGCGCTGGGAATCTCGCTGCGCTTCGTGCTGGTGCCGTGCAGATAGGCCACCGTGGCCGCCGCGGCGGTGGGCGACACCGGCAGCATGGCCAGTGCACTGGCGGTTCGGGTGTCGCCGGCAGGCCCGGTGGTGACGTACTCGAACGCCACCAGCCGCACGGACTGTTGCACCTCGGCGGTGAGCACCTCGCGCTCGGCCGGCGGCAGCGCTGCCATGGCCGGGATGTCGTTCGCCAAGATGTCGCGCAGGAGGCCCACGCTGACCTGGCTGAGCACTGTCGTGTTCAGCAGCGTGCCCGGAAGGGCCGTGTCGTCGCCACCGCCGCCACCGCCGCCACCGCCACCGCCGCAAGCAGCCAGCAGGCAGGTCAGCAGGCCGGCTGCCAGCAGCGCCGGCATGCGAGGCCGCCGCAGGCTTGCGAGGGCCCGCATCGGGGTCTCGGGCACAGGCACCGGGGTGGGTGGGTACGGGATCGGCATGGTCGTTCTCCTGGATGGATGCGAAGGCGGCGAGGCGCCCCAGCGGCCGGGCTCGGCGGGTTGCCACCGTTCGGATGCATCGGGGCGTCGGCAGGGCATCGTCGGCGGCGACGGTCACGCTGCAATGGCGCACCGTCGCAACAGCGTGACGGGACGGTCTCGCGACGGTGACGGCACGGTGGCGACTCGGTTTGGACTGCGTCACGCGGCACGCCGCTTCGGCGTGCCGCCGGCCAGAATGGGCGCATGCCGAGAATCGCGCTCATCGAAGATTCGCCCGAGGTCACCACGTTGGTGCGCGACGAACTGCGCCAGCTGGCCTACGAGGTGCGAACAGCCGCCGACGGCGAGCTGGGCCTGGCCCTGTGCCTGGCCTGGCGGCCCGATCTGGTGCTGCTCGACGTGATGCTGCCGGCGCTCAATGGCATGGAGGTGCTCCGGCGGCTGCGCGCGGCCGGATTCAACGGGCCCATCCTGCTGCTGACCGCCCGCGACAGCGAGGCCGACCGCGTGGCCGGCCTGGAACTCGGCGCCGACGATTACGTCGTCAAACCCTTCAGCCTGCGCGAGCTCACGGCGCGCGTGGCCGCACTCCTGCGCCGCCACGGGCCCCGGGGCGAGACCACAGGGCCGACGATCGGGCCGCTGCAGGATGCCGACGCCAACGTCCTGCGCGTGCTGGACTGCGAGGTCGACCTGCAGCGCCAGCTCGTCCGCGTCGGCGGTGCCAGCTGCACGCTGTCGCCGCGCGAGTTCGAGCTTCTGTGTTGCCTGCTGCGGGGCAGCGGGCGCGTGCTCACTCGCGAGTGGCTGCTGCAGCAGGTGTGGGGACGCGACTACGACGGCGAGGACCGTGCGGTGGACACCTGCGTGCTGCGCCTGCGCGAGCGGCTGGGCCGCGACAGCGAAGTCGTGCGCGCCATCGAGGCGGTGCGCGGCGTGGGCTACCGGCTGCATCCGTCGGGGCGCTGACCGTGGCGACGGCAACCCGACCTTCGGCTGCCACGGCCGCCCGGCCCAGCATCCGCGACGAGGTGCTGCGCGCACAGCTCAGACCCATCATGGCGATGGCTCTGACGGCGGCCACGCTGGTCGGACTGCTGATCGCGGGACTGGTGGCCTGGCAATCTGTGAACTTGCCTAACCAGCTAGACGAGTTCGAGGTGCGCGAGCTCAGGCCGGTGCTGCGCGCGGCCACGCCCGAGCAGTGGCCGGTGCTCGTGCGCTGGATCGCGGCCTACGGCCTGCACATGCACATCGACACCGCCGAATCCGGCCGCGCAAAGCTGTTCGACGGGCGCGAGGTGCCGCTGGCCGAGGCGATCTGCATCGTACGCGACGGACAGCGGCTGGACGCCAGCACAGGCCAGCCGCTGGGCCCTGCGCCAGCGGCATGGCTGGAGGCAATGGCCCAGCTGCCCGAGGGTGGCGCGCTCCGGCTGCCAATCGGCGGCCACGCGACGACCGATGAGGACTGGTCGGTGCTGCTGCTGCGGCTCGACATGGAACGCGTGGTCGCGTTCTCCATGCCGAACGTCATGTTGACGACCGCGGACGCCGCGACGACGGTGGCGGTGTTCTTTGCCATCAGCGCAACGGTGACCGCGGTCTACGTCCCGCTGTTCCTGCTCGCCTTCCGGCGCCGCTATGCCAACCGCAGCGCCGAGCGGCTGAGCACGCCGCTGGAACGGCTGGCAGCCACTGTGCGGCTGGCCGCCGCCGAGCGCGACGCCACACGGCGCGCGGCCATCGAGGGGCCCGCTGAGGTTGCGCAACTGGCCGAAGACGTCAACCGGCTGCAGGAGCATCTGGCGCAGGCCTTGGCCGAGCGCGATCGCGTCATCGGTGCGCAGCGCGACCTCGTGGCCTCGCTGTCGCACGAGTTGCGCACCCCGCTGGCCGTGCTGAACGGCCACGCCGAGCTGCTGTCGCGCGATGCGGGCAGTGCCACGCGGGCACAGGTGATGCTGCGCCAGCTCGAGGACCTGCATCGCCTGTTGAGCGACCTGCTCGACATGACGCGGCTGGAGTCGATCGAGGCCACGCTCGCACCACAAACGGTGGTGCTGGCCGCGGTGGTGCAGGAGATGGTCGAGCGCTTCAGCGCCGCCGCGTGGCGCCAGGGCGTGGTGCTGCGGGCGGCTCGCACGCCCCCGCCATCGCTGGCAGCCCAGGCCGACCCGCGCTGGCTGCGCCAGATCGTGGCCAACCTGCTGAGCAATGCCATCCGCCACACGCCGCAGGGAGGGCTCGTGACGCTCGACATCGAGCAGCGGGACGAGACTGTGGCGCTTGTGATCGAGGACACCGGCATCGGCCTGGACACGGCGCGGGCGGCGCAGGATCTGGCCGACCGCTCCGCCGGCATCGGACTGCGGCTCGTGCGTCGGCTGGCCACAGCGATGCGCGGCTCGCTTCGGCTGGAGCACACCGACGAAGGCGGCACCCGCGCGACGGTGCAACTGCCAGCGGCGCCGCAGCGATAGGAGCCTGCACGGCGGTGGCAGCGAGGGCATCGAGCACCTCCCTGTAAGGCGGCCTCCACTTCGGCCCGGGCTCGCGAGTGCGTCCAAGCCCCTCAAGGTGAACCGGCTTCACCAGGCACCTTGACCTCACGGGGTGGGCTGGGTGCGGCCCGGCCCTGGGGGCGCTCAGACTGTTCGCCCGCCGTCCACCGGAAACTCCACGCCGGTGATGAACTCGGCATCGTCGCTGGCGAGAAACAGCGCGGCCTTCGCGATGTCCAGCGGCGTCGACAGCCGGCCGAGCGGAATGGTGGCGAGGAACTTCTTGCGGTTCTCGGGCGTGTCGGGCATGCCCATGAACTGCTCGAGCAACCCCGTCACGCCCATCACCGGGCAGATGGCGTTGACGCGGATGTTGTCGGGGCCCAGCTCGACCGCGAGGGACTTGCTCATCAGGTTCACGGCGCCCTTGGAACTGTTGTACCAAGTGAGCCCCGGCCGCGGCCGCATGCCGGCGGTGCTGCCGACGTTGAGGATGACGCCGCTCTTTTGCTGGCGCATCAGCGGCACCACCGCGTGCACCATGTGGAAGATGCTCTTCACGTTGATGGCGTACACCTTGTCGAAGGTGGCTTCGTCGACATCGAGCAGCGGGCCGTTCCGGTGCGTCCAGCCGGCGTTGTTGACGACGATGTCGATGCGGCCGCCGTAAGCCTTGCAGGTGGCGGCCACGAGGGCTTCGATGTCGCTGCGCTGCGTGACGTCGCAAGTGTGGGCCATCGACGGCGCACCGATGCTCGCGGCCACGGCCTGCGCGCCGGCGCCGTTGATGTCGGCCAACACCACCTTGGCACCTTCGGCCGCGAAGAGGCGCGCGATGCCTTCGCCAAAGCCGCTGGCGGCGCCGGTGACGATGGCGATCTTGTTCTGCAGTCTCATGGCTTGTCTCCTGGAGGGCGCTGCGGGTTCACAGCCCGTGGTACTGCACGATGGTCTTCACGGTGCAGAACTCCTGCAAGGCGAGAAACCCCTTCTCGCGGCCGTGGCCGCTGCGCTTGACGCCACCAAACGGCAGCTCCACGCCGCCGCCCGCACCATAGGCGTTGATGTAGACCTGCCCGCAATGCATGGCACGTGCCACGCGGGTCTGGCGGCCGCCGTCGCGTGTCCACACGGCAGCGATCAGGCCGTAGTCGGTGGCGTTGGCCTGCGCGATGGCATCGGCCTCGTCCTCGAAGGGCATGGCACTCAGCACCGGGCCGAAGACCTCGTCGCAGGCCAGTTCGTGCTGGCGCGGCACCGGGCCGAAGAGCGTGGGCGCCACGTAGTAGCCGCCGGGGTGCACGCCGTCGGCGACGCGGCCCTGCGCCAGTACCGGCAGGCCGCTGGCGCGGGCGCGGTCGATGAAGCCCTGCACCCGCTGCTGCTGGGCGCGGTTGATCAGCGGGCCACAGTCGCGGTCTTGCTCGGGCGTGCCAGCGCGGGTGTGGGCGAAGCGCTCGGCCACCATCGCCACGAAACGTTCGTAGATGCTCCGCTGCACCAGCAGCCGGCTGCCGGCGCTGCAGGTCTGGCCGGCGTTCTGCGTGATGGCCTTGATCACGAAGGTGGCGGCGCGCTCGAGATCGGCGTCTTCGAACACCAGGTGCGGGCTCTTGCCGCCGAGCTCGAGCACGCACTTCAGCGTGCGCTCGGCGGCGGCCTTCTGCACGATCGTGCCGACCTCGGGGCTGCCGGTGAAGGTGACGAAGTCGATGTCCGGGTGGTGCGTCAGCGCGTCGCCGGCTTCTTCGCCCAGGCCGCAGACGACGTTGAGCGCGCCGTCCGGCAGGCCGGCTTCCTTGGCGATGCCGCACAAGGCCAGCGGCGTCATGCAGGCGTCTTCGCTGGGCTTGAGCACGGCGGCGTTACCCGTGGCCAGCGCCGGCACGACCGAGCGGCCGAACATCTGCGCCGGGTAGTTCCAGGGCAGGATGTGCGCCGTCACGCCATAGGGCTCGTGCACGACGACGACCTGGAAGTCGTTCAGGTAGGGCA
>JAIYDH010000261.1 GCA_027487585.1 Rubrivivax sp.
CCGGGGTTTGGTTTTGGACCGAACACCACAACGCCTCACAGAGCGGCAGGCGGTGCGCGGTGCGGGCGCTATGTGGGGCGCCGAGCAGCGCAGTCTTGAGGGCGGCGCGCGCAGCGCGCTTCGTAAACTGACTCACGGCAAGTGTCTGAGCGCAGCGGGCGCAGCCCGCGTAGCGAGTTTTGCCGTGCGCCCTCAAGGCGAGCAGCGGAGGGGAGGCGGTGCGCAGCACCGACCGCCACACCTAGCGCCGGCACCGTGTACCGCCTGCCGCGACGCGCGATGCTCAGCAAAGGGCTTCGACAGGCTCAGCCCGAACGGAGGGTGGGGCGAAGGGTCGCGCCGAGCTGACCGCGGTCGCTGCCAGGATCGCCAGGCGACCCCCGCTCAACCCTCCAGGCTGAGCACCAGCTTGCCAAAGTTCTCGCCACTGAACAGCTTGTTCAGCGTCGCCGGGAACGCATCCACACCCCCCGTGGCCACGTCTTCGCGGCTCTTCATGCGGCCGTCCTTCAGGTAGCCGGCCATCTCGGCCACGGCCAGGTGGTAGCGGTCGGCGTAGTCGAACACCACCATGCCTTCCATGCGGGCACGGTTGACGAGCAGGCTGAGGTAGTTCTTCGGGCCCTGCACCGGCGTGGTGTTGTTGTACTGGCTGATGGCGCCGCAGATGACGATGCGCGCGCGGCGGTTGATGCGCGCCAGCACGGTGTCGAGGATGTCGCCGCCGACGTTGTCGAAGTAGATGTCCACGCCCTGCGGGCAGTGCTCCTTCAGGCCGTCGCGCACGGCAGACGGGCCGGCCTTGTAGTCGATGCAGGCGTCGAAGCCGAGTTCCTTGACGACCCAGTCGCACTTGGCCGCGCCGCCGGCGATGCCGACCACGCGCAGGCCCTTCAGCTTGGCCAGCTGCCCCACCGTCTGGCCCACGGCACCGGCAGCACCCGAGACGACGAGGGTCTCGCCCGCTGGCTTGGTGAGGTTCGGCAGGCCCACGTCCATCAGCCCGAAGTAGGCCGTCATGCCCGGCATGCCCAGCACGTTGAGCCACTGCGTGGGCGTGCCCAGGCGCAGGTCGATCTTCCCCAGGCCGTGGCCGCGGTCGCGCTCGGGCGCCACCGTCCAGTGTGTCTGCACGCCGGTGCTGCCACTGACGGCATCGCCCACGGCATAGCCCGGGTGGCGCGAGGCCTCGACCACGCCCACGCCGCCGGCGCGCATGACCTCGCCGATGCCCACCGGCGCGATGTAGCTCTTGCCCTCGTTCATCCAGCCGCGCATGGCCGGGTCCAGGCTGATGGCGGAGACGCGCACGCGCAACTCGCCTTCGGCCAGATCGGCCAGCGGGGCATCAGAAAAAGTCCAGTTCGCGGCCGTGGGCAAGCCCACCGGGCGCGCCGCCAGCAGCACGCGGCGGTTCGTCGTGGCGAGGGTGCTCATCATGGCGCCTTGGTCACCGAGGTGACGGTGTACTGCCCGTTGATGCGCTCGGCCGTGAAGCCGATGCGCTGGCCCACGGCCAGGCCGTCTAGCAGCTTGGCGTCGGCCACGCGGAACACCATCGTCATGGGCGGCATGTCGAGGTTCTTGATCTCGCCATGCTTGAGCGTGACGCGCGCCGCCGCCTTGTCGAGCTTGGTGATCTCGCCGCTGGCCGTGGGGGCCTGCGCCTGCACCACGGCCGCCGAGAGCAGCGCCGCCGTGAACGTGAGCCATTGCTTCATGAATCGTCTCCAGTGTCAGGAACCAAGAGCGGGCTTCCTACAATGTCGCCACCTTACCGCATGTCCCGCCCCGCCATGGCCAGCCCTGACGACACCCCTGTCCCGAACGTGTCACACGATCTCTCGCACATCACCCCGCGCGACCAGGCCGAGATCCTGGCGCAGGCCCTGCCCTACATCCGCCGCTTCCACGGCAAGACGCTGGTCATCAAGTACGGCGGCAACGCCATGACCGACCCGGCGCTGCAGCAGGACTTCGCCGAGGACGTGGTGCTGCTCAAGCTGGTGGGCATGAACCCCATCGTGGTGCATGGTGGCGGCCCGCAGATCGATGACGCGCTGGCCAAGATCGGCAAGAAGGGCACGTTCATCCAGGGCATGCGCGTCACCGATGAAGAAACGATGGAGGTCGTCGAGTGGGTGCTCGGCGGCGAGGTGCAGCAAGACATCGTCGGCCTCATCAACGCCGCCGGTGGCAAGGCCGTGGGCCTGACCGGCCGCGACGGCGGCATGATCCGCGCCCGCAAGATGAAGATGGCTGACAAGGACGACCCGACCAAGGAGCACGACATCGGCCAGGTCGGCGAGATCACCTCCATCGATCCCAGCGTGGTGAAGGCGCTGCAGGACGACCAGTTCATCCCCGTCGTCAGCCCCATCGGCTTCGGCGAGGCCAACGAGAGCTACAACATCAACGCCGACCTCGTGGCCGCCAAGCTGGCGACGGTGCTGAAGGCCGAGAAGCTGGTGATGCTGACCAACATCCGCGGCGTGCTCAACAAGGCTGGCGAGCTGCTGACGGAGCTCACCGCGCGGCAGATCGACGAGCTCATCGCCGACGGCACCATCAGCGGCGGCATGCTGCCCAAGCTGGCCGGCGCCATTGACGCGGCCAAGAGCGGCGTCAACGCCGTGCACGTGGTCGACGGGCGGGTGCCGCATGCGATGCTGCTGGAGATCCTCACCGATCAGGCCTACGGCACGATGATCCGTTCGTACTGAGCCAGTGGGCCTGCCGTGTCCTGGATCGAGAAGGAACTGAAGCGCCGCACGAAAGTGGTCGAGCCCGCGCCTCGACGGGCCGCGGAAGCAGCCGACCCTGCGCGCATCATCAGCGATCTCTGGCAGCGCGTGGAGCAGGCCAATGCCGCACTGCCCGAAGCCTTGCGGCTGAGGGTCGAGTTGGTCGAGACACGGCCGCGCATGGGCCCGCACGTGCGCATCTGGCTGCGCGCGCCCAACGGCGCGGCGCTGGGTTTTGCGGGCGATGCCATCCGCTACTCCTGGCCGGCGCGCAGGTCCAGCCGCAGCCGCAATTTCTGGATCACGTGGAACGCCGATCAAGAACGGCTCGAGATCAGCCAACGCGTCGGCTTGGACACACCCCCCGTGATGCGACGCTGGCGATTCGACACCAGGCGCATCGAGCAGTTGCTGCAGGGCCTGGTCACCAACCGCCAGGTCAAGCCGCGTTCGCTGCGCAAGCGGCGGCTGTGGTTGTTCTGAAGCCACCCGGCATGGCCCGGCACGCGCACGACACCGTCTGGCTGTTTGACCTGGACGACACGCTGCACGACGCCGCCACGGCCTCGATGCCGCAGCTGCACGAGTCGATGAACGCCTACATCCGCGATGAGCTCGGGCTCGACGACGAGGCCGCCACGCAGCTGCGCCGCCGCTACTGGCAGTGGTACGGCGCGACGCTGCTGGGCCTGGTGCGGCACCACGGCGTGAAGCCGGCGCACTTTCTGCACGTCACGCACCGGCTGCCGGGGCTGGAGGCGCGGGTGCGCGGCCATGCCCACGACATCGCGGCGCTGGCCCGGCTGCCGGGCCGCAAGTTCATCTTCACCAACGCACCTGCCGCGTACGCTCGGCGCGTGCTCGAGGCGCTGGGCATCGGCCGCCTGTTCGACGGACTCATCGCCGTCGAGGACATGGCGATGTTCGGTCACCTGCGCCCCAAGCCCGACGCACGCATGCTGCGCCACATGGCGGCGCGGCTGAAGGTGCCGCCCTCGCGTTGCGTGCTGGTGGAAGACACGCTGGTGCACCAGAAAGCGGCCCGCCGCATCGGCATGGGCACGGTGTGGATGCAGCGCTGGCTGCGCAGCTCGGTGTCGCACGTCAAGAGCGCCAACGCGCGCCGCCACCGCAAGCCGGTGTACGTGGACCGTCGCGTGCGCACGCTGCAGGCCCTCTTGCGCGGGGTCTGACCCGCCTGCAGGGTTTGGTCAGCGTCACCGGCCCCAGCTTCAGCGGCCGGGGTTCAGGACAGCGATGAGCCCGGCCGCGGCGGCACGATGCCCAGGTCGCGCGCCACCACCACCGCCTCGGTGCGGTTGCGCGCCTGCAGCGCGCGCAGGATGGCGGCGATGTGGATCTTCACCGTGCCTTCGGTGAGGCCGAGCTCGCGGGCGATCAACTTGTTCGGCAAGCCGCGCATCAGGCCGTGCAGCACATCGGTCTGGCGCGGCGTCAGCGCGCCCGGATCGGGGCGCGCGGGCGCGGCGCCGTTGCGGAAGTCGGCCAGGGCCTGCGGCGGCAGGTAGGTGCCGCCGGCCAGCACCAGAGCCAGCGCCTGCTCGAGCCGCTCTGGCGGCTCGCTCTTGGGCACGAAGCCCGCCGCACCGGCGGCGAGCGCCGCACGCATCACCACCGGATCGTCGTCGCCCGACACCACCAGCAGCGTCGTCGTCGGCGAGGCCAGGCGCAGCCGGCGCAGCGCCAGCGTGCCGTCCATGCCCGGCATGTGCAGGTCCACCAGCGCCAGCGGCGGGCGCTCGGCCGTGAGCAGCGCCAGGGTCTCGTCGTGGCTCGCGGCCTGCAGCAGCTGCGCCTCGGGGCGCGCACGGCTCACGGTGCGCGCGAGGGCGTCGCGCACCAGCGGATGGTCGTCGGCGATCAGCACTTTCATGGGCTGGGAGTGTGCGGCATCACGCCTCGGGCGCCAGCGTCTGAAGCCAGGCGCGCAGCCGGGCCGGCGACAGCGGCTTGGTCTCCACCACCGCGCCCGGCGGCAGCTGGGCGCGCAAGGCGCTCGACAAGGGCTCGGCGCTGACCCACAGCACCGGCCGCGGCCCACCCCAGGCCTGCTGCAGGCGCGCCACCGTGGCCGGGCCATCGTCGCCCGCCGCGTGGGCGCCGCGCAGGCGAAGATCGGCCACCAGCGCATCGGGCGGTGAGGGCGGCACAGGAGAGTGCAGCGCGTCCTGCGCCTGCACGCCCCAGCGCGCCAGCAGGCGCAGCGTGGCGTCGCGCACGGCGTCGTCATCGTCGAGCACGGCCACCCGCAGGCTCTGCAGGCTGCGCTCGGCCAGGCGCTGCGCCACCACGGCCCGCGGCGCATGGCCCGCCGGCACCAGGCCCTCGACGAAGAACACGCTGCCGCGCCCGGGCCGCGAGCGCAGCACCACGCGCAGCTGAAGCAGCGTGGCCAGGCGCCGCACGATGGCCAGGCCAAGACCTTGACCCTGAGCCTGGCCCGGGCTGGCACCCAGCTGCTCGAACTCTTCGAACACCCGCTCCTGGTCAGCCTCGGCGATACCGACGCCGCTGTCCCAGACCTCGATGCGCCACAGGCGCTGGCCGCTTTCCGAACGCCGCAGCCGGCAGGCGAGCAGCACGCCCCCGTCGCGGGTGTACTTGACGGCGTTGGTCAGCAGGTTGCGCAGCAGCCGCTCGAGCAGCTGCGGGTCGGTCACGGTGAGGGCGTCGCCGCCGTCCGGGTTGGGGGCCATGTGCAGCGACAGGCGCAGCCCGCGGGCCTCGGCCGGCAGCGCCCCTTCGTCGGCCAGGCGGCGCAGCAAGGGCGCCAGCGCCACGGTGTCCCACTGCGGCACCACCGCACCGGCGTCGATGCGCGAGACATCGAGCGCGCCAGCCAGCAGCGCCTCCAGCGCCGTCAGCGAGCCGCGCATGCGCCCGGCGAGCTCGGCCAGCTCGGCATCGCTGCGCGCCACCGGCAGCGCCTGCAGCGCGCCCAGGTACAGGCCCAGCGCATGGGCCGGCTGGCGCAGATCGTGGCTGGCGGTGGCCAGCCAGCGTGCCTGCGCTGCGGCGCTGCGCTCGGCGGCCGCCTGCGCCTGGCTGGCCTGGGCCTGGGCCCGCAGCGCGTCGTCGCGCTCGACGCGAAAGCGCTCGGCCAGCGCGCGCTCGCGCGCCAGGGCCCAGCGCTGGCGCCGCTGCCACAGGCGCATCAGCAGCAGCACGAGGCCGCCCGCGGCCAGCGCGACGGCGAGCAGGAGCGACGGGGTGAGCGACGGGGTAGCGGCCTCGGCCATCAGGCGGCGGATTGTGGCGGCGTGGAGGTGGCTTGGTGTTTACCTGCAAGAAGCGGCGCCGGGGCTGCGTGCCAGAATCGCCGCGCCCCGAACGCCGCCTGCCCGCCACCGCCCTGCCACCGATGTCAGCCTTGCCCGAAGCCCTGCCACCGGAACCCGCCGCAGACGAGGCCGAGGCCGCGCCGGCCGCACCCGGACGCAAGCGCCCCAAGCCCGGCGAGCGCCGCGTGCAGATCCTGCAGACGCTGGCCGAGATGCTCGAGCAGCCCGGCGCCGAACGCATCACCACTGCGGCGCTGGCCGCGAAGCTCGATGTCTCCGAGGCGGCGCTGTACCGTCACTTCGCCAGCAAGGCGCAGATGTTCGAGGGGCTGATCGAGTTCATCGAAAGCAGCGTGTTCACGCTCGTCAACCAGATCACCGAGCGAGAGACGCAGCCCGCACAGCAGGTGCGCCGCATCGCGGCCGTGCTGCTGCAGTTCGGCGAGAAGAACCCCGGCATGGTTCGCGTGATGGTGGGCGACGCGCTGGTGTTCGAGCACGAGCGGCTCAACGCCCGCATGAACCAGTTCTTCGAGCGCGTCGAGAGCCAGCTGCGCCAGGGCCTGCGCGCCGTGGCCGAGGCCCAGGGCTCGGCCACGCCGACGGTGGACGCGCAGGCGCTGGCCTCGGCCATCACCGCGCTCGTCATCGGCCGCTTGCAGCGTTACGCGCGCAGCGGCTTCAAGCGGCTGCCGACGGAGCATCTCGACCCCGCCCTGACGCGCCTGGTGCAGTGAGGCCGCCCGAGCACCACGCCGGCGGCGCCCGGCTGGTGCCGCTGCCCGAGCGTGCACTGTGGCTGCCCGAGGCGGCGTTGCTGCTGGTGGCCGACGCCCACATCGGCAAGGCGCAGAGCTTTCGCCGGCTCGGCGTGCCGGTGCCCGAGGCCACGACGGCCGGCACGCTGGCGCGGCTGGATGCGGCTCTGGCGCGCTGCGCCGGCGTGCAGGGCATCGTGTTCCTCGGCGACCTGCTGCACGCCGCGCGCGGGCGCAGCGCCGAAACGCTGGCCACCGTGGCCCGCTGGCGCGAGCGCCATCCGGCACTGGCGCTCACGCTGGTGCGAGGCAACCACGACGGCCACGCCGGCGACCCGCCCGCCGACTGGCGCGTGGCCTGCGTCGACGAGCCCTGGACGGCGCCCGGCCTGCCCGGGCTGGCACTGGCGCATCACCCCAATCCGTCCGACACGCCCTCCGGCCCCAGCCCGCGCTACGTGCTGGCCGGCCACACCCACCCCGCCGTGGTGCTGGGTGGACGCGCGCACCAGCGGCTGCGCCTGCCCTGCTTTCACTTCGGCCCCGCGGTCGGCGTGCTGCCGGCCTTCGGCGAGTTCACCGGCATGCACGTGCTGCCCCGCGGCCCGCAAGACCGCGTGTTCGCCTGCGCCGGCGATGCCGTGGTGGCCCTGCCGCCCCCGTAGACTTCTGCGCCATGAGTGCCTCTGCTCCCCTGCCTTCTGCCGTCGAGGCCCTGCTCACCCGCGCCGAGTCGCTGCTGGCGCGCCTGGAACAGGTGCTGCCGCATCCCGCCACGCCGCCCGACTGGGGTGCTGCCATCGCCTGGCGCTACCGCCGCCGGGGCCAGGTGGGTGTGCTCGAACCCGTGCACCAGGTGGCGCGCATCCGCCTGGCCGACCTGAAGGAGATCGAGCCGCAGAAGGAACGCCTGGTGCGCAACACCGAGCAGTTCGTGGCCGGCCGCATGGCCAACAACGTGCTGCTTACCGGCGCGCGCGGCACCGGCAAGAGCAGCCTGATCAAGGCCTGCCTCAACGAGTACGCGCCGCGCGGCCTGCGCCTGGTGGAGATCGACAAGGCCGACCTGGTGGACCTGCCCGACCTCATCGCGCTGGTGGCCGGCCGGCCCGAGCGCTTCGTCGTGTTCTGCGACGATCTCAGCTTCGACGAAGGCGAGCCCGGCTACAAGGCGCTGAAGAGCGTGCTCGACGGCAGCGTGGCCGAGGCCGGCGACAACCTGCTGATCTACGCCACCAGCAACCGCCGCCACCTGCTGCCCGAGTACATGAAGGAAAACCTCAGCTACCAGCACACCGAGGACGGCGAGGTGCACCCGGGCGAGGTGGTGGAGGAGAAGATCTCGCTGTCCGAGCGCTTCGGCCTGTGGATCAGCTTCTACCCGTTCAGCCAGCCGGAGTACCTGGCCATCGTGGCGCAGTGGCTGCGCGCCTTTGGCCTGCCCGAGGCCGCCGTGGCCGCCGCGCGCGCCGAGAGCCTGGTGTGGGCGCTGGAGCGCGGCAGCCGCAGCGGGCGCGTGGCGCAGCAGTTCGCACGCGACTACTCGGCGCGGCATGGCTGAGCGAGTCCCCCAAGACGTGGCCGTGGGGGTTCTGATCCGCCCCGACGGCGCCTTCCTCGTCACCAGCCGGCCCGCGGGCAAGGTGTACGCCGGCCACTGGGAGTTTCCGGGTGGCAAGGTCGAGCCCGGCGAGACGGTCGAGCAGGCCCTGGCGCGCGAGCTGCACGAAGAGCTCGGCATCACCATCGCCGGCGCCGAGCGCTGGCAGGTGCAGATGTTCGACTACCCGCATGCCCTCGTGCGGCTGCACTTCTGCAAGGTGCTCGCCTGGGCTGGCGAGTTCGAGATGCGCGAAGGCCAGGCCATGGCCTGGCAGCAGCTGCCGGTGGACGTGCGGCCCGTGCTGCCCGGCACCATCCCCGTGCTTGGGTGGTTGGCGGCCGAGCGCGGCTTTGCCGGGGCCACGCACGACACGCCCGTCTGAAGCATCGCGGCTAGACTGCCGCCCATCATGGATTGGCTCGACAAAGTGAAGTGGGACGCCAACGGCCTGGTGCCGGTGATCGCCCAAGAAGCAGACAGCGGCGACGTGCTGATGTTCGCCTGGATGAACCGCGAGGCCCTGGCCGCCACGCGCGCCAGTGGCCAGGCCGTGTACTGGAGCCGCTCGCGCGCTCGGCTGTGGCACAAGGGCGAGGAATCGGGCCACGTGCAGCAGGTGCAGGAGATCCGGATGGACTGCGACGAGGACGTCATCCTGCTGAAGGTGCAGCAGCTCGGCCACGACCCCGGCGTGGCTTGCCACACCGGCCGCCACAGCTGCTTCTACCGCAAGCTCGGCCGCGACGGCGAGTGGCACAGCGTCGAGCCGGTGCTCGTCGACCCCGACAAGATGTACAAGAAGTGAGCAGGGCCTCCGCATGAGCACGGGCAACGACACGCTGGCCCG
>JAIYDH010000350.1 GCA_027487585.1 Rubrivivax sp.
CGGTCACTCATTTCGCCGATCAGCTCGGTGAGGTCGGGCGTGGCCGGGTCGGCGTGCACCAGCGCGCTGAAGGGCTGCACACGCTGCAGCTTGCGCGCGCCCGAGAAGACCTCGAAGCGCCCGGCCGGCAGCGCTGCCAACATGAGCACCAGCGCCGGCTCGTCGAAGTACTCCACGCCCATCGCGGCCACGCCGACACCGACGCTGCCGACCCAGGCCACGCCGGGCCAGCGCCGGCGCAGCTCGGCCACCAGCGCGTCGGCGTCGCCGGCAAAGTGGTCGGTGAAGTAGACGAAGCCCAGCGAAATCGGCCCGCGGGCACTGGCCTCGTGCTCGGCGCGGCGCGCCTCGACTTGCGCCGCGGCCAGCGCCAGGGCCGCGCGCCAATCAGGGTGCGTGGCGTGGCCGACGAGGAAGGCGCTCATGGGCGACAGGGCCTCGGCGGTTCAGCGCTTGCGCGGCGCGCGGCGCGCGGGCGCCGGCTTGGCTTGCGTGGTCTTTCCGGCCTTGGTGCCGGCTGCGGCAGTCGCGCCAGCCGCTCGTGCGGCCTTCGCCGGCCGGCCGGCCGCTGCCTTGAACGCGCCGGTGGCGGTGTCCACCGACTGCTTCACCGCGGCTGTGGCCAGCGTGCGGGCGCCGTCGAGCGTGCCGTCCTTCAGGGCTTGCGCGGCGAGGTCGGTGAACTGCTGCGTCAGCGCGCCCCACCACTGCATCGGGTCGACCATCGCCGGCGCGGCCGCGGCCCTGGCGGCGGCCTTGCGCCGCGGCGCGGCTGGCGGCTCGTCGGCGGGCGCCGCCGGCTCGGGGCTGGGTGACGCCGCAGGCACCGCCGGCGCCGCGGCCGGCTCGGTCGCCCAGGGGCGGATCTTCAGCGACTCCGACAGATCGGCCATCGGCAGGTTCATGCCCTTCAGCGTGGCCAGCGTCATGCGCTGCACCTCGAGCGCCTGGATGGTGGTGGCCAGCAGCTTGGCGTTCTGCTCGAGCCAGAACTGCACCGTCTTCAGCTCCTTGATGCGCTTGTCGAGCTCTTCGGGGTCGAGCGTGGGCGCGATCCACTGGCCGACGTTCGGCAGGCCGGCGCCGGCGTTCTTGAGCAGGCCTTGCAGAAAGTCGAAGCCCGGCACGTGGCGGGCGAAGTCGGCCGCAGGGTTCATCGCGAGGTTCTCTTTCAGCGCTGTCGCGGCCGGCGGTGGCCGCGCGGGCATCGTACGCCAGCAGCGTGCGATCAGAACCTGATGCGCTCGACCTTGAAGCCCTGCTGTTCGAGCAGCCGGGGCAGCGACTGCGGCCCGGCCATGTGCAGCGCACCCACGGCCGCGAACACACGCTTGCCGGCGCGGTGCTGGGCCACGATGCCGGCCGCCAGCGCGGCGTTGCGGGCTTCGGTCAGCCGCGCCATCAGCGCCCGGTCGGTGTCGTTGAGCTGGCATTCGCACCAGGCGCGGGTGTCTTCCAGCGTGGTCAGGTCGCCCTTTTCCCAGGCGGTGGCCAGCTTCTGCAGCACGCGGCGTGCACTCTGGTTCTCGAGCTGCTCCAGACCCTGCTCGAACATCGCCTGGGCCTCGGCTTCTTCGGCAGGCACGAGGGCGCGGATCTGCAGCGCTGGCGTCTCGAGCGCCACCAGCCGCCGGCTGCCGTTGCGCGGCTGCCCGGCCAGCGTGAGCTCGGCCGAGTAGGCCGGGTCCATGCCGAACCAGCGGGCTTCCATCACCGTCAGCGTTGTCAGCTGCAGCAGGGGGTGCAGGGCGGCCAGGGCCTCGGGGGCCATGCAGGCGCGGCGGAAGGCGAGGTCAAGCCGCTCGCGCATCGCGGCCGAGAACTGCCGCGGATACGGCAGCTCGGCCATGGCGGCGCCGAGGGCCGGGTCCAGCGGATCGATTTCCAGCGCCAGCACGTCGCTGTCGCGCAGGGCGGCGCTGGTGCGCGGGCCCAGCTTCTTCCAGTGCGGCTTGCCGACGTGCAGCGTGCCGTACAGATGCAGCACGCGGCCGTCGCGCGTGGCGCGCCAGAGCAGGCCGCGGTCGCGCGGTGCGGCGGCCTGCTCGGCCGCGCTGGCCTGCGGCAAGGCCGGCGGGCACAGGGTGCGGGCCGCCGGTGCGCTGGCCCGCGAGGGCGAGGCCACGGCCGGCAGCACCGAGCGCGTGACTTCGGCTGCAGCGGCGCCTGTGATCAGGGCCAGCACCGCCCCCCCGATGAACAGGCGCGTCCAGCGGGCGCGGCGGCTGGCGGCGGGCATGCCGGCCATCAGCGCGCCCCGCCCAGGTCGATGCGCAGCACGCCGCGGTCCTGCCGCCAGGCCAGGCGGCCGAGCACGTCCATGCCCAGCAGCGGTGCTTGCAGCTGCGGCAGCGCCACAAGGTTCAAGCGCTCGGCGCGCACGCCACCGTCGAGCTCGAGCGCGCCGACGACCACCTGGCCCTGCACCGTGCCGCCCGCGGTGGCCGACTGGGTGGTGCCGACGCTGGGCAGGCCCAGTTCCTCTGCCAGGCGCATGGGGATGGCCGTGCGCGTGGCGCCGGTGTCGACGAGGAACTCCACCTCACGGCCGGCCAGCCGGCCCATCCAGTGGTAGTGGCCATCGGCGGCGCGACGGATCTCCACCGTTTGGCCGTCGAAGCTGAAGCGCGTCTGGCGCTCGCGCGCCTGCCAGGCCTGCACGCCCAGGAACAACATCAGCCCGAGCAGCAGCCAGACCGTGGTGTGCTTGAGCCAGGCCGGCAGCTCGTTCATGGCCGGGCTGTCAGGCGGTGGGGGTGTCGTCGGCCGGAGCGTCGACGCTCAGCGCGAACTGGCCCAGCGGCGCATCGGCTGCGGCGGTGTCGAACACGATCGACAGGCGGTCGCCTGGGGCGAGACGGAGGACCATGGCAGCAGTTTCGGCACCCGCCGAGCCGCCTTGAACGGTTTCGTCAGCCGCCAAGCCGCCATGCGCCTCGGGGCCCAGGTTCTGCGCCAGCAAGGTGCCGGCGGCCAGCGGGCGGCGCCGGGCCGCGGCGGCGACCAGGCTGCCGAAGCCGGCGGCGCCGGCGGTGTCGAAGCGCCACCACTCGCGGCCTTGGCGCAGCACGCGCAGCAGGCCGTCGCAACGCCCCTGGCGCCAGGCCGGGCCCAGCTCGTCGGGCGTCACGGCCACCGGGCCGAAGCCCGCCAGCGCGTGCGTGTGCAGCCGCCAGGCCGCTGCATCGGCCGCGCCTTGCGGCGCCTCGGCGCCCAGCAGCACCAGGCGCAGGCTCTCGAGCGCGGTGTCGGCGTCGGCACCTCGGGGCACGTCGCCGGTGATCACGGCCAGCTGCGGCAGCAGTTCGAAGGGCGCGTCGGCCGCGTCGGCCACCAGCGGCAGCCGGGCGCCCGCCAGCGCGCCACCGGCAGCGGCCTCGAGCGCCGCGCCGCTGGCACGCAACCAGGCCACCGGGCGCGGCAGCGGCGCCAGGCAGCGGGCGGGCTCGAAAGGGAAGGCGTGGCGGGCCTTGCCGCCGTTGAGCGTGGCCGACAGGTCTTCGAGCTGCGGCGAGATGAAGTTCCAGTCGTCGAGCAGCTGCTGCATCGTGGTGGCGATGCCGGTGGCGAAGTGGGCGAGCGTGAGGTCGCGCGAGACCACGGCCAGCTGGCCGTTGCGCGAACCGTCCATCAAGGTGGCGAGCTTCATGCGACAGGGGGGTAGGGTGGCACTATTGTGGGGTGAGCGCCGCGCCTGACTTGCCCTCTGCGAAGAGTAGGGGTGCACCCGCCCTCCCCCGGTGGCCGGTGGCCGCGGTGGTGGCCGGCGTGGTGCTGGTGCACGGCCTGCTGCTGCTGCGCTGGGCCGGCCCGGGGCTGCCGGCGTCGTCGGCCGCGCCGCCGATGGCCACCGTGCTGGCGACGACCCCGGTGCGCGCCATCGTGCCGCCGCGGCCGGTGGCGGCCACGCCCGCCGAGCCGGCACCTGAACCGGCTGCCGACGCGCTACCCAGGCCCCGCCTGGCGGCCTTGGCGCCGGCACCCACCCGCCCGGCGGCACCGCCGCAGGAACGGGGCCCGGCCGTCAGCAACACACCCGAGCCAGGGGCCGAGCCGGGCACGCCGGCAGCATCTCCTGCCGCGCCACCGCCCAGCCCCGCACCCGCCGCTGTCCAGGCCGAGGCGGTGCCCCTCTACGCTGCTGCGCTGCCCCCGCCCTTCGAGGCCGAGTTCCGCTTGCGCCGCGGCGCCTTGGCCGGCCGCGCCACCTGGAGCTATGCGGCAGGCCCCGACAGCTACCAGCTGAGCCAGCTGACCCGGGTGCTCGGCCGCGAGGTCGGCCACCTGCGCAGCGAGGGCCGCCCCGGCCCGATGGGCCTGGAGCCGCTGCGCTTTGTCGAGGGCCGCCGGGGCCGCGACCAGCGCGCGGTGAACTTCCAGCGCGAGGCCGGCGGCGGCCGCATCAGCTTCAGCGGTCCGGCCGTCGAACTGCCCCTGCCGCCAGGGGTGCAGGACCGGCTGAGCTGGCTGCTGCAGCTGGCCGCGATCGTCGACGCCGACCCGGCGCTGCGCGAGCCCGGTGCCGAGGTGTCGATGTGGGTGGTCGGCCCGCGCGGTGACGCCGATGTCTGGACCTTCGTCGCCGTCGGCCTGGAGTCCCTGCCGCGGGCCGAAGGCGCCGACCAGCCGGCGCTGGCGTTGCGGCGTGATCCAAGGCGGGCCTGGGACACCGAGGTGAGCATCTGGCTCGACCCCGCCGCCCGCCACCTGCCGCTGCGCGCCGCGTGGCGCCATGCCGGCCCCGATGCCGAGTCAGGGGTCGAGATCTGGCGCGAGACGCTGACCTGGCGCTGAGAGCTTGTGAAGCCTTTGGCCTGACCAGAGGGCCTTGAAACCGAGGCTCCATCGCCCCAGGTAGCAGCGCATGGAAATGCTCTACAACTCCGACAGCTTCGTGGTCGTGCGTTTCGACACCCCCGGCCGCGAACCCGGCACCGCAGCGGGCGGTTTCGAGATCGTGGACAAGTTCGCACGCAAGGAGATCTACCTGCAGGGCGCCCTGGCCGAGCGCTTCGAGCGGGGCGTGCAGCAACTGGTGCAGCAGGGGCCCAGCCAGGAGTCGCTCGACGAGTACATCGCTGGCTTTGCCGACGCCGCGCAGCAAACGGTCGTGTTGCACTGATGTGATGTGAACGCCCTCCCCTCGGTTGCCCACGGGCCAGCAAGCTCTCGGGGCATCGGCTACCGCTCGGCTTGGGCCTGTTGGCGGGCTGCTACAGCTGCTCCCAGGGCAGGCCGTCGTGGCGCCAGCCGTTGAGGCGGCCGCGCTGGAAGTGCTCGTCGAGCTCGCCCTCGAAGCCGTGCAGCACGTTCACCACCTCCGAGAAACCGGCTGCCTCGAGCGCCTCGCCGGCTTCGATGGTGCGCTTGCCCGAGCGGCACAGCAGCACCACAGGCCGGTCTTCGCGTCCGCCCTCGCGCCGCACCTGGCGCACGAAGCCCTCGGCGTCGGCCCGCATCTCGGGGTATTCGTACCAGGCGATGTGCACCACGCCGGGCGGGTGGCCAACGTAGAGGTATTCGATCTCCATGCGCACGTCGACGAACAGCGCGTCGGGGTGTGCCTGCAGGAACGACCAGGTTTCGAGGGGAGTGAGATGCTTCATGCGCGCGGCGCGACTCGCCCTTGACGGGCTTCCTACAATCGACAGATGAACGCGTCCACGCC
>JAIYDH010000330.1 GCA_027487585.1 Rubrivivax sp.
CGCGAGAGGTCGAGCACGCGCACGCCGTCGAGCGCGCCCGGGGTCGGCAGGGTCGATGCATCCATGCGGGTCATTGTGGCGCGGGTGCACGAGGGCGATCGCGATAATCCCGGCGGTGCCCAGACCCGCTTCGCCCCGTGCCCCGAACCGCCGCGCATGGGCATCGGCCGGCGCTTGCCTGGCGCTGGCGGTCGGGTTGCCGGCCTGCGCGCCGTCGCACGACTGGCGCCAGATGCGCAGCGCCGATGGCGCCGTCGAAGCGCTCTTCCCCTGCAAGCCGACGCTGCACGAGCGGCGCATCGGCCTCGCCGGCGGCCCCGTGAAGCTGTCGCTGAAGGCGTGCGACACCGGCGGCCAGACCTGGGGCCTGGCCAGCGCCGAGCTCGGTGACCCGGCGCGCCTCGGCGAGGTGCTCGATGCGCTTGCGGGCGCCGCTGCCGGCAACGTGGCGGCCGCCGCGAGCGCGGCGGCGCTGGTGGTGCCCGGCGCGACGCCGCACCCGGGCAGCCGGCGCCTGCGGCTGGACGGCCGGCGCCCCGACGGCCAGCCGGTGCAGATGCAGCTGGCGCTGTTCACGCATGGCACGCGCGTCTACCAGGCCACTGTGCTGGGGCAGCGCGTGTCGGACGAACTGGCCGCCACGTACTTCGAGTCGCTGCGCGTGCCGCCTTGAGCACACGCCGCGTCGCGGCGCTGGTCTTCCTGGCCTTCGCCTTCACCTACTTTCTGTCGGCCCTGCTGCGCGCGGTCACCGCCACGCTGGCGCCGGTGTTCAGCCAGGAGCTGGGCCTGGGTGCGGGCGACCTGGGGCTGCTGGCCGGCGCCTACTTCGTGGGCTTCGCCGCGTTGCAGCTGCCGCTGGGGCGGGCGCTCGACCGGTTCGGGCCCAAGCGCACGCTGCTGGCGCTGCTGGCGCTGGCCGTGCTCGGCTGCGCCGCCTTTGCGATGGCCGGGTCGCTGGCGGGCCTGATCGCCGCGCGGGCGCTCATCGGCGCGGGCGTCGCGGCCTGCCTGATGGCGCCGCTGACGCTGTTCCGCCGACTGTTCTCACCGGCGGCTCAGTTGCGGGCGCACTCGTGGCTGCTGATGACCGGCTCGCTGGGCATGCTGGCGTCGACGCTGCCGGTGCAGTGGCTGTTGCCGGCGCTGGGCTGGCGCGGCCTGTTCTGGGCCGTGGCGGGTTTGCTGGCGGTGGGCATGGCCGTGCTGGCGCTGGCCGTGCCGCGCGACGTGGTCACCCACTCGGCCGGCGTTGGCACGCGCTACGCCGTGATCGTGCGCCACCCCTTGTTCGTCGCCATGGCGCCGCTGGCCTTCTTCCTGTACGGCGGGATGATCGCCGTGCAGGCCTTGTGGGCCGGGCCTTGGCTCACGCGGGTGAGCGGGCAGACGCCGGGCCAGGCAGCCGAGGGGCTGTTCCTCATCAACCTGTGCATGCTGATCACGTTTGCGGCCTGGGGCTTGTTGATGCCGCGGCTGGTGCGCGCGGGGTGGTCGGCGCCGCGGTTGATGCGTTGGGGCATCCCGCCGGCGCTGCTGCTGCTTGGCGCCAACGTGCTGCTGGGCAGCGACGCGGGCGCCTGGCACTGGGCGGCCTGGTGCGTGGCCTGCACGGCGGTGTCCGTCAGCCAGCCGGCCGTGGGCGCCGCGTTCCCCACGCAGCAGGCCGGCCGGGCCCTCTCGGCCTTCAACCTCGTCATCTTCGGGGGTGTGTTCACGGTGCAGTGGGGCGTCGGCCTGATGGTCGACGGGCTGCAGGCCGCCGGCCTCGGCGAGGTCGATGCATTCAGGGGCGCGATGGCGGTGCTGGGCGGCTTCAGCCTGGCGTCGTACCTGTGGTTCCTGCTGCGCATGCGCCGACCCGCGACCGATGCGGATAATGCGCGGTGAACGCACCATGGCCCAGATCGTCATCGTCGCCCACGCGCCGCTTGCAAGTTCGCTGCAGGCGGTGGCGCAGCATGTCTACCCCGATGCCGGGCAGCGCCTGACGGCGGTCGACGTGCCGGCGGGCGCCGGCCTCGACGAAGTCGAACAGGCCTTGCGAGCAGCGCTGGCCCCAATGCTCGAGCGCGGCGACGAAGTGCTGCTGCTGGTGGACGTGTTCGGCGCCACACCCTGCAACGCCGCGCTGGCGGCCATCGACGGACCGCGTGCGCGCATCGTGGCCGGGGTCAACGTGCCGATGCTGTGGCGTACGCTCTGCTACGCCTCGATGCCGCTGGACGACCTGGTGGCCCGCGCCGTGGCAGGGGCGAGCCAGGGTGTCATGCACGTCGCTGTACCGCGCCGACAGAACCAGCCGCCCTTGGCCTCATCCCATGATCCAGTCCAGCATCACCATCAGCAATAAGCTCGGCTTGCACGCGCGTGCCTCGGCCAAGCTGACGAAGCTGGCCGGCGGCTTCAAGAGCGACATCCACCTGGCGCGCAACGGCCGGCGCGTCAACGCCAAGAGCATCATGGGCGTGATGATGCTGGCCGCTGGCATGGGAGCCACCGTCGACATCGACGTGGAGGGCCCCGACGAGGCGGAGGCCATGGCCGCGCTGCGCGCGCTGATCGACAGCCGTTTCGGCGAAGGGGAGTAGACCCATGGTGATCGGCGGGCGGCGATGAGCATCCAGATTTTCGGTCTGCCCGTCTCCCGCGGGGTCGCCATCGGGCGCGCGGTGCTGATCGCGTCGAGCCGCGTCGATGTCGAGCATTACTTCGTGGCGGCCGATCAGGTCGAGCATGAAATCAGCCGACTGCGCGTGGCGCGCGACCATGTCGCTGACGAGATCTCCGCCCTCAAGGCCGACTTGCCGGGCGAGGCGCCCCCCGAGCTGGCGGCACTGCTTGACGTGCATCTGATGCTGCTGCACGACGACACGCTGAGCGACGCGACCAAGCTGTGGATCGAGGAGCGGCACTACAACGCCGAGTGGGCGCTGTCGGCGCAGCTGGAGGTCCTGGCGCGGCAGTTCGATGAGATGGAAGACGACTACCTGCGCGAGCGCAAGGCCGACATCGAGCAGGTGGTCGAACGACTGCTGCGCCAGATGGTCAGCACGGGGCGGAGCAAGTCGACGCCGGC
>JAIYDH010000295.1 GCA_027487585.1 Rubrivivax sp.
ATGCTGTCGATCGGCCGTGCGCTGATGACGCAGCCCGAGCTGATCATCCTCGACGAGGCCACCGAGGGCCTGGCGCCGCTGATCGTGGCCGAGATCTGGCGCGTCATCGGCGAGATCCGGGCCGACGGCATCGCCACGCTCATCGTCGACCGCGACTACCGCAAGGTGCTGGCGCACGCCGACCGTGCCGTGGTGCTGCAAAAGGGCAGCGTGGTGCTGCAGGGCGCCAGCGCGGAGTTGCGCGACAACGCGGCGCTGGCGGAGTTCCTCGGGGTCTGAGGCATTTGTTCAAGGCCTTCAGTCGCGGCAACGCGGCGGCAAAGGCCTGTGCGGGCGGGGGGGCTGCGGCGTGAGTTCAAGCGGTCGGCCCCACCTTGCTCGGGTCCATGGTCCTGCCGCAACCCCTGCCCGCGCAGTCTCTTGCAGCAAGCAGACGTTGCGCGCAGAGATCCTTGAGACGAGCCGCACCCAGGTTCCCTGTAAAGGCGTCGCTCACGCGCGAGGATCTGCCCGTTATCGCGGGGCGCGACAGCAGTCAGTCCCGGCTTGACAACTGCATCTGGGCACCAGAAACTCTAGTCCTATAGAGGAGTAGACATGTGTGCCCTGCGTGTCGTCGAGTCTGAACCCGGCCAGAGTCGATATGCCGCGCTGGCCGCGGCCATGCGGGCGCGCATCGTCGCAGGCGAGTGGCCGCCGGGTTGCGCGATACCAGCCGAGCAGACTCTGGCGAGCGAGCATGGCGTCGCGCTGGGCACCATGCGTCGGGCCCTCGATTTGCTGGCCGAGCAGGGGCTGGTCGAGCGCATCCATGGCCGCGGCACGTTTGTCAGGCAGGGGCTGGGCGGGGCGCCGATGCTGCGCTTCTTTCGCTTCGGCGCCTCGGGCCCAGATGCGCCGAAGTCACGCATCCTCGCCCGCGAGAGGGTGGCGGCCCCGGCCGAGATTGCGCGCGCGCTCGCGTGCGGCCCTGGGGAGCAGGCCCTGAGGCTGAAGCGCCTTCGCTCGGTCGGCGGGCAACCCGCCCTGCACGAAGAGATCTGGCTGCCGCTGCCCTTGTTCTCGGCCCTCGCTGAGGGCGACCCGGGCGGCTGGGGTGACCTGTTGTATCCGGTCTTTGCCGAGCGCTGTGGCGTGCACGTGCACCGCGCCGTCGACACGATCGGTTTCGGCAGTCTCGGGGTCGCACCTGCGCGCGCCCTGCGTTTGCCGGCCGGTCATCCCTGTGCACGCGTTCAACGGCAGGCCTTCGACCTGGCGGGCCGTTGTGTCGAGTGGCGCACGACGCTGGGCGATGCCAACGCCTTTCATTACACGGTCTCGATCACTTGAGGATGTCCATGCAAAGCCCCCGAAACCCGAACCGCCGCGGCGTGCTGGCCGCAGGTGCCGCCTTGCTCACGGCTCCGCTGGGCCGCGCGCGAGCGGCTGCCGACATCGCCGGCGGCAAGCCGATCACGTTGGTGGTCAGCTACCCCGCCGGCGGCGGCGCCGACGTGATGGCACGGCTGATCGCACCACGCGTGGCCGAGGCGCTGGGCCAGCCGGTGGTGGTCGACAACAAGCCCGGGGCCAGCGGCACCATCGCCGCGGGGCAGGTGGCGCGGGCCACACCCGACGGCTCCACCTTGCTGCTTGACGCCTCGTCGTTCGCCGTCAACCCGGCGCTGTTCGACAAACTGCCCTACGACCCTGCAACGAGCTTCGCGCCTCTGGCGGTGCTGGCGCTGTACCCGAACGTGCTGGTGTGCACGCCGAGCTTCGAGGCCAAGACCGTGGCCGATGTGCTGCGCCTGGCCCGGGCGAAACCGGGCACGCTGGCTTATGCGTCTTCTGGCAACGGCTCGGCGCAGCACCTGGCGGGCGCGTTGTTCGAGGCACTGGCCAAGGTCGACCTGACCCATGTCCCTTACCGCGGCGGCGGGCCGGCCCTCAACGACGTGATGGGCGGGCAGGTGCCGCTGTTCTTTGCCAACGTGGCCTCGTCGCTCGGGCACATCCAGTCGGGCCGCTTGCGTGCGCTGGCGGTGACTTCGAAGCGGCGATCGCGAGCACTGCCCGACCTGCCGTCCATGGAGGAAGCAGGCCTCAAGGGATACGAGGTGCTCGAGTGGAACCCCGTGCTTGCCCCGGCTGGTGTGCCGCTGGCGGTGCGCGCCAAGCTGGCAGCGGCCATCCGAAGCGCCATGGCCGATCCCGAAGTTCTAGGCCGTGTGCGCGCGCTGGGTGGCGATGCCTTCGCCGGCGGCGAAGCCGAAGCCGCCGCGTTTCTTAAGGCGCAACAGGCCCAGTGGGGCACCGTGGTGCGCGAGCGCAAGATCACGCGTGAGTGAACCGGCCGTGCCGCACGCACGGGCCCCCGGCTTGGGCTGGGACTGCCATGTCCATGTCTTCGATGCCAAGGCGCCGGTGCGGCCGGGCCACTACGTACCCGCGCATCGACCGCTGTTCGAGATCGAGCAGCTGGCGCTTCGGCACGGCGTCGGGCATCTGGTGCTCGTTCAACCGAGCGTCTACGGTACTGACAACTCGGTGATGCTTCAGGCGCTGGAGACGGCGCACGCCAGACATCGGGGCGTCGCGGTGGTCGATCCCACCATTGCAGACGATGACCTGGACCGCATGCATGCGGCGGGTGTGCGCGGTGTGCGCTTCAACCTCGTGTCACCGGCTGGCCACTCCGGAGATGTGAAGTCTGATCTCCTGCGGATCGCGCCTCGGCTGCGCGCTCGCGGCTGGCATGTTCAATGGTACGTGTGCGCCGACGAGTTGCCGCAACTGGTGGCGTGGCAGGCGCAGACCGGGCTGTGCTTCGTTCTCGATCACTTGGCGGGCCTCGATGCCAGCGTGAGCGATACGCACCCGGCTTGGGCTGCGGCAGAAGCACTCGCCTGCGGTGGGGCGTGGATCAAGCTATCGGGTTGGTACCGGCTCGGTTCATCCGCCCCGTACCCGGAGCTGTGGCCCCAGATCCGCCGCGCCGCGAGGCTGTTCGGGCCGCACATGGTCTGGGGCTCGGACTGGCCTCACACGAGCTTCGCCGCCAACCAAATGCCCACGTACGAGACGACCCTTGCGCCTGTGCGTGAGTGCCTGGATGCCGCACGGTTCGATTCGCTGCTGTCCAAACACGCCGCCGACCTGTACCGATGAGCCGGCGCTTTTGCCGCGCCCTGGCCACAGGCCGCGCGGTTTGACCTTGCCCCCGAAAAACGTACCCCTTGCCGAGTGCTTCAATGCAAGCAGTCGGGGCCTACGGTCGGGTCAAGCACATCGGCCAGCAGCGGTCAGTCAGAGTCTACCGGCTCGCTGCAGCCGCTTCTGTCGGGGAGCGCATCGTCGAGTTGCACCGCGACAAGCCCGGCATGGCCGAGGGCGTTCTCGCGGGCGATGTCGCGGCTCAGTCACTGCGCACCACGGGGCTGCTAGCCTTGCGAGCCTCATGCTTGCCGCCCAAGGTTGCTGACGAATGACCACTTCATTTGCTCTGCGCGCTTGCCGCCCGCTTTTCTGCATGTTGTTGGCGCTGATGCTGGCCGCGCCCACCGCACGGGCCCAGTTGCGCGATGCGCCATGGGGCCCGAATCAGTACAACGCATACGACCTGGAGGTGCGGCGCGACACGCTGCCCGACACGCTGGCGGCTGAGGACATCGAGGTCGTGGTGGAAGCCAGCGACGAATACTGTCTGCCCCGCTCGGCCAAGTTCATGGGCATCAGCCTGCCTGTGCCTGTGGCGCCGGCCGTGCCCTTCTTCTGCCGCCAGATCGCCACCTATGTGGAAGGCCACGCCGGGGCGCTGCCGGTGCGCCTGTCGAGGCAGACCTGGCAGCTGCGTGACGTGGCCGCGCATGTGGCCGCGTTGGATGTGCCGGTGCAGCGCCGGCATGTGCTGCTCAGCCGCTGGCGCCCCTACGACGCCGAGACGAACGCCTACGGACTCGTCCCCCGCATGCGCTGGGTGGTCGAAGAAGCCATGTGGGACCGCACTGCACAGCGGCTGTTGTGGCACGCGCTGCGGGTGACTTACACCGATGACGTGTTCGAGGCCGGTCGCCTCTGGGGCATGCAGCTGCACCTCAAGCGCTACTTTGCCTACACCCTGCCTGGCATGCTGGGCCAGCGCGGCCTGACCCGGGCACATGCCCCGGTGCCGGGTGCGCAATGGGTTGCTGCAGCCGACATGGCTGGCTGGCGCTCCGACACTCAGGGCGCCATCGCCTTCATGAACAGCTATGACACATCCGGGGTACGCAGACTTCCGCGCGGCACGAGTTTCCCGTTGCGGCCAGCCGATCAGCCGGCCGAGACGCGCGCCAGAATGGAGTGGGCGTCTGAGGCTTGGTTGAAGGACGAGCACCCGCCAAAGCCTGGCCAGACGCCCCGCATGGACAGCAACACGCATGCGCTGTTATCAGTGCCACCTGGGCGTTATGTCATCGACCCCTACGACCGCGAGCGGGGAAGGCCCATCGAGCTTGACGTCAAGGCCGGCGCGACGGTGGTCGTGAATCTCACCCGCGCGCTCATCGGCGCGGACGGCCCGGTGCTCGCCGACGACAAGGTCTGGCAGAAGGCCCTCGCCAGGGGGCCGCATGCCTTTTTGGCGGACAGCCGTCCGCTGCCACCGGACCGCCGTGTCGAGACTTGGTTCACCAGTCCGTGACCTCGTGGACCCGGGAACGAGCGATCCGCACCAGGGTCCGGACATCGGGCCGGCTGAAGGTATCGGGCACAACAAGCGCTCGACCAAGTCTTGCAGCGTCTGCGCATGCGCGTGCTGACCTTGCTTCGAGCGGAAGCGTTGGCCAGTGGCCAAGTTCGGGGAGATCGCGAAGCTGGGGAGGCTTGTGGCTAGAGCGGGGTGTCCGTGGTGAATGGTGACTCAAGACTGAGGCCGGTCAGTCGCGGGTGGCCGCTTTGCGCCATCTCGAAGATCGTTTCCGAGCGCAGCGGGCTCCGTACTGAGGCCTGCAGCAGGTAAGCAGAGATGCTCCACGCTACACCCTTTATGGCGGCGGCCGACCACTAGGCAATGACAGTCGGAAGTTGCCCCGGTCGCGCGTTGCAGCAGCGCGCGTTATCCTGGATTGCAGACTTAGCATGCAACTCAGGCATCGACCGCATCGGTCCTATGGTGCCGCGACAGGGAGGGTGTACGTGACGAATGCAAGACGCGAGTACAGCGAAGCTGAGACGGTAGCGCTGATTGCTCAGGTGGCCGGGAGGTGCCCCCTTTGCGACAAGCCCTTGTTCTACGAGAAGGGGAAGCGCCGGTACAAGGCCTATGAGTTAGCCCATATCTATCCGCTGAATCCACACCCCGAAGAACTCGTCGTACTCGCGAATGTGCCAAGGCTGAGTGCCGACGTAAATGACCCCGACAACCTCATACCGCTCTGCGAAAGCAGTCATGGGAGGTTCGATAAACCCAGGACTGAAGAAGAGTACCTCGAACTCTACGAGATCAAGCGAGAAGCGCTCCGGGAAGAGCGGCAGCGATCGCTTGCATCGCAGTACCCGCTGGAGAAGCAGATTTCCGCTGTAGTCGCTCACCTGCACAGCGCGGCCGTCGAGATCGATTCCGGCGTAGCACTTGCGCTAACAGCGAAATCTGTTGACCACAAGTTTGATGGAACGATGCCTCCTACAACGAAGCGCAAGGTTCGGAACGCGGTCCAGGACTACTTTCGACATGTCCAGTCAGCTTTTCTAGAACTTGAACGTAGCGACCCTGGTTGCACAGAGTTGATCTTTGTTCAAGTCAAGTCGTTCTACGTGATGCAGAAGCGGGAACAACTCTCGCAGGGTCAGGTGTTCACAAACCTGGTTGCGTGGATACATGCGCGTGCACGAGCCCATACCTTGGAATCCGCTGAGGCGGTGGCCTCTTTTTTCATTCAGAACTGCGAGGTTTTCGAATGATTACGCCAAACAAAGTTGTTCCGTTGTCTGCCTCTGTTTTGGGACATCTGACGCATGTGCTGAAGATTGGTCCGGCTTCCACGACAGTTGCGGCGTTGTACGAGCAGGTCGGCGATAAGTTCGAGAGCATCGACCAGTTCTTGCTCGCATTGGACGTGCTTTACGTCCTTGATCGCCTCACAGTCGACTTTACGACTGAAAAGGTTCTCTATGCTGCGTGAGATTCGTTGCGACAAATTCCGCACTGGCGTTGTAACTTTCCATCCGGGACTCAATGCTGTTCTAGGCGATGACAACGCCACAAACTCTATCGGTAAATCGACCCTCTTAATGCTGGTAGACTTTGTGTTTGGCGGGTCAACGCTATTGGCATGGAACAAAGACATAGTTGACGAGCTTGGCCCGCATCACTATGAATTCGCATTCGACTTCGATGGCGAAATCCATCGATTCCGGCGCGAGACGCTGACACCTGAAACCGTCTATGCCTGCAACGCGGCGTACGAGATCGTTGCTGCATTGTCGCTGGAAGAGTTCACCGCGTTCTTGAAACATGGCTACGGACTTCAGCAGGTCGGACAGACGTTCAGGTCCGCGGTCGGTCTCCACTTGCGAGTGTGGGGAAAGGAGAACCTGATTCCGGATGCGCCCTTGCACGCGTCCCCGAAGCAGCGGGCGAAGGACTGCATCGATAATCTGATCAAGACGTTCGACAGATTCGAGCCAATTCGAGAGCGAGATGAAGCAACTCGGATTGCAGATGCGAACCTGAAGCTTGTAAAGGCTGCTGCTTCGGGCCAGCTAATCCCCAAGGTGAACAAAACAGGATACACACAGGCAAAGGTTCAGATTGAAAGCCTGGAGCGCGACCTCGACGAAGTGCGCCGTAACCTCGCTAGCTATGCGACCAGCCTGAGTGCGGTGATCAACAAGGAAGTCTTGGGTCTCAAGGAACGGAAGGATCAATTGCTCGAGCGTCGCTTAATTGTGGCGGGGCGTCTGCAGCGAATCGACCGCAATCTTGATGGGCGCCGCTCGCTGCGCGGCGACAGCTTTCAGGACCTGCAACGATTCTTTCCCGCGATCAATGTGGAACGCTTGGCCGATGTTGAAGCTTTCCATAATGGTGTTGCCAGCATACTTCGGGAGCAGTTGAAGGAGTCTAAGAAGAATCTTTCCGAAGAGTTGAGACTCATCGATGGCAGCATTGCTGCTATTGAGAATGAAATGGCCTCAGCGCTGGGATCGGTGCAGCAGCCTCAGTCGCTGGTGGATCACGTCTACCGGGTTTCGCTGTCGTTGCAACGGGCCCGGGCGAGTCGGGATGGGTTTGAATTAGAGCAGGCGCACGAAAGGACGCTCCGGCTAGCAAAGGAGGCGCTCGCGGAAGAGAAGCAACGGATCCTGGTTGAAATTGAGACGAGCGTGAACGACGGCATGCATGAAATCGTTCGCGACGCCGCTGGTGAACATCGAAAGAGCCCTCGTCTGACTCTCAGCGATACGAGCTACAAGTTTGAAGTCTTTGAAGACACTGGGACTGGTACAGCCTTCTTCGGCCTTGTGCTCTTCGACCTGGCAGTGTTCCATGCAACTAACCTTCCAGTCATTGCCCATGATTCAGTACTCTTCAAGAACATCTCCAATGACTCGGTAGCTCACCTCGTCTCGTTGTACGCGAAGTCTTTCAAGCAATCGTTTATCGCGCTGGACGAGATCAAGAAGTACGGCGAGGTTGCCGAAAAAACCTTGATTAGGCACAGTGTCATTCAACTTAGTGATCAAGCCGTGCTGTACGTCAAGGACTGGCGCCCGAGCCGGCCTGCTGCGGCTAGCCCGGAGCACAACTGAATGTTCGGTGCTGGTCATCCGAGTGGAGCGATCTCTAGAGCCGAGTGACTGCTTTGAGTTCTCGACTTCCACGAGTCGAGGGTGAGCAATCGCTGCATTGCTGTCGATTGACTCACCGTTGGCCACGGCTTGTGGCTGCGCTTCCCTCGCTCGGCGCTGCACCGCAACCGGGTCAAGCAACCTCGGCGCTGCGTGTTGGCGCCCGTGGCCACCGTGCCTGCTCTGAACTCGTCGCAGCGCCGCAAAGCTCGCGCTCAAAAGCATGATGCGTGAGCAGCGGAAAAAGTATTCGCATGCGCGACAACCTCGACTGCCGCCAATCCACCCGCGCCCACGGGCGAACCGTCCGGGTTGCCTCAACAACCAATTCGCACAACGGCAGAGCGGGCTGTTTGTCGATGCACCACGTGCCGCGACGCGCGGCAACGCAACGCACAGAGCACGACCCAATCCCTATACCGCCACCGGCGCCTTGATGGCCGCGTGGTGCTGGTACTCCAGCACCTCGAAGTCCTCGTAGACGTAGTCGAACAGGCTCGCCGGCCGGCGCTTGATGTTCAGCACCGGGTACGGGTAGGGCGCGCGCGCGAGTTGCGTGCGCACCTGTTCGGTGTGGTTGCTGTAGATGTGGCAATCGCCACCCGTCCAGACGAAGTCGCCCACCGCCAGGTCGCACTGCTGCGCCAGCATGTGCGTGAGCAGCGCATAGCTCGCGATGTTGAAGGGCACGCCCAAAAAGATGTCGGCGCTGCGCTGGTAGAGCTGGCACGAGAGCTTGCCCGGAGCCGCAGGCGATTCGCCGGGCGCCACGTAGAACTGAAAGAACGCATGGCAAGGCATCAGCGCCATCTTCGGCAGGTCGGCCACGTTCCAGGCGCTGACGATGATGCGGCGGCTGTCGGGGTTGCTCTTGAGCTGCTTCACGACCTCGGCGATCTGGTCGATGTGGCCCGGCGTGCCGTCGGCCTGCAGCGTCGGCCAGCTGCGCCACTGCACGCCGTACACGGGCCCCAGGTCGCCGTCGTCACGCGCCCACTCGTCCCAGATCGTGCAGCCGCGCTCCTGCAGCCACTTGACGTTGCTGTCACCGCGCAGAAACCACAGCAGCTCCAGGATGATGCTCTTCAGGTGCACCTTCTTGGTCGTGACGAGCGGGAAGCCTTCGTTCAGGTCGAAGCGCATTTGGTGGCCGAACACGCTGGTGGTGCCGGTGCCGGTGCGGTCGGTCTTGGCCACGCCGTGCTCGGCCACATGGCGCATGAAGTCTTCGTACTGCGATCGGATGGGCCTGTTCATCGGGGCACTCAAGGGGCTGCGGGAGCCAGCAGGGTTTCGTGGGGCGCGTGGGTGGCGTCGTCGGCGCCGAACTGCATCGCCGCCAGCCGCGCATACAGCCCGCCGCGCGCCACCAGCTCGGCATGGGTGCCGATGTCGACGATGCGGCCGGCGTCCATGACGACGATGCGGTCGGCCTTCAGCACGGTGGCCAGGCGGTGCGCGATGACGATCGTCGTGCGGTCGGCCATCGCGGCCTCCAGCGCCTGCTGCACGACGCGCTCGCTCTCGGCATCGAGCGCGCTCGTGGCTTCGTCGAGCAGCAGCAGCGGCGGGTTCTTCAGCATCGCCCGCGCGATCGCCACGCGCTGGCGCTGGCCGCCTGAGAGGCGCACGCCGCGCTCGCCCAGGTAGGTGTCGTAGCCCTCGGGCAGCGCGCGGATGAAGTCGTCGGCAAAGGCCGCCTTCGCGGCGGCGTGCACCTCGGCGTCGCTGGCGTCGGGGCGGCCGTAGCGGATGTTCTCGAGCGCGCTGGTGGAGAACACCGTGCTGTCCTGCGGCACCAGGCCGATGCGGCCGCGCAGCTCGGCCAAGTGGGCCTCGCGCACCGGCACGCCATCGAGGCGCACGGTGCCGGTCTGCGCGTCATAAAAGCGCAGCAGCAGCTGGAAAACCGTGCTCTTGCCGGCGCCGCTGGGGCCGACCAGCGCCACCGTTTCGCCGGCGCGCACGTGCAGCGTGAACTCCGCCAGCGCCGCTGTCAGTGGGCGCGAGGGGTAGTGGAAGCCCACGCCCTCGAGCGACACCGACGAGCCGTGGCGCGCCGGCGGCAGCGCCACCGCCTGCGCCGGCTCGGCCACCGGCGATGAGGTGGCCAGCAGCTCCATCAGCCGCTCGGTGGCGCCGGCGGCGCGCAGCAGGTCGCCGTAGATCTCGGACAGCACCGCCACGGCGCCGACGAAGATGATCACGAACACCACCGTCTGCCCCAGGTGGCCGGCGCTGATGCGGCCGTCGACGACCGCCTGCGTGCCCTGGTACAGGCCCCACAGCAGCGCGCCGAAAGTGGCGGTGATCATGAAGCCCACCAGCAGCGCGCGCACCGTGGTGCGGCGCCGCGCGGTGATGAAGGCTTCTTCAGTGCTGCGGTTGAAGCGCTCTGCTTCGCGGCCCTCTTGCACGTGGCTCTGCACCACCGGAATCTCGTTCAGCACCTCGGCGGCGATGGCGCTGCTGTCGGCCACGCGATCCTGGCTGGCGCGACTGAGCTTTCTCACGCGGCGGCCGAAGTACAGGCTCGGCAGCACCACCAGCACGAGCAGCCCCAGCACCTGCGTCATGACCCAGGGGTTGGTGACGATCAGCGCGATCAGCGCCCCCGCGCCCATCACCATGTTGCGCAGGCCCATGCTGAGGCTGGAGCCCACCACGGTCTGCACGAGCGTGGTGTCGGTGGTCAGGCGCGACAGCACCTCGCCGGTGCGCGTGCTCTCGAAGAACTCCGGGCTCTGCTTCAGCACGTGGGCGTAGACGGCGTTGCGCAGGTCGGCCGTGATGCGCTCGCCGAGCCAGCTGACGGTATAGAAGCGCAGCGCCGAGAACACGCCGAGCGCCAGCGCCACGCCAAAGAGGGCCAGGAAGTGGCCGCGCATGGCCATCACGCGCTCGGCCGGGTCGCTGGCGATGAAGCCCTGGTCGATGAGCTGCTTCAGCGCCACGGGGAAGGCCAGCGTGCTGACGGCGGCCATCACCAGGAACACCCCCGCGAGCACGACGATGCCGCGGTAGGGCCGAACGAAGGGCACGAGGCCGGAGAGCGAACGCGGCGACTTGGCCGCCGGGCGAGAAGAGTCCACGGGCATGGCAGGAAGTCTATGCGCGCCGCCGCACCACCCACCCGGGATGCGGGGTCGGCGCTCGAAACCGGCCGTAGCGTGCAGAGCCTCGCAGTTCGGGCGTTTCAGTCCGGGCCGGATGTGGTCGAATAGCAGAAGCCGTTTTGTTCTCGATGACACTCCCTTCTCAGCCCACCCAGCCCGCCCCCTTGGCGCCGGCCAGCATGGCCGCGCCAAGTTCGCGGCTGCCCCTGCCATGGGCCGTGGCCGGCGTGACGGCGGCGGCGGCGGGCTTGGCGGCGCTGGTGGCCTGGTTCGTTGACCGCAGCCTGGGCTCGCCGGGCTGGGCCGCGCCGCTGGGTGCGCTGGTCGGCGTGGCCGCCGCGGTGGCGCCGGCGGCGCTGGCCTGGCAGCGGCTGCTGCAGCGCGCCGACCCATCGGCCGTGGTTGGCGGCAGCTTGCACAGCCCCTTGGGCGCGGCGCGGCCCTTGTTCCTGGAACTGGCCGGTCGCGAATGGGCGCGCGCCCGGCGCTACGGCACGGGGGCGGCGCTGCTGCTGGTCGACGTCGACCGCTTCGCACGGCTGTCCGAAAGCCGCGGCAGCGATGCCACCGATGCCGTGCTGGCCGAACTCATCCGCCTGACCGCGCCCACGCTGCGCGGTGCCGATTTGCTGACGCGCTTTTCCGATGCCCAGATGGCCGTCTTCCTGGCCCAGGCCGATGCCACCGGCGCGCTCGACGTGGCCGA
>JAIYDH010000409.1 GCA_027487585.1 Rubrivivax sp.
AGAGCCTGAACGAGATCAAGGAAGTGCTGGCTTCGCGCGGGCTCACGCTCGGCGCGCGGCTGGAGAACTGGCCCCCGCAGGGCCTCGACAAGCGCTGAACCTCTGGTTCAGCCGCACCGTGCAACCCCCGGTACCTGATCCGGCCGGGGTTCAATAAAGACAGGAACGCACCATGCGCCACCGCAACGGCCCCCGCAAACTCAACCGCACCACCTCGCACCGACTGGCGATGCTTCGCAACATGGCGAACTCGCTGATCACGCACGAGGCCATCAAGACGACGCTGCCCAAGGCCAAGGAACTGCGCGCCGTCGTCGAGCCGCTGATCACGCTCGGCAAGACCGCCACGCTGGCCAACCGGCGCCTGGCCTTCAACCGCACGCGCGACCGCGACGTCGTCGCCAAGCTGTTCAACGTGCTGGGCCCGCGCTACAACGCGCGCCCGGGCGGCTACACGCGCATCCTGAAGATGGGTTTCCGCGTCGGCGACAACGCGCCGATGGCTTTCGTCGAGCTGGTCGACCGGCCCGAGCCGGTGGCCGCCGAGGGCACGCCCGAAGCCGCCGAGTGAGCCCCGGCGCCCGAGTGGCGCCCTGCTTGCACTGCCACGCCGGAGCCTCACCGCCCCGGCGTTTTCACGTCTGGCGCCCGTAAACTGCCGGGCTGCATTTCCGAACGCTGCGCATGCTCACCTTCCAGCAGATCATCCTCAAGCTCCAGAGCTACTGGGACGCCCAGGGCTGCGCCCTGCTGCAGCCCTACGACATGGAAGTCGGCGCCGGTACCAGCCACACCGCCACCTTTCTGCGCGCGCTCGGGCCCGAGCCCTGGAAGGCGGCCTACGTGCAGCCCAGCCGCCGCCCGAAAGACGGCCGCTACGGCGAGAACCCCAACCGCCTGCAGCACTACTACCAGTACCAGGTGGTACTGAAGCCGGCGCCGGCGAACATCCTCGAGCTCTACCTCGGCAGCTTGCAGGCGCTGGGCTTCGACCTGACGGCCAACGACGTGCGCTTCGTCGAGGACGACTGGGAGAACCCGACGCTGGGTTGCTGGGGCCTGGGCTGGGAGGTCTGGCTCAACGGCATGGAGGTGACGCAGTTCACCTACTTCCAGCAGGTCGGCGGCATCGACTGCAAGCCCATCACCGGCGAGATCACCTACGGCCTGGAACGCTTGGCCATGTACCTGCAGGGCGTCGAGAACGTCTACGACCTGGTCTGGACCGAGTCGCCCGACGGCATGAAGCTGCTCTACCGCGACGTGTTCCACCAGAACGAGGTCGAGCAGAGCACCTACAACTTCGAGCACAGCGATGTCGACTTCCTGCTCACGGCCTTCGTGGCGCACGAGAAGCAGTCGAAGTACCTCATGACGCAGCAACTGGCCTTGCCCGCCTACGAGCAACTGCTGAAGGCCGGCCACTGCTTCAACCTGCTCGATGCCCGCGGCGCCATCAGCGTGACCGAGCGCGCCGCCTACATCGGCCGCATCCGCAACCTGGCGCGCAGCGTGGCGCAGAGCTACCTCGACAGCCGCGCGCGGCTGGGCTTCCCGATGGCGCCGCGGCGCTGGGCCGACGACGTGCTGGCGCAGCTGGCGAAGAAGGCGGCCTGAGCATGTCGAGCACCACGAAGAACCTGCTCGTCGAACTGTTCGTCGAAGAGCTGCCGCCCAAGGCGCTGAAGAAGCTCGGCGAGGCCTTCGGCACCGTGCTGCTGGCCGGCCTCAAGGCCCAGGGCCTGGCCGCCGAGCACTCGGCGCTGAACGTGTTTGCCAGCCCGCGCCGGCTGGCGGCCCACGTGAGCCATGTGCTCGCGGTGGCGCCCGACCGCGCGCAGTCCGTCAAGCTGATGCCGGTGGCGGTGGCCCTGGCAGCCGATGGCTCGCCCACACCCGCGCTGCTGAAGAAGCTGGCCGCCCTGGGCACTGACGCCAGCGCCGTGCCGACGCTCAAGCGCGCGCCCGATGGCAAAGCCGAAGCACTGTTTCTCGACAGCACCGTGCCCGGCGCCACGCTGGCCGCGGGCCTGCAGGTGGCGCTTGACGAGACCCTCGCCAAGCTGCCGATCCCGAAGGTGATGCAGTACCAGCTCGAGTCGGGCACTGGCGCCGACTTCCAGCCCGGCTGGACGAGCGTGCACTTCGTTCGCCCGGCGCACGGCCTGGTGGCGCTGCACGGCGCCGATGTCGTGCCCGTGCAGGCCCTGGGCTTGCAGGCCGGCCGCCAGACCCGCGGCCACCGCTTCGAGGCCGCGATGGACCCCGTGGTGCTGCAGGACGCCGACCACTACGAGCGTCAGCTCGCCGAGCAAGGCAGCGTGATCGCCGGCTTCGCGCACCGCCGCGACGACATCGTGCGCCAGCTGCAGCACGCCGCCGCGCTGCAGAACGCGCGGCCGGTGGACGACGACGCGCTGCTCGACGAGGTCACGGCGCTGGTGGAACGGCCGAACGTGCTGACCTGCGAGTTCCCGGTCGAGTTCCTGGCGGTGCCGCCGGAGTGCCTCATCCTCACGATGAAGGCCAACCAGAAGTACTTCCCGCTGCTCGACGACCAGGGCCGCCTGACGCACCGCTTCCTGGTGGTGAGCAACATCCGCCCGGCCGATGCCAGCCGCGTGGTGCAGGGCAACGAGCGCGTCGTCAAGCCGCGCCTGGCCGACGCCAAGTTCTTCTTCGACCAGGACCGCAAGCGCACGCTCGAGAGCCGCATCCCGCAACTGGCCCGGGTGGTCTACCACGGCAAGCTCGGCAGCCAGGGCGAACGCGTGGAGCGCGTGCGCGCCATCGCGCGGGCCATTGGCCTGGAACTGAGCGGCGAGTCGTTGGCCGCGCAGGCCGACCGCGCCGCGCTGCTGGCCAAGGCCGACCTGCTGACCGACATGGTCGGCGAGTTCCCTGAGCTGCAGGGCATCATGGGCGGCTACTACGCCCGCCACGACGGCGAAACCGAAGCCGTGGCCCTGGCGGTGGAAGACCACTACAAGCCGCGCTTCGCGGGCGACGCGCTGCCGCGCGAAAGCGCCGGGCCAGCCGGCCTCGTGGTGGCGCTGGCCGACAAGCTCGAGACCCTGGCCGGCCTCTTCGGCATCGGCGAGAAGCCCACCGGCGACAAGGACCCGTTTGCGCTGCGCCGCCACGCGCTGGGCGTGGTCCGCATGCTGATCGAGCGCGATCTGCCGCTGGCCGTGCCGGCGCTGCTGAAGACGGCCTTCGCCGCGTTCCCGGCCGGCCATGGCGACGCCGCGGCCGACCTGATGAACTTCCTCTACGACCGCCTCGTCGGCGTGCTGCGCGAGCAGGGCTACAGCGCGCAGGAAGTCGATGCCGTCATCGCGCTGCGCCCCGACCGCTGGGGCGACATCCCGCGCCGCCTGTCTGCAGTGCGCGCCTTCGCCGCGCTGCCCGAAGCCGCTGCGCTGGCCGCAGCCAACAAGCGCGTGAGCAACATCCTGAAGAAGGCCGACGCCGCCGTGCCCGCCAGCGTGGACGCGGCGCTGCTGAAGGAGGCCGCCGAAGCCGCGCTGCATGCCGCGCTGCACGCCGTGGCGCCCGGCGCCGATGCCGCTTTCGAGCGTGGCGACCACACCGCCAGCCTGCAGGCCCTGGCGGCGCTGAAGGCCCCGGTCGACGCCTTCTTCGACGGCGTGATGGTGAACGCCGACGACGCCGCACTGCGCGCCAACCGCCTGGCGCTGCTCGGCGCGCTGCAGCGCGCGATGAACCGCGTGGCCGATCTCTCGCGCCTGGCGGCATAGTCGGCGGCCATGCACAGCGTCAAGCTCGTCATCCTCGGCCGCGACGGCGTGCTCAATCAATTCCGCGAAGGCCACGTCACGGCGCCCGAGGAGTGGGTGCCGGTGCCCGGCGCGCTGGAGGCCCTGGCGCGGCTCAACCACGCCGGCTGGCACGTGGTCGTGGCCACCAACCAGAGCGGCATCGGCCGCGGCATGATCGACATGAGCGCCGTCAACGCCGTGCACGCGCACATGAACCGGCAGCTGCAGCTCGTGGGCGGGCGCATCGACGCCGTGTTCCTGTGCCCGCACACCCCCGAAGACGACTGTGCCTGCCGCAAGCCCAAGCCGGGGCTGATGCTGGACATTGGGCGTCGCTACGGCGTTGACATCACCCAGGTGCCGATGGTCGGCGACACCGCGCGCGATCTCATCGCTGCCGCCGACGCCGGCTGCGAACCCCACCTCGTGCGCAGTGGCCGTGCGGCCGATCTCACGCCCGAGGCGCTGCAGGCCCTGCAGGCGCAGGTGCCCGGCGCACGCGTGCACGCCAGCCTGTCGGGCTTCGTCGACCACCTGCTCAAGCGCGAGCACCAGCCCGATTCCGCCATCGGCGCCTTCAGGGCCCTGGGCGCATGAAGCTCGTCTGGGCCTTGCGTTCGCTGCTCTTCGTGCTGTGGATGGCCGCCACGGTGGTGCCGTGGGCGCTGCTGATGCTGCTGCTGTCGATCTTCATCCGCGGCGAGCGCCTGTACTGGCCCACGATGCGCTGGCTGCGCATGGCGATGTGGGGCTCGCGCGTCATCTGCGGCATCGTGCCGCGTGTGCAGGGCCTGGAGCACCTGCCCACCGCCGCCGAGCACCGCCGTGCCGTCGTGCTGGCCTGCAAGCACCAGAGCACCTGGGAGACCTTCTACTACCCGACGCTGATGCCGCACCCGCTGGCCTACGTCTTCAAGCGCGAGCTGCTCTACGTGCCCTTCTTCGGCTGGGCCATGGGCCGGCTCGACATGATCCACATCGACCGCAGCAAGCGCGCCGAGGCCTGGAACAAGGTGGCCGAGCAGGGCAAGCGACTGGCCGCCGAGGGCATCTGGGTGATCATGTTTCCCGAGGGCACGCGCACACCACGCGGCGGGCAGGGCACCTACAAGAACGGCGCGTCGCGGCTGGCCATTGCCAGCGGCGTGCCGATCGTGCCGATCGCGGCCACCAGCGCGCGCTGCTGGCCGCGCAAGAGCTTCCTGCTGCGGCCGGGCATCGTCGACGTGTCCATCGGCAAGCCGATCGACAGCACCGGCCGCCAGCCCGACGCGCTGATGCGCGAGGTCGAGGCCTGGATCGAAGCCGAGATGCGTCGGCTCGACCCCGAGGCCTACACGACGGCCGCGGCGCCGTCGTCGCCCCGCTCCTAGAATCCGCGGCCATGCCATCAGGCCCGGCCGCCTTTGCTGCGAACGTACCGCCCGAACAGCTGTCGCTGTTCGACGAGGCACCGCCGGCGACCGCGGCCCCCATGGCGGCCCCTGTTGCGGCACGCCCGGTGCCCGTGGCGCCGCCTGCCGCGCAGGCCGCGCCCCCGGCCCTGCCGGTTGATCCGCCGGTGCACCGCCACCCCCGCGCCCACCGCGAAGCGCTGCTCGCCGGCCACCGCGTGGCCTACGAGCTGCGCCAGTCGCGCCGCCGCAGCATCGGCTTTGTCGTCGGCCCCGAAGGCCTGACGGTGAGCGCGCCGCGCTGGCTGGGCCAGGGCGAGATCGAGTCCGCGCTGCGCGAGAAGTCGGCCTGGATCCTGCGCAAGCTGCAGGAGCAGCGCGAGCGCGCCGCGCGTGTGCAGGCCAATCGCGTGGAGTGGCGCGAGGGCGGCCAGGTGCCCTTTCTCGGCGAGCCGGTGATCCTGGTGCTCGATGCCCGCACCACTGGCGCCGTGCTGCACACCGACGCCACCGCGCTGCCCGGCGTGCCGCGCCTCACGCTGCACCTGGGCTTGCCGCAGCACGCGGCGCCGGAGCAGATCCGCGACGTCGTGCAGAGCTGGCTGCAGCGCCAGGCGCGCCGCATCTTCGAAGAGCGCTGCGGCCTGTTCGCCACCCGGCTGGGCGTGCGCATGACGCGCCTGGCGCTCAGCTCGGCCAGCACACGCTGGGGCAGCGCCAGCGCCGACGGCTCCATCCGCCTGAACTGGCGGCTGGTGCACTTTGCGCTGCCGGTGATCGACTACGTGGTCACGCACGAGCTCGCGCACCTGCGCGAGATGAACCACTCGCCCGCCTTCTGGGACGTGGTGCGCACCGCACTGCCCGACTACGAGCAGGCGCGCGGCGCGCTGCGGCACGAGGTGCTGCCGCTTCTGGACGACTGAAGCTCTCAGCTGCGCAGTTCGTCGTCGAAGTACTCGCGCTCGCCCGCCACCGCCGGCAGCGCCCGCGCCTCTTCGCGCTGGCGCAGTTCAACGCGGCGGATCTTGCCGCTGATGGTCTTGGGCAACTCGGCGAACTCCAGGCGCCGGATGCGCTTGTACGGCGCCAGCTTGTCGCGGCAAAAGCGCAGGATGTCCATTGCCGTGGCGGCATCGGCCTGCGCGCCCGGCGCCAGCGCGACAAAGGCCTTGGGCACCGCCAGCTTCAGCGGGTCGGGCGAGGGCACCACGGCCGCTTCGGCCACCGCCGGGTGCTCGATCAGCACCGACTCCAGCTCGAAGGGGCTGATGCGGTAGTCGCTGGCCTTGAAGACGTCATCGGCGCGGCCGACGTAGGTGATGTAGCCCTCGGCGTCGCGGGCGGCCACGTCGCCGGTGTGATAGTGGCCTTCGCGCATGACCTCGGCGGTCTTGTCGTCGTCTCCGGCATAGCCCTGCATCAGGCCGGTCGGGCGCGGGTTCAGCTCGAGGCAGATCTCGCCTTCGTCGGCCGGCTGGCCGTCGGCGTTGCGCAGCACGACCCGGTAGCCCGGCAGCGGCCGGCCCATCGAGCCGAACTTCAGCTTCTGACCCGGCGGGTTGCCCACCAGCGCCGTGGTCTCGGTCTGGCCGAAGCCGTCGCGGATGGTCACGCCCCAGGCCGCGCGCACCTGCTCGATGACCTCGGGGTTCAGCGGCTCGCCGGCCGACAGCGCCTCGCGCAGCGCCACCGCGTAGTCCGCCAGCGGCTCCTGGATCAGCATGCGCCACACGGTGGGCGGCGCGCACAGGCTTGAGAGGCGCTTGTCCACCAGCATCTGAAGGCAGCGCCGGGCGTCGAAGCGCGCCATGTTGAAGATGAAGACGCAGGCCCCGGCGTTCCAGGGCGCGAAGAAGCTGCTCCAGGCGTGTTTGCCCCAGCCCGGCGACGAGATGTTCCAGTGGCGATCGCCGGCCTGCAGCCCGGTCCAGTACATCGTCGACAAGTGGCCCACCGGGTAGCTGGTGTGCGTGTGCAGCACGAGCTTGGGTTTGCGCGTGGTGCCGGAGGTGAAGTACAGCAGCAGCGGCTCGTCGGCGCGTGTGCGCTGGCGCGGGGTGTAGACGGGCGACGCGGCATCGGCGTCGCTGAAGGGCGTCCAGCCTGCAGCGGTGCCGCCGACGACGATGCGCAGCAGACCCTCACCTTCGCCCAGACCATCGAACTTGGCCGTGCTGGCCGGGCCGGCGACGATGAGGCGCACCCGGCCGCGGTCCAGCCGGTCGATCAGGTCGTCGCGGCTGAGCAGGCTGGTGGCCGGGATCAGCACCACGCCGGCCTTGATGCAGCCCAGCATCAGCTCCCACAGGGCGACCTCGTTGCCGAGCATGAGCAACAGGCGATCACCTCGCCGTGCGCCGAGTGACTCCAGCCAGTTGGCGACCCGGTTGGAGCGCTCCGACAAGGCGGCGAAGCTGAGCACGTGCTCCTGCCCGTCGTCGCCGACGATCCACAGGCCGGGCGCCTCGTTGCCCTGCGCCAGCGTGTCGAAGTGGTCGAGGGCCCAGTTGAAGTGCTCGAGCCG
>JAIYDH010000283.1 GCA_027487585.1 Rubrivivax sp.
CTGGAGTCGCTGGACCGCCACCGCCGCTTCGGGCAGGTGGCCACCGACGAACAGATCCGCGGCTACGTGCAGCAGATCGACTTCGAGCGCGACGAGGTCTTCGGCATCTTCGATGCGCGGCTGCGGCTGGTGGCGATGGCGCACCTGGCGCATTCGCGCGAGGCCGATGCCAGCGACACCGCCGAGTTCGGCGTCTCGGTGCTGCCACGCGGCCGCGGGCGCGGCCTCGGCGGGCGGCTGTTCGAGCTCTCGGTGCTGCACGCGCGCAACCGCGGGGCGCGCACGCTGGTCATCCATCTGGCCCGCGACAACGCACCGATGCTGGCCATCGTGCGCCGCTCGGCCGCCACGGTGCGCTACGAAGGCAGCGACGCGGTGGCTCACCTGACGCTGCCCGACGACAGCCTCGGCAGCCACCTCGGCGCCATGGCCGAGAGCCAGGCCGCCAACCTCGACTACCGCTTCAAGCGCGAGGCCTTGCGCTGGCGCACGCTGCTGGGCTTGAGCCAACGGCCCAGCTGAAGCCGACGGCCGGCCTCACAGCACCACCCGCGTCCCCAGCTCCACCACCGTGTTCGCCGGCAGGCGCAGGAAGCCCGCAGCGCTGCCGGCATTGCGGCTCATCGCGGCAAAGACGCGCAGACCCAGCCCGCGCAAGCCACCGCCGCTGCCCGGGCTCAGCGTCGAGCGGCTCAGGAACCACGACGTCTCGAAGGCAGACAGCGCCAAGGCCGGCACAGCCGCCAGCGCCGCCGGCACATCGGGCTGCTCCATGAAGCCGAAGGCCAGGCGCACGCGCCAGAAACCCTGGCCCAGCGTCTCCACAGTGGCGCGCTCAGCGGCCGCGACAAAGGGCACGCGCTCGAAGACCACGTTGACGACGACGTTGCGCTCGTGCAGGACCTGGTTGTGCTTCAGGTTGTGCAGCAGCGCCTGCGGCACGCGGCCGGGGTCGGCCACTGGGTAGACCGCGGTGCGCGCAGCGCGGTGCGGCGGCGTCACGCCCGGCGCGCTGAGTGAGGCCACGAAGGCTTCCAGCGGCAGCCCCTCCTCGCGCTGCAGCGCCAGCAGCCGTGCGCGGCCGCGGTCCCAGATCAGCATCAACACGAAGAGCAGCGCCGACAGCGCGATCGGAAACCAGCCGCCATCCATGAACTTGGCCGCACAGGCCACAAAGAGCGCCAGGTCCATCAGGCCGAAGAACAGCGTCGCACCCAGCGCCACCGGCAGCGGCAGCCGCCAGGCATGGCGCACCACCACGTAAGTGAGCAGCGTCGTCACCAGCATCGTCAGCGTCACCGCCACGCCGTAGGCCGCGGCCAGCGCCGACGAGCTGCCGAAGGCCACCACCGCGCCCACCACGCCCACCGCCAGCGCCGCGTTGACGGCCGGCATGTAGATCTGCCCACGCTCGCGCGCCGAGGTGTAGCGCACCGCCAGCCGCGGCAGAAAACCCAGCTGCACCGCCTGCTGCGTCACCGAATAGGCCCCCGAGATGACGGCCTGCGAGGCGATGATGGCCGCCAGCGTGGCCAGCACCAGCGCCGGCAGCACCCAGGCATCGGGAAACAGGCGGTAGAACGGGTTCTCGATGGCCTTCGGGTCGGCGATCAGCAGCGCGCCCTGGCCCAGGTAGTTGAGCGCCAGACCCGGGAACACAAGGAAGGTCCAGGCCAGCCGGATGGGCCGGCGGCCAAAGTGCCCGAGGTCGGCGTACAAGGCCTCGGCGCCCGTGAGGGCCAGCACGATGGCGCCGACGGCCGCGAACACATGCCAGCCACGCTCGGCCAGGAAGAGCCATGCATGCAGCGGGTTCAGCGCCGCCAGGATGGCCGGTTCGCGCACGATGTGCAGCACGCCCACGGCGCCGAGCACCACGAACCACAGCACGATGATCGGGCCGAACCAGCGCCCGACCTTGGCGGTGCCAAAGCGCTGCACGGCAAACACCGCCAACAGGATGACCACCGTGATCGGCACCACCCAGGCCTGCAGCCCCGGCGCCACCAGCGTGAGCCCCTCCATCGCACCGAGCACCGAGATCGCCGGCGTGATGATGCTGTCGCCATAAAAGAGCGTGGCGCCGAAGATGCCCATCAGCAGGAGCGCGCGCGACAGCCGCGGCCGCGCCGTCATCGCGTTGGCGGCCATCGCTGCCAGAGCCAGACCGCCGCCTTCGCCGTGATGGTCGGCGCGCAGGATGAGCAGCACGTACTTCAGCGTCACCACCAGCACCAGCGCCCAGACGATGACCGACACCGCACCCACCAGGTGCGGCGCGTCCAGCGGCACGCCGGTGGCGGGCGCGAACACCTCCTTCACCGTGTAAAGCGGGCTGGTGCCGATGTCGCCATAAACGACACCGAGCGCCGCGAGCGTGAGGGCGCCAGTGGCCTGGCGCTGGGGCGAGACGGGAGCACGGGTTTCCATGGGGCGCAGATCCTGCGGCCAAGGCCGCGAGCGAAGAGCGCAGCGTCGCCGCCCCGGCATCAGGAACGCATCAGGACCGCATCAGCAACCCCTCGGGAACGAAGCAGGAAACCAGCGCGGCGTGGATCAGGCCGAGGCGAGCCGGTAGCCCACGCCCAGCTCGGTGAGCAACCACTCCGGCTCGGCCGGCACAGCCTCGAGCTTGGCGCGCAGCTGCGCCATGTACAGACGCAAGTACTGCGTCTGCTCCACGTGCTCGGCGCCCCACACGTCGGCCAGCAACTGGCGGTGGGTGCGCACGCGGCCGGCATGGCGCACCAGCGCGGCCAGCAGCGCGAACTCGCGGGGGGTCAGGTGCACGTCGGCGCCGTCGCGGCGCACGCGGTGCGCCGCCAGATCCACCTCCAGGCCGCCACCCCGCCAGTGGGTGACGGCGGGCAGCGCTTCGCGGCCGCGGTGGCGCAACGCCACTCGCATGCGCGCCAGCAACTCGCCGATGCCGACAGGCTTGACGAGGTAGTCGTCGGCCCCGGCGTCCAGCGCCTGAATCTTCTGCCCTTCGGCCTCGCGCGCAGAGATCACGATCAGAGGCGTGCCGCGACGTTGCCTCAGCTCGGCCAGGAACATCGCCCCGTCGCCATCGGGCAGGCCCAGATCGAGCAGCACGAGGTCGAAGGCCTCGCGGCCCTCGCGCAGCGACTCGGCCCACTGCGCCCGCGCATCGGCCAGGCTGGCGGCAGTGGCGACCCCGAAGCCCTCCACCTGCAGCGCCTCGCGCAGCGTGGCGCGCAGTTCGCGGTCGTCTTCCACCAGCAAGAGGCGCAGGCTCACCGCAGACCCCTACGTGGCGCGCACGCCGGGCCGAGCGCGCCGGCGCTGCCGGGTGTGCTCATGCAGCAGCCTGCGGCGGCAGTGGCGGCGCCTCGCGCAGCGGCATCCGGCACTCGAAGCGGCTGCCGCCGTGACGGCGCTCACGCCAGGCCAGCGTGCCGCCGTGGGCCTGCACGATGGCGCGCACGAGCGCCAGGCCCAGACCGCTGCCCTCAGCCGCTTCGGCGTCGCCGCGGCGAAAAGGCTCGAACAGCCGGCCGCGCTGCGCCATCGGCACGCCCGCACCGCGGTCGGCCACCGCAAGCAGCCAGTGCGCGCCGGTGCGCCGCGCCTCGATCTCCACGGCGCCGGCACCGTGGCGGAGCGCGTTGTCGACGAGGTTGTCGAGCAGCTGCGACAGCCGCGTCGCATCGGCCCACACCAGCGGCAGGCCGGGCTCGGTGCGCGCCACGACACGCTCGCCCCCCGGACGCCGGCGGGCGCGCGCCAGTGCAACGGCCACCAGCTCCTCGGCCGCCTGCCAGTCGCACTGCAGCGCATCGCCACCCAGGGCGCCCAGGCGCGCCAGCTGCAGCGTGCGCGTGGTCAGCTCGGCCAGCCGCTCGGCCTCGTCGACGATGCCCGCGGCGAGCCGGCGCCGTGCGCCAGGGTCGAGCCGCTCGCCCTGGTCACGCAAGGACGAGGCGGCGCTCACGATGGTGGCCAGCGGCGTGCGGTGGTCGTGCGCCACGGCAGCCAGCAGCGTGTTTTGCAGCGACTGCGCCTGCGCGCGCGACTCGGCTTCACGGGCCCGGCGCGCAGCCACCCCGCGTTCGAGCGCCTGGCCGAGTGCGTCGCACAGCGCCTGCAGATGGGCCCGCAGGGCGGCGTCGGGCACGTCCTGCTCAGCCCCCACGCGCTGCACCACCGCAGCGCCGAAGGCGCCCTCGCGGCCGCGCAGTGGCAGGTACAGATCGGGCTGGTCGTCGTGGCGGCCCGTGCCCGGGCCGAGCGGGCGGGCCTCGCGGCGCGCCAGTGCCAGGCCGGCGGCGTGGTCGGGGCCGAGTTCGCCGTCCAGCCGCGGCGGCTCGCCGGGCAGCACCAGTTCCACCGCGACGGTGGCCGCAGGGCCGCTGCCGGGCAGCGCCTGCAGCAACGCCTCGCGCAGCGCACCGGTGCAAACGGCCGGATCGTCGGCATCGCGCAGCCTGTCGGCCCATTGGCGCAGCCGGCTCTCGCGCGCGGCCAGCGCGGCCGCCTCGGCCGCCAGCTGGCGCTGGCGCAGCACCAGCAAGGCCACAACGAGATTGACGAGCAGCATCGTCGCCAACAGCAGCAAGTGCGGCTGCAGTGCCACCTGCAGACTGCCGCGCGGCGGCACCAGATACCAGTTAAAGAGCAGCACGGCGACGATGCTGGCCGCCGCCGCCAACGCGCCTGGCAGCCACAGCGCGGCCAGCGCCGAGCCCAGCACCAGCAGCAGCGCCAGGCTGTCCAGGCCCCAGGGGCCGTCAAGCAGCGCCACGGCCAGCGCCACTGCGGCCCACACGCCCAGGCCCGGCAGCAGCTTGCGTACGGCTCCCGTGTTGGCATGCATGGGGGCAGAGGATGCGCCGGCCGGGATCAGCATCGCATCAGGACAGCCGCGTGCGTGGCGAGAGCGTCAACCGGCTGCAGGCACAGGAGGCGGGGCATGGCAGGATGCTGCCATGAGCTCCACCCGCCTCGTCTATTCCACCCAGGGCGGCCGCACCTGCCCGCAATGCCGGCAGGCCCTGGCCGACTGCCGCTGCGCCGCCACGCAGGCGCAGCAACTGCGCGGCGATGGCCGGGTGCGCGTGGGCCGCGAGAGCGCCGGACGGGGTGGCAAGACAGTGACGGTGGTGCGCGGCCTGGCGCTGACCGACGCGCAGATCGCCGACCTGGGCAAACAGCTGCGCAGCGCATGCGGCACGGGCGGCACGGCCAAAGACGGCGTGATCGAGATCCAGGGCGACCACGTGGAACGCGTGCTGGGGCTGCTGCTGAAGGCGGGGCACGCGGCGAAGCGGACGGGAGGGTGATCCAGCAGGGCTTCGACAGGCCTGTCCTGAGCCTGTCGAATGGCTCAGCCCGAACGGGAACCCCCGTTCGCCCTGAGCTTGTCGAAGGGCCTGGTGGCGTGCAGACAGGGCTTCGACAAGTTCAGCCCGAACGGAAGTCAGCGCCGCGCCCGCCCCGGCCGCAGCATTGCCAGCGGCCGTTTGCTCTTGAGCGTGCGCTCGATGCCGTCGTTGAGCGAGCTTCGCAGCACCAGCACCTCGTCGAGGTGGCCGTAGATGCCCGGGAAGCGCAGATCGAGCCACAGCCACAGCGTGCAGGCGCGCAGGGCCTGCTCCATGCGGTCGAGGCGGCTGTGGCCGTCGACCTCGTCCAGAAAACCCGGCCGGTTCACGCGCCCGTGGCGCGCGTGCTGGTGCGCCCAGTCGAGATAACTCTGCACCAGCGTCTCGGTGCGCAAATCCACCGGCGCCTGCGCGTAGACGAAGCGCTGCATCAGCGTGAGCTGCGCCGCAGCACGATCGAGCTCGTCAGCCAGCTGGAGCATGCCCTCGAGCGCGGCCACCGCGAAGTGCGCGTCGTCGAGCTTGAGCTGCTGCATGAAGACCTGCAGCACCGCGTGCAGCCGGCGCTGGCCCAGCCGTTCGGCAATGGTCTCGACATGGCGCCCGTTTGGCGCCACCGGCGCCTTGAAGTCGCGCGGTGCACGCGGCTCGGCGGCCAGGCGCTCCTTCAGCATGCGCGCCGCATCGGGCTCGGCCTCCTGCAGCACGCCGGCAAAGCCCTCTTCGTGCATGCCGAAGCGGCCAGCGCGGCCGGCGATCTGATGAACTTCTGACACGTCCAGCGCGCGGTCGCCGACGCCGTCGAACTTTTCCATCGTGCTGAACAGCACGCGGCGGATCGGCAGGTTCAGGCCCATGCCGATGGCGTCGGTGGCCACCAGCACCTGGCTCGCGCCGGTGGCAAAGCGCTCGGCCTCGCGGCGCCGCACCTCGGGCGGCAGCGCGCCGTAGATGACGCTGACGATGGGGCCCTGCTCGGCGATGGCATCGCGCAGGCGCAGCACGTCGCGGCGCGAAAACGCGACCACGGCGTCGCCGGTCGACAGGCTCCACAGCGGCACCGGCCGCGCCAGCAGCTGCACGTGCTGCTTGCGCTCGAACACATGCACCTCGGCCGTTTCGCCGCACAGCGCCAGCAGCTGCTGCACCGCCGGCACGGCATAGGCGCTGCAGATGATGATCAGCTCACGCGCCGGCACGGCGACGATGGCCTGCGTCCAGGCCCAGCCGCGGCTGGCGTCGAACAGCATCTGCGCCTCGTCGACCACGGCCACGTCGAGCTCGCCGCGCGTGTCGACCATCTCGATGGTGCTGCTGACCACACGCGCCGCATCGGCCGGCACGTTTTCTTCGCCGGTGAGCAGCGAGCAGGGCACGCCGCGCGCCACCAGGCGATCACGCCCCTCCAGCGCCAGCAGCCGCAAGGGAGCGAGGTAGGCGCCGTCGAGCGCCTGCGCCAGGCGTTCGAAAGCGGCGTGGGTCTTGCCGCTGTTGGGCGGGCCGACGAACAGCTTGACGCGGCGCTGCAGCCGGCGCGCGGCCGCGAAGCTGTCGGGGTAGCCCTGGAAGGCGAGGTCGCGGTGCAGGCGCGCCAGCGTGTCGGCCTCGGCCACCGCGTGTTCCCAGCGGTCTTGCGCGCGGCTGCAGGCGGCCAGCAGATCGGCCAGCGGCAGCGGCGTGGCGCAGGCCGCCGTCAGGCGCGGCCACAGCGAGGGCAGCTGCTGCGGCGACAGCGCATCGCTGCGCTCGGCCAGGCGCTGCAGGTGCGCCAGCACGGCGGCGTGGTCGGGGTGCGGCGGCAGCGGGCCGAGCGCGGTCTGCAGCGCGGCCACCTCGCCGTCGCGGAAGTAGCGCCAGACGAGGGTCTCGTCGAGCGGGTGCCGAAAGCTCACCGGCACACGCGCACCGGGGCCCAGCACGATGGTGTCGACGGCCTGCCGCTGCCAGCGCCCGCCGCGCCGCACGAGGCCCAGGCCCTCGAGCGTGGCGGCGCGCTGCTGCATCAGCGCGCGGGCCGGCGGCGCGCCGCCCAGCGCGTCGAGGTGCACCAGCGCCGCGGCGATGTGCCCCGGCGCGATCCAGCGGCTCGGCCGCGACTGGCCCACGCCCTTCTGCAGCAGCACGAAGCCGGCCTCGTCGAGCGAGCGCTCGGCCTCGGCCACGGCGGCGTCGCTCCAGTCGGCCGGCGCCAGCACCTGGGGCAGCGCCCAGGCGTTTTCGCGCACGCGGTTCAGTTGCAGGGGGGCGATGTCGGCTGGCACGCGTGCGGCGTGGTGAGGCTGGGGCAGGCGGACGGCAGGCGGTGGGGTCATGTCGGAACGAGGCCTGGCAAGCCGCGGGATCGCGGCCGTGCCGGCTGCTGGATGGTGACAGACCTCGGGGCCTGCGCGGGGGCGCGTCAGGCTGGCGCTGTGGGCGGCATCTTGGGCGGCACTTTGGGCGACCACTGGTTGGCGCGCCGGTTCTCCTGCGCCAGGCGCGCTGTCTCCAACACCCGCTTGTCGCGCGTGGCCGCGGTCTTGGCCTGCACGATCCACTCCAGGATGCCGCGGCGCGCCGAGCGCGGAAAGGCGTCCCAGTGGCGGCGTGCGTCGGGCCAGGCGGTCAGTGCAGCGGCCAGGTCGTCTGGCACGACGCCCTCCTCCACTGAATCCAGCATCGTCCAACTGCCGTCGGCCTGCGCGGCCTCGACCTTGGCCCGACCGGCCGGCGCCATGAGGCCCTGCGCGATGAGCCGCTGCACGCGCAGCTTGTTCGGCCGCGCCCAGCCCGAGCCCGGCTTGCGCGGCGCAAACCACAGCATCGTGCGGCGCTCGTCCAGCTTCTTCGGCCGGCTGTCGACCCAGCCGAAGCACAGCGCCTCTTCCA
>JAIYDH010000023.1 GCA_027487585.1 Rubrivivax sp.
ACAAGCTCGACCGGCTCGACTGGCAGCGCCGCCTCGGCTTCAAGAGCCGCGAGCCGCGCTGGGCGGTGGCGCACAAGTTCCCGGCCCAGGAGCAGGCCACGCGCCTGAACGGCATCGACATCCAGGTCGGCCGCACCGGCAAGCTCACGCCGGTGGCCAAGCTGGAGCCGGTGTTCGTGGGCGGCACCACGGTCAGCAACGCCACGCTGCACAACCGCTTCGAGCTGCGCCGCAAGGGCGTGCGCGTGGGCGACACGGTCATCGTGCGCCGGGCCGGCGACGTCATCCCCGAGGTCGTGGGGCGCATGCCGGGCGAGCGCGCCCACTACGTGCCGAACTTCCGCATGCCCTCGACCTGCCCCGTGTGCGCCAGCCCGGTCGCGCGCGAGAAGGGCTCGCTCGAGCACCGCTGCACCGGCGGCCTGTTCTGCGCCGCGCAGCGCAAGCAGGCGCTGCTGCACTTTGCCGGCCGCCGCGCGATGGACATCGAAGGCCTGGGCGACAAGCTGGTCGATCAGCTCGTCGACGGCGGGCTCATCCGCACGCTGCCCGAGCTCTACACCCTGGGCGTGGCCAAGCTCAGCGCGCTGGAGCGCATGGCCGACAAGAGCGCGGCCAACCTGCTGGCGGGGCTTGAAAAGAGCAAGCAGACGACGCTGGCGCGCTTTCTGTTTGCGCTCGGCATCCGCCACGTCGGCGAGAGCACGGCCAAGGACCTGGCGCGCCACTTCGGCCAGCTCGACGCGCTGATGGACGCCAGCGTGGAGCAGCTGCTGCACGTCAACGACGTCGGCCCGATCGTGGCCCAAAGCGTGCATCAGTTCTTTGCCCAGCCGCACCACCGCGAGGTGATCGAGCGGCTGCGCGCTGTCGGCATCCACTGGCCCGAAGACACGGTCGATGCCGACCAGCCCAAGCCGCTGGCGGGCCACACGCTGGTGCTCACCGGAACGCTGCCTTCGATGGGGCGCGACGAGGCCCAGGCGCTGATCGAAGCCGCGGGCGGCAAAGTCAGCGGCTCGGTCAGCAAGAAGACGAGTTATGTCGTGGCCGGCGCCGAGGCCGGCAGCAAGCTGGCCAAGGCCCAGGAGCTCGGCGTGCCGGTGCTCGACGAAGCCGGCCTGCGGGCCCTGCTGGCGCCCGCGCATGGCTGAGCCCGTGGCCCGCCGCATCGCCCTGCTGGGCGGCGAGAGCAGCGGCAAGACGACGCTGGCGCAGGCGCTGGCCGCCGCGCTCGGCACGGTGTGGGTGCCCGAGTACGGCCGCCAGCGCTGGGAAGAGCTGCGCGAGACGCTGTCGATCGACGAGCTCGTGGCCGTGGCGCGCACGCAGATCGAGTGGGAAGACGCGCACGCGGCGCAGGCCGCTGCGCGCGGCTGCCGCTGGATCGTCTGCGACACCACGCCGCTGACCACGCTGCAATACGCGCTGCACGACCACGGCAGCGCGCCCGAGGCGCTGCACGCGATGGCGCGGCGCGCCTACGACCTGACGCTGCTGTGCGAGCCCGACTTCGACTTCGTGCAGGACGGCTGCCGACGCGACGACGGTTTCCGCCGCGCCCAGCACGCCTGGACGCTGCAGCAGCTGGCCACGCACGGCGTGCTGCCGCTGCGTGTGCGCGGCAGCGTGGCCCAGCGCGTGCAGGCCGTGCGCCAGGCGCTGGAAGCCGGCGTGCCGATCAACGTGGCAGTGGCGTCGCCGGGTTGAAGGCGGCGGGCGCCGGCGCGGCCTCGGCCGGGCTGGTGAAGGCGATCACGACCACGGCCAGCGTGGCGACGAGGCCGGTAGAGAGCGTCAGCAGACCGGGCGCTTGGCGGAACTTCATCTCGGGCTCCTGGGTGGAGGCAGGCAGGGCATGCGGCGCACTGTAGGAACACACGGCGGCCGGCGCAGCCGCGAGCAGACGAACGGCGGCCTGGGCCGACCCGAAGGCGCGCCAGCGCGACGAAACAGCGGCCGCCGCAAGCCGTGGGCGCGTGCCGGCATGGTGCAATGCCGCCATCGGAGCCGCCGTGTGCTCCGGGAGCCCCGACGATGGCCGTGAGAGAGATCCTGAAGATGGGCGACCCGCGCCTGCTGCGCGTGGCCCAGCCCGTGCGCGAGTTCGACACGCCCGAGCTGCACGCGCTGGTGGCCGACATGTTCGACACCCTGCGCGCCGTCGACGGCGCGGGCCTGGCCGCTCCGCAGATCGGTGTCGATCTGCAACTGGTGATCTTCGGCTTCACGCACAACCCGCGCTACCCGGGCCGCGAGGCGGTGCCGCAGACGGTGCTGCTGAACCCGGTGATCACGCCGCTGGTCGACGAGCTCGTCGAAGGCTGGGAAGGCTGCCTCTCTGTGCCCGGGCTGCGCGGCCTGGTGCCGCGCCACCCGCGCGTGCGCTACGCCGGGCAAGACCTGCAGGGCCGGCCCATCGAGCGCGAGGTCGGCGGCTTCCACGCTGTGGTGGTGCAGCACGAGTGCGACCACCTCATCGGCCGCCTCTACCCAACGCGCATGACCGACCTCACCAAGCTCGGCTACACCGAGGTGCTGTTCCCGGAGCTGGCGGGCGTCGACGACGATTGATGCAAGCAGCAATGTCTCTTTACGCGCCGGCCACCCCAACAGGGGTCGTCGCGCGGCTCGGCTCGTGCGTTGATGGGGCATGCACACCCACCTGCACACCCGCCTTCACGCCCGCTTGCCCTGGCGCCGCCCTTTCCAGATCCTTGCCGCCACGCTGCTGGGCCTGCTGACGCTGGCCAGTGCGCCCCTGCGCGCGGCCGAGGACGATCCGCCCGGCCGCGTCGGCCGGCTGGCCGATCTGGACGGCACGGTGTCGATGCTCGACGCCGAGCGCGGCGAGTGGCAGGCCGCCGAGCGCAACCGCCCGCTGATCACGGGCGACCGCCTGTCCACCGGCCCGCGCGGCCGCGCCGAGTTGCGCATCGGCTCCACCGTGCTGCGGCTGGCCGAACGAAGCGAGATCGAACTGGCCCGCCTCGACGACGAACGCCTGGCGGTGCGTGTGCACCGCGGCAGCCTGGCGCTGCGCCTGGCCTCGCGTGAGACGGCCGAAGAAACCGAGGTGCTCACCGGCGAGGCGCGCATCGCCCCCGTTCGGGCCGGCCTGTACCGCATCGACCGCCGGCTCGACGGCCGATTTGACAACAACGGCGACCGCACGCTGGTGATGGCCTGGCGCGGCACGCTGCGCATCGATGGCGGCCCGGCCATCGACACCGGCGAACGGCTGCAGCTGTGGCGCGACGGCGCCCGGCTGCGCCAGGCCGACGTGGCCATCGACGACGACGAGTTCGCCGACTGGGTGGCGCGCGAAGACCGCCGCGACAGCCGGCAACAGGAGCAGTGGGCACAGGAACAGCAGCGCCGCGTCTCGCCCGAGATGACGGGCGCCGAGGAGCTTGAACGCCACGGCCGCTGGGAGAGCCACCCCGAGCACGGCTGGATCTGGCTGCCGCGCGACGTGGCCGCCGACTGGGCGCCCTACCGCGACGGCCGCTGGGTCTGGCTGCGGCCCTGGGGCTGGACCTGGGTCGACCGTGCGCCTTGGGGCTTTGCGCCTTTCCACTACGGCCGCTGGGTGCAGTGGCGCGGCCGCTGGGCCTGGTGGCCGGGTGAGTACACGGTGCGGCCGGTGTATTCGCCCGCGCTGGTGGTGTGGGCCGGCTCGCCGAGCGTGGGGGTGTCGGTGCACATCGGCTCGGGCCCGGGCGTGGGCTGGGCGCCGCTGCCCCCGCGCGAGCGCTACCGGCCCTGGTACCGCCACAGTGAGCGGCATGCCGCGAAGGTCGACCCCTGGCATCACCTGCCGGGCCCGCGCATGACGCCGCAGCCGGAGCCGATGCGAGAAGCCGTCCGCGAGGCGCCGCGCACCAGGCCCGGACTCGATCGCGTGTGGCAAGCGCCGCAGCGGCCGATGCCGATGCCCTCGCCGGCAGCACCCATGCCGCCCCGCATGGAGCAGCAGGCGCCGGTGCCGGCACCCGAGCCACCGCCCGCGGCGGCGCCAAACAGGGGAGAGCGAGGTGAGCGCGGTGATCGTGGCGAGCGCGGTGGCATCTCCGAACGGCTGCTGGAGCGCCCACGCGACGCCGCGCCGAGCGCCCCCGTCGTCGACGACCGCAAGCGCGCGCCGGTGTATCGGCAGCCCGAGCGCCCGGCAGAGAGACAGGCCGAGCGCCCCGGGCCGCAGCGCTAGGAGCGCAGCAAGGGCCGCAGCACCGGCCACACGTTGCCCAGCATGCGCGGCTGGGCTTCGCTCGTGGGGTGGATGCGGTCGGGCTGGAACAGGCGCTCGGCATCCGGCCCATCGGCCACGCCGGCCAGCAGGAAGGGCACCAGCGCCACGTTCTCGGCCTTCGCCACGGTGGCGAAGAGCTTGGCGAAGTCCTCGCTGTACTGGCGGCCGTAGTTCGGCGGCACCTGCATGCCGGCGATCAGCACGCGGGCGCCGGCGGCCTTGGAGGCGCGGGTCATCGTCGTCAGGTTGTCCTGCGTCATCGCCAGCGGCAGGCCGCGCAGCGCGTCGTTGCCGCCGAGCTCGATCAGCACCACCTGCGGCCGGTGTTCGCGCAGCAGCGCCGGCAAGCGCGTGCGGCCGCCCGAGGTGGTGTCGCCGCTGATGCTGGCGTTGACGATGCGCCAGCCCAGTTTCTCTTCGGCCAGCCGGCGGCCCAGCAAGGCCACCCAGCCGCTGCCGCGCGGCAGGCCGTACTCGGCCGAGAGGCTGTCGCCCACCACCAGCAGCACCGGCGCGCCTGGCGCGGGCGCGCCGGCCGGCTTTGCCCCCTGGGCCCGGGCGGCCGTCGCAGCCGCCAGCAGGCCGAGCGAGGCCAGCGCGCTAAAGTGCCGCATCGCCACACCCAACCAGCGCCGCCGCGCCCCGCGCGCAGCCGCAAGTTCATCCTTCATGCCTGAATCCATCATTGCGGTGGAGCGTGTCACCAAGCAGGTGGCCGACGCCACCGGAACGCTCACCATACTGCATGAGGTCGATTTCCAGCTCGTGGCGCGAGAATCCGTGGCCATCGTCGGTGCTTCGGGCTCGGGCAAAAGCACGCTGCTGTCCATCCTGGCCGGCCTCGACGTGCCGAGTTCGGGCACGGTGCGGCTGGCGGGCACCGACCTCTTCTCGCTCGACGAAGACGCCCGCGCCGCGCTGCGCGCCGAGCGCGTGGGCTTCGTGTTCCAGAGCTTCCAGCTGCTGGCCAACCTGACGGCGCTCGAAAACGTGATGCTGCCGCTGGAGCTGAAGGGCACCGCCGACGCCCGTGCGCAGGCCACCGACATGCTGCGGCGCGTGGGCCTGGGCGAGCGGCTCTCGCACTACCCGCGTGTCATGTCGGGCGGCGAGCAGCAGCGCGTCGCGCTGGCGCGCGCCTTCGTCACGCGGCCGGCGCTGCTGCTGGCCGACGAGCCCACCGGCAGCCTCGACTTCGCCACCGGCGCCAAGGTGATGGACCTGATGTTCGAGATGAACCGCGAAGCCGGCACGACGCTGGTGCTGGT
>JAIYDH010000004.1 GCA_027487585.1 Rubrivivax sp.
CCGGGCACCGTCACCATCGACGGCGCCACGCTGCAGAAGACGGTGGAGGACATCGGCGAGTCGGTCTACAGGATGGGCTTCAGGCGCCTCTTGATCGTCAACGCCCACGGCGGCCAGCCGCAGGTGATGGAGATGGCCGCGCGCGAACTGCGCCTGCGCCATGGCGACTTCATGGTGCTGCCGCACTTCGCCTGGCGCGTGCCGCACGTGGCGGGCAAGTACCTGAGCGAGCAGGAGCGGCGACTAGCCATGCACGCCGGCCACGCCGAGACGGCGCTGATGATGGCGCTGGCCCCGCACACCGTGCACATGCAGCACGCGGTGGCGAATGTGCCGCCGGAGTTTCCGAGCAAGGTGCTGTCGGCCGACGGCCGCCCGGCCTGCGCCTGGACGGCACGCGACTTCGGCGAGAGCGGTGTCATCGGCGACCCGCTGCCCGCCACGCCGGAGCAGGGCCAGGCCATCCTCGACTCGCTGGCCGAGAGCTGGGCGCAGGGCATCACCGACCTGCACCGCATGCACTGGATCGAGCGCGATGCCCGCACCTGGGGCACGCTGCACCACGACGGCGACGTGCTGGGGGCGCGCACCACCAGCTAGGCACCAAGGCAGCCCGCAGGCGGTGGCACGTCGATTGCACTCGCTCCCGCGGTTGCCCTGCGCCCATCCACCAAGGAGTGATCCGATGACCCTGAACGCCCGCCGTCCCGTCCGCGTGCTTGCCGCCGCGGCTGCCCTGTTGGCTCTTTCCGCCCACGGCCCGGCCGCGCTGGCGCAGGAGAAGTTCACCTACACCACCAACTGGTACGCGCAGGCCGAACACGGCGGCTTCTACCAGGCGCTGGCCACGGGCCTGTACAAGCGCGAGGGCCTGGACGTCACCATCCGCATGGGTGGCCCGCAGGTCAACATCATGCAGCTCATGGCCGCCGGCCAGACCGACTGCGTGATGGGCTACGACGTGCAGACCTTCAAGAGCTGGGAGGTCGGCATCAACGCCGTCACCGTGGCGGCCGCCTTCCAGAAAGACCCCCAGGTGCTGATCGGCCACCCCGGCGTGGTCAACAAGATGGAAGACCTGAAGGGCAAGACCATCCTGATCAGCAGCGCCGCCAACACCACCTACTGGCCCTGGCTGATGGCCACCTACAAGCTCGAGGCCAGCCAGGCACGGCCCTACACCTTCAACATCCAGCCGTTCATCGCCGACAAGAACGTGGTGCAGCAGGGCTACCTGAGCAGCGAGCCCTACGCCATCGAGAAGGAAGCGAAGTTCAAGCCGAACGTCTTTCTGCTGAGCGACCACGGCTGGCCCCCTTACAGCACCACCATCGTGTGCCTGGAGAAGACGGTGCGCGAGAAGCCCCGGGCAGTGGCCGCGTTCGTGAAGGCCAGCATGGAAGGCTGGAAGAGCTACCTGAAGGGCGATCCGGCCCCGGCCAACGCGCTGATCAAGAAAGACAACCCGAACATGACCGACGACAAGATCGCCGTCGGCATCAAGCTGCTCAACGAGACCGGCATGGTGTTCGGTGGCGACGCGGCGAAGCTGGGCGTGGGCATCGTCACCGACGAGCGCATGAAGAAGACCTTCGACATGATGGTGGCGATGAAGCTGATCGACCCCGCCAAGGTGGACGTGCGCAAGACCTACACGACGCAGTTCGTGAAGGACCTGAAGGTGATGCCCTGATGCGCCTGCCGTTCGGGCTGAGCCTGTCGAAGCCCTGCCCTGAGCTTGTCGAAGGGCCTGCGATGCGGGCCCTTCGACACGGGGCCCTCCTTCGACAGGCTCAGGACGTTCGGGAATACAAGCTCGGTCCCCTGCTCAGGGTGAACGGATGAGCGGTTGAAAATGAACATCCCGGTCATCGACCTCGGTTCTGATGCCGCCGCTGTGGCGAGCCGCATCGACGATGCACTCGCCACGGCGGGCTTCATGGCGGTTGTCGGCCATGGCGTCGACCCCGCGCTGACCGAGGACGCCTTCGATGCCGGCCGGCGCTTCTTTGCGCTGGCCGAGGACGCCAAGCGCCGCTGGCACATCGACGGCTGGCCGCTGAAGCGCGGCTTCGATCCCGTCGGCTGGCAGGCGCTCGATCCCAGCCAGCCGCCCGACATCAAGGAAAGCTTCTACCTGGGCGTGGAGGCCATCGGCCCCAACCAGTGGCCACACGAGGCGCTGGTGCCGGGCTTCCGCGCCGCGATGGAGGCCTACTCGGCTGCCTGCGACACGCTGGCGCGCCGCTTGATGGGCCTTTACGAGCGGGCCTTGAGCCTGCCGGCCGGCTACTTCGACGGCTTCATGCGCCAGCCCACCTGCACGACGCGGCTGCTGCACTACCCGCCGCAGCCGGAAGTGGTGGCGCCGGGGCAGATCGGCTGCGGCGCGCACACCGACTGGGGTGCGCTCACGCTGCTGGCGCAAGACGACGCCGGTGGCCTGCAGGTGCAGGGCCGTGACGGCACCTGGACCGACGTGACGCCGATCCACGGCGCCTTCGTCGTGAACATCGGGGACCTGATGGCGCGCTGGACACACGACCGCTGGCGCTCGACGATGCACCGCGTGGTCAACCGCGTGGCGGGCAGGGAGCGCTACAGCATCGCCTACTTCTTCGACCTCGACGCCGAGGCCGTCATCCTGCCGCTGCCGGGCTGCGTGCCGGCCGGCGAGACGCCGCGCTACGGCCCCATCACCGCGGGCGAGCACCTCGTCGAGATGTACCGCCGCACCACCGTGAAGCCCACCGTCGCTGCATGAACCCGATTCCCGCCGTCGAGGTGCTCTCGGCCGAGAAGACCTATCCCAACGGCACCCAGGCCCTGCTGCCCGTGAACCTGACGGTGCCCGAGGGCGAGTTCGTCACGCTGCTCGGCCCCAGCGGCTGCGGCAAGAGCACGCTGCTCAAGATGGTGGCCGGCCTGCTGCAGGCCACCGACGGCCGGCTGCTGCTGTGGTGCAAGCCGGTCGAGCAGGTGCAGAGCTCCGGCCACGCCTTGAGCTTCGTGTTTCAGGAGGCCACGCTGATGCCCTGGGCGCGGGTGATGGCCAATGTGCGCCTGCCACTCGATCTGGCCGGTGTGCCCAAGACCGAGAGCGAGCCGCGTGTGCGCGAGGTGCTGCGCCTGGTGGGCCTGGAGAAGTTCGAAAACGCCCTGCCGCGCGAATTGAGCGGCGGCATGCAGATGCGCGTGAGCATCGCGCGCGGCCTGGTCACGCGCCCGAACCTGCTGCTGATGGACGAG
>JAIYDH010000354.1 GCA_027487585.1 Rubrivivax sp.
CCCGGCCCCCGGCCGCGCACTCCCGGCCAGCCTGCACCGGCTGAACACCGCACTCACCTTCGACACCCTGGTGGCCGGCCGCGCCAACCAGATGGCCCGCACCGCGGCGCTGCACGTGGCCGGCGCGCCGGGCGCCATGTACAACCCGCTGTTCATCTACGGTGGCGTGGGCCTGGGCAAGACGCACCTGGTGCATGCCGTCGGCAACGCGCTGCTGAAAGACCGGCCCGACGCCCGCGTGCTGTACCTGCACGCCGAGCAGTTCATCTCCGACGTCGTCAAGAACTACCAGCGCAAGACCTTCGACGAGCTCAAGGCCAAGTACCACAGCCTGGATCTGCTGCTGATCGACGACGTGCAGTTCTTCGCCGGCAAGGACCGCACCCAGGAGGAGTTCTTCAACGCCTACGAGGCGCTGCTGTCGAAGAAGGCCCACATCATCATGACCAGCGACACCTACCCCAAGGGCCTGGTCGACATGGACGAGCGCCTCACCAGCCGCTTCGACAGCGGCCTGACGGTGGCCATCGAGCCGCCCGAGCTGGAGATGCGCGTGGCCATCCTGCAGCGCAAGGCGCTGGCCGAGGGCAGCGAGATGCCCGAGGACGTGGCCTTCTTCGTGGCCAAGAACGTGCGTGCCAACGTGCGCGAGCTCGAAGGCGCGCTGCGCAAGGTGCTGGCCTACAGCCGCTTCAGCCACAAGGACATCAACATCGCGCTGGCGCGCGAGGCGCTGCGCGACCTGCTGTCCATCCAGAACCGGCAGATCGGCGTCGAGAACATTCAAAAGACCGTGGCCGACTTCTACAAGATCAAGGTCGCCGACATGTACAGCAAGAAGCGCCCGGCCTCGATCGCCCGCCCGCGCCAGATTGCCATGTACCTGGCCAAGGAGCTGACGAAGAAGAGCCTGCCCGAGATCGGCGAGCTCTTCGGCGGCCGCGACCACACCACGGTGCTGCACGCGGTGCGCAAGATCGGCGCCGAACGCAGCACCAACAGCGAGCTGAACCAGCAGCTGCACGTGCTCGAACAAACCTTGAAGGGCTGAACAGTGCAAGGGCTTGCCGCGGCAGGGGGCAGGCTGGGCAAGTCTGTGGACAGTTCCGGCACAACCGGGCAGTTGTCCCCAGCGCCGGGCCGGCTGGCGATCTTGTCCCCAAAACCAGCGGCCGTTCAGGGGTGGTGGCGCACAGGGTTCACCGGCAGCTAAACGCTTGTGAGAAAAGGCGAAAATAGCCTTGTCCCCAGATTCGGTGGCCCTCTATCTACGACCACCAAAGAAAAGAGAGAGGAAAGAACATGATCGTTCTGAAGGCAGCACAAGCCAATCTGCTGGATGCCCTGCAGGCCGTGGCCGGCATCGTGGAACGCCGGCACACGCTGCCCATCCTGGCCAACGTGCTGATGCGCAAGAACGGCCCTTCGGTGGAGTTCACCACCAGCGACCTCGAGATCCAGGTGCGTACCAGCGCCGAGCTCGGCGGTGATGCCGGCACGCTGGCCACCACCGTGGGTGCCCGCAAGCTCATCGACATCCTCAAGAGCCTGCCGGCCGACCAGGTGGTGACGCTCTCCAGCAACCAGAACAAGCTCACGCTGTCGGGTGGCAAGAGCCGCTTCACCTTGCAGACGCTGCCGGCAGACGACTTCCCGCTCGTCAACGAAAGCGTCGACTTCGGGCCCACCTTCTCGGTGCCGCAGAAGACGCTCAAGGGGCTGATCAACCAGGTGCACTTCGCGATGGCGGTGCACGACATCCGCTACTACCTCAACGGCATCCTGTTCATCGCCGAGGGCAAGACGCTCACGCTGGTGGCCACCGACGGCCACCGCCTGGCGATGGCGCAGTCGCAGCTCGAGAACGAGGTGCCGAGCAAGCAGGAGGTCATCCTGCCGCGCAAGACAGTGCTCGAGCTGCAGCGCCTGCTCAAGGACGAAGAAACCGCCATCGAGATGCGCTTCGCCAACAACCAGGCCAAGTTCCAGTTCGCGGGGCTGGAGTTCGTGACCAAGCTCGTCGAGGGCAAGTTCCCCGACTACAACCGCGTCATCCCCAAGAACCACAAGAACACCATCGTGCTGGGCCGTGCGCCCTTGCTGGCCAGCCTGCAGCGGGCCGCCATCCTGACGAGCGAGAAGTTCAAGGGCGTGCGCGTGAACATCGAGCCGGGTTTGCTGAAGATCGCCAGCAGCAACGCCGAGCAGGAAGAGGCCAAGGAAGAGATCGAGATCGACTACGCCGGCGAGCCCATCGAGATCGGTTTCAACGTCACCTACCTGATCGACGTGTTGTCGAACACCTCGCTCGAGATGGTGAAGCTGGAACTCGCCGACAGCGCCGCCAGCGCCTTGTTCAGCCTGCCCGAACAGCCTGGCTTCAAGTACGTCGTGATGCCGATGCGCATCTAGTGGGGCCCCAGGCCACACCCCAGCAGACAGCGGGCCGCGGCCCGCTTCAGCGTTTCTGAAGGGGCTGCAACCTGCAGCCCGCGATACGAAGAGAGCCCGTGATGACCGACCCGAAGAAGCCCGCACCCGCCAGCGACCGTGCCCCCGACGATGGTGTGACGCGCAAGGACGTGCCCGCCGAGCAGGGCCCGGCCATCAGCACCGGCAGCGAGGCCAGCAGCGCCTACGGCGAAAACAGCATCCAGATCCTCGAAGGACTGGAAGCCGTGCGCAAGCGCCCGGGCATGTACATCGGCGACACGTCCGACGGCACCGGCCTGCACCACCTGGTGTTCGAGGTGGTGGACAACGCCATCGACGAGGCCCTGGCCGGCCACTGCGACGACATCGTCGTGACGATCCACTCCGACAACTCCATCAGCGTCACCGACAACGGCCGCGGCATCCCCACCGGGGTGAAGATGGACGACAAGCACGAGCCCAAGCGCAGCGCGGCCGAGATCGCGCTGACCGAGCTGCACGCCGGCGGCAAGTTCAACCAGAACAGCTACAAGGTCAGCGGCGGCCTGCACGGCGTGGGCGTGAGCTGCGTCAACGCACTCAGTGTGTGGCTGCGCCTGACGGTGCGGCGCGAGGGCCAGGTGCACTTCATCGAGTTCAAGCGCGGCGTGACGCAAGACCGCCAGCTCGAGCAGCGCGGCGGCTTCGAGGTGAGCCCGATGAAGGTGATCGGCGAGACCGAAAAGCGTGGCACCGAGGTGCACTTCCTGCCCGACGACACCATCTTCAGCAACATCGACTTCCACTACGACGTGCTGGCCAAGCGCCTGCGCGAGCTGAGCTTCCTGAACAACGGCGTGAAGATCCGCCTGGTGGACGAGCGCAACGCCAAGGAAGACAACTTCGCGTTCGCCGGCGGCGTGAAGGGCTTCGTCGGCTTCATCAACACCGGCAAGAAGGTGCTGCACCCGAACATCTTCCACGCCATGGGCGAGAAGACCAGCGACCAGAACACCAACATCGGTGTCGAGGTGGCGATGCAGTGGAACGACGCCTACGCCGAGAACGTGCTCTGCTTCACCAACAACATCCCGCAGCGGGACGGTGGCACGCACCTTACCGGCCTGCGCGCGGCGATGACACGCGTCATCAATAACTACATCGCCGAGAACAAGATCGCCGAAAAGGCCAAGGTCGAGATCGCCGGCGACGACATGCGCGAGGGCCTGGCCTGCGTGGTGAGCGTGAAGGTGCCCGAGCCCAAGTTCAGCAGCCAGACGAAGGACAAGCTCGTCAGCTCCGAGGTGCGCGGCCCGGTGGAAGACATCGTCGGCAAGCTGCTCACCGACTGGCTGCTGGAGAACCCCAACGACGCCAAGATCATCTGCGGCAAGATCGTCGACGCCGCCCGTGCGCGTGAGGCCGCCCGCAAGGCGCGCGAGATGACACGCCGCAAAGGCGTGCTCGACGGCCTGGGCCTGCCCGGCAAACTGGCTGACTGCCAGGAGAAGGACCCGAGCCTGTGCGAGATCTACATCGTCGAGGGCGATTCGGCCGGTGGCAGCGCCAAGCAAGGCCGCGACCGCAAGTTCCAGGCGATCCTGCCGCTGCGCGGCAAGATCCTGAACGTGGAACGTGCGCGTTATGAGCGGCTGCTCAGCAGCGACAGCATCGTCACGCTGATCACGGCCCTGGGCACCGGCATCGGCGCGGAAGACTTCAACGCCGACAAGCTGCGGTACCACCGCATCATCATCATGACCGACGCTGATGTGGACGGCGCCCACATCCGCACGCTGCTGCTCACCTTCTTCTACCGGCAGATGCCGGTGCTGGTGGAGCGCGGCCACATCTACATCGCGCAGCCGCCGCTGTACAAGGTGAAGCAGGGCAAGCACGAGGAATACCTGAAGGACGGCCACGCCCTCGACGCCTTCTTGCTGGGCGTGGCGCTGGACGGCGCGGCCGTGTTCCCCGCCGGCACGCAGGAAGGCACCAAGCCGGCCATCAGCGGCGAGGCCTTGGAAACGCTGGCGCGCGCCTACCTGACGGCCAATGCCGTGACCGAGCGCCTGTCCAACTGGATGGACGAAGAGGCGGTGCGCACCATCGCAGGCGGCCTGACACTGAACCTGGACACCGCGGCCGACGCCGAAGCCAGCGCCGTGGCCATGCAGGCGGCGCTGAAGGACGCCACGGTCGAATCACAGTTCGACGCGCGCACCGACAAGCACCTGCTGCGCATCAGCCGCCGCCACCACGGCAACGTGAAGAGCAGCGTCATCACGCAAGACTTCGTGCACGGCGCCGACTACGCCGCGCTGGCGCTGGCCGGCACCAGCTTCAAGGGCCTGCTGGGCCCCGATGCCGTGGTGCGCCGCGGCGAGGGCGACAAGATGAAGGAGCACAAGGCGAGCGACTTCCGCGCGGCGATGGCCTGGCTGATGCAGCAGGCCGAAGGCGCCGTGGCGCGCCAGCGCTACAAGGGCCTGGGCGAGATGAACCCCGAGCAGCTGTGGGAAACGACCATGGACCCCACCGTGCGCCGCCTGCTGAAGGTGCAGATCGACGACGCCATCGAGGCCGACAAGGTGTTCACGATGCTGATGGGCGACGAGGTCGAGCCGCGGCGGGTGTTCATCGAGAGCAATGCGTTGCGGGCGGCGAATATTGACGTGTGAGCGCAGCCGTCATTGCGCGCAATAGTTATTGAGACTCGCGCAGAAGTAATGAGACTGGCGCGCAGGAGTTGGTGAGACTGGACGGCGGCTTACCTAGGAAGCGTGGCTTCTTGGGCTCAAGGACTGTGCGGGCCATGCTGTGGAGCGAAAGGCAGCCATGCAGCGGTTGCGGCCCGCGGCCGCCACCACCTTTAGGCACGGTCTTCACCACCTTGCTGTCGTTCTTCAACTCCGCCCAACTCTTGCCACTGAGGCCAGTGTCGATCGAGTATGGCCATGAAGCGCTCGTTGTGGCTGGGTACGAGCAGGTGGGCTGTCGGCGCCGACACAACAGGCCGGCTTCCGGGCTCAGCGTCTTCCGCGTCCACGTGGCTTAGGCGCGGTGTCCCAGGGGTTGAGCAGCGGCACACCTGTTGCTTGGAAGTCGGCCACGTTGCGAGTGACCACGGTCATGTTGTGGACCATCGCCGTAGCGGCAATGAGCGCATCTCGCTCGGACCTCGGGTCGGGCACATGAAGAGCGGCACACCGCTGTGCGACGGCAGTGTCCACCGACAGCACCCGCCCCGAAAACGCAGGCAAGACTTGTTGATCCAACCAAGATCTGATCAAGGCGCCTTGCTTGGGATCGCGACGTTGCACCAGCAACACGCCAGTTTCCAGCTCCAGTATCGTGATGACCGAGACAAAGAGGTCCTCGGGGAGCACCCCCGATGCCCAGCTCACCATGCCCCGATCGGCCTTGCCAGCCTTGGCCTTGCGCAGCTCCGAGACGACGTTGGTATCGAGGACAAACATCGGGTCAGGTCAGGTCGGCGGGCCGGGCGATGGGACCCATGCGCGGCGCTTCGAATGGGATATCGGCCACACCGGGCATAGCCAGCAGGTCGATGATGCTTTCCGGCTTCCGGGTGAGCTTCTGGTAAGCCTCAAAGCTCAACAATACGTGCGCCGGGCGACCGCGATCCGTGATGATCACAGGCCCCTTTCTGGCGGCCCGCTTCGCACCGCCAGCGTCTTGGTTGAACTCCCGGCTGGAAACAATCGTCTTCGTCACAAGCAGGCTCCTGGGGCGCCGCGGAAAATTGTATGAACGTTACTACATTCAGCGGCGCTTGGCCATCGCGCCAGAGGCCGGCTCGCGGCAACGAACTCATTGATCGTTAAGGCCATTACGGGTCGGGACTGGCAGGTGGTGACCGCATACAGTGGACGTTGCGGTGAGTTCGGGCCTGCCGGGCTGGCCGTCGAAGGCGGATGCCGGGTATGGGTGCCCAGAGTGCCTTGTGCAGGAACTTCTGCGCGATTGCGCATAAGTCTCAGTAACTGCTGCAGCCTTCGTGAATCACCTGTTGCGCATAGGGCAGTGCTTTGCAGGTAAACGAGTTGCCATCCTGTCTCAGCAATTGCTGCGCCCAACGACTAGCGAATCGGAGAAGAACATGACCTCCGAGCCCCTGTAGCGTTCTGGCATCGTGTCGATCGGTACATGGCCTTGTCGGCTCAACCGATGTCCTCGCGGCGCGGCATGTCGGCACCTCGCCTGGTGCACGTGATCGCCGCAGCTTGCGCCGCGAACGACAAGGCGTCCCGCAGCGACGCTTCGTCGAGTTGAGCCAGGCCCGGGCCCGACAGCTTGCCGTGAGCGGCCGCCCAGGCCAGCAGCGCCGCCTGAAACGTGTCCCCCGCGCCCACCGTGTCCACCACCTGCACGGTCGTGGGCCCTTGATCCACGCGGCAGCTTGGTGTCCATGCTGTCGCGCCGTCCGCCCCGCGAGTCAGCACCACCAGGCTCACGCCTTCGGTCAGCCAGTGGCGGGCCAGTGCGTCTGCGTCGGCTCCTGGCTGAAGCACCTGCAAGTCCTCATGGCTGACTTTCAGCAACTGTGTGCGTGGCAGCATCCACCGCAGATGTCGGCGCCAGACCATGGCATCGGGAACGACGCCAAGCCGAACATTGGGGTCGTACGACACCAGCGCTCGACCCTGCACGCGATCCACCAGGCTGCGCAGCGTGCTCGCGACGGGCTCCACCACGGCGCTGAACGAGCCGACGTGCACGGCCGCCGCATCGACAGGCAGGGCACCCAAGGATTCCAGGGGTAGCGCGCGGTCGGCGGCGCCGTCGCCGTGGAACGCATACGACGCCACACCAGCCGCATCCAGCCCGAGCAGGCTCAAGGTCGTGGGGGCGTCGCTGCGGCAGACGGCGCGCGTGTCCACGCCCTCACGCTCCAGGGTACGCATCAGTTGCTCGCCCAGGAAGTCGCGCGAGATGCCACCCAGGAAGCCAACCCGCTGCCCCAGGCGCGCCAGACCGACGGCCACGTTGAAGGGCGACCCCCCGACACGCGCGTCCAGCGCCATGCCGGTGGTCGTCACGCCGGCCGGGAACACATCCATCAAGGCTTCGCCACAGACGACGATCATCCGTGCTGCCCAGCGGCCCTCGATGCGTCGGCGTCGGCCAGGGATGCGCCGCCGTTCAGGGCCCGCCAGACGTCGAAGCAGGCCCCGATGTCGTGGTAGTCCACCTTGCCGGCCGGGCTCTTCTCGCGGGTGAGGTTGAAGTTGTCCGCCGTGAGGATGCGGAACCAGGCGCCCTGCTGGTGGTCGACGAAGTGCTGCCAGCAGTAGGCCCACAGGCAGTGGTAGGCGTGGCGAAAGCGGGCCTGGCCCGTGCGCACTGCCAGCAAGCCGGCGGCGGCCATGGTCTCGGCCTGCACCCAGTGGTACTTGGCCGCGTCGCAGATGCGGCCGTCGGGCGCGAAGCCGTAGTGCATGCCGCCGTGCTGCGCATCCCAGGCCGCGGCCCAGGCGCGGTCGAAAAGCTGCTCGGCGCGCGGCAGGTGCCACGGCTGGGGCAGGTGCTCGTCGAGCTGGCACAGCAGCTTGGCCCACTCCGTGAAGTGGCCCGGCTGGTAGCCCCAGGGCCTGAAGATGTTGCTGCGGTCGTGGCGGTTGTAGTCCCAGTCGCGCGACCAGTCGCTGCGGTAGTGCTCCCAGACGTCGCCGCCGTGTGGCTCGGCCAGGCGCACCGTGATCCCGTGGGCCAGGGTCTCGGCACGCTCGATGTAGCGGCGTTCTCCCGTGGCCTCGAAGGCGGCGATCAAGGCCTCGCAGGCGTGCATGTTGGCGTTCTGGCCGCGGTAGGGCCCGAGCTGCCAGTCGGCCGTGGCCTCGTCGGCGTACAGGCCGGCCTGGGGCTCCCAGAAGTGGCGCTCGGCCAGAGCGAACGCCTTCTGCAGCACGGCCCGGCCGCCCTCGACACCGGCTTGCGCGGCACGTGCGCCGGCCAGCATCACGAAGGCCAGCCCGTACATGTGCCGTGTGCGGTCCTGCGGCTCGGCCTTGCCGTCGCGCCAGCGCACCGTCCAGTGGTAGCCGCCGGCGGCCCGGTCCTCGAACGCCTGCTCCAGGAAGCGCAGCGCATGCCCGCATCGCTCGCGGTAGACCGGCAGGCCGCTCAGCTCGAAGGCCAGCGCGTGCGTCACCACGAAGCGCGTCGCGCTGACGAGGTGACGCTGCTCGCGGTCGTACACGCGGCCGTCGTCGAGGAAGTAGTGGTACAGGCCGCCGCTGGGGTCGACGGCCTGCTCACCATAGAACCGCATGACCCACAGCGCGTGCTCGCGGAGAAACGCCCGGTCGCCGAATGGCGGGTGCATGCGGCCGCCCTCAGAAGCTGTAGGTGGCGAACACACTCACGCGCCGCGGCAGGATGGGCCGGCCGACGAAGAACTGACCACCCGTCACCTGGGTGGCACCCAGGCGCGGCGAGCCCTCGGCCAGGCCCTGGCTGTTGGTGAGGTTGAACACCCCCAGGCCCAGGCGCAGCGACGAGTCGCCGCCCAGCTTCATCTTGTAGCCCGCGGTCAGACGCCACAGGTTGTACGCCGGCAGCACGGCGCTGTTGGCGTTGTTCGAGAACGCACGGCTCTGGTGGTTGACCGAGAGGCTGGCGTCGAAGCGGCCGTCGTCGTACGTGAGGGCGGCGTTGGCAAAGGTCTTGGGCTTGCGCTCGAGTTCCTTGCCGCTGAAGACGCCTTCGGTGATCTCGTGGTCCGACAGCGTGAGGTTGGCGCTGACCGTCAGCGCGGGCAGCAGGCGGTAGCTCATCGCGGCCTCCACACCCGTGGTCTCGGTGGACAACAGCGTCACGACCTCGGCGATGCCGCCGCCGCCGGTGTTCTGGAAGGTGACGCTGCGGCGGTTCTGCAGCTTGGAGTGGAAGGCCGCCACCGTGCCAGTGAAGCCGCCGGAGGCGTGTTTCACGCCCGCTTCCACCTGGTCGATGATCTCGCCCTCGTAGGACGCCGGGGTGCCCTGCGCGTTGAAGCCCACCGAGCGCACCTCCGGAAAGAAGAACCCGCGCGAGAAGTTGGCGTACAGGTTGGTGGTCTTGCTCAGCTTGTACAGGCCACCCAGCGAGGCTGCGGTCTCGGTGGTCGAGACCTCGCCTTCCAGGAAGGTGCCATTGCCGACCACCGCACTGGTCAGCGCAGCCGACTCGTTGCTGCCACCCTGACTGATGCCGGTGACCGTGGCGGTGCGCTCGCGGCGCAGCGAGGCGTCGATGCGCTCCACCCGCACGCCGGCGTCGAAGGCCCAGTTCTTGGCCTCGATCTGGTCGGCCAGGTACAGCGCCGTGCGCGTGGCGGTGTGCTTGTTCTGTGTGTAGCCCACCGAGGGGTCGAGCAGGCCGTTGCGCGTGTAGTTCACGCCGCCGGCCGACAGGTTGACGAGCCGCGGCTGGTTGTTGAACTCAGCCAGGTACATCTGCGTCAGCGTGTTGTCCTCGGCGGTGGCACGGGCCAGCCAGGTGCCCAGCGTCAGGTTGTGGGTGGCACCGCCCATCTCGACGCGCTTGGTGAGGTTGATCTCGGCGCTGGCGTCCTCGGCCGGGCGGTCGCGGTTGGTGATGCGGTTGGCGAACAGGCGCGTGCCCGCGGCCAGCGCCTGGCCGTTGTCCACGTAGGTGAAGCTGGCTGGGCCGGCGATGCTGCGGTTGGTGAGGTACTGCGCCTGCGTCTCGGGCACGTTGACGATGCCGTCGCCGTCGGAGAACAGGTGGAACTGGTGTTTGTATTGGGCGGCCTTGGCCTTGACGTTGATGGCCATGTCGCCCGGCAGCTCGTGGTCGAACACCAGTGCGAACGAGCCGCCGCGGGTTGCAACGCCGTCGGCGATCGGCGAGCGGTACGTCACGCCGCCGGGCAGCACGCTGGTGAGGCCGGCTGCCTGGCCGGTGTTGGCGGTGTAGACGGTCTGGCCATCGGCGCCTTTCACCCGCTCCAGCGAGCCGCCATCGAGCGGGAGGGGCAGGTAGAACTGCGCCTTGTCGTCGATCAGCTGGCCGTAGACCTTGATCGTGCCCTTGTCGAGCTGGTGCACGATGTTGCCGCGCAGCTGGTAGCCCTCGGTCGGCAGGCCGCTTTTCAGGGGGCCGTTGTCCTTGCGGTAGAAGCCTGAAGCCGCGTAGAAGGTGCGATCGCTCAGCGGGCCGCCGAAGTACGCGTCGGTGCGCACGCGTCCCATGTCGGCCGCCTCGAGCTGCACGATGCCCTGGTGCTTGCTGCCGCCAGTCTTGCTGATGTAGTTCAGGATGCCGGCCACCGAGCCGGGGCCGAACAGGTTCGACACACCGCCGGCCACGAACTCCAGCCGGCGCACACCCAGGTCGTTGCGAACGTACACGTCATAGGCCGAGGAATTCAGGCCGAAGGTGCTGAGCGCGGGCAGTCCGTCGTACATCAGCGGCGTGAACTGGAACTGGCCCGAAGACGGCAGGCCGCGCACCTGCACGTTTGAAGCCACCTCGCCGCCGCCGCCCTCGGCCTTGATGCCGGGCACCGTGGCCAGGATGTCGGCCTGGCTGTTGGCGGTCAGCCGCTGCAGCTCTGTGGCGCCAATGGCCGTGGTCGACAGCGGCGTGGCGAAGCCGGCGCGCAGCGTGGCCGTGCCGGTGACCACGACGGTCTGCTCGCCGCCAGCTTCGGTGCTGGCGGTTTGGGCCTGCGCGCCGAAGGCGGCCAGCAGGGAGGAAGCCAGCAGCGTGAGGCTGTGGCGCCGGGTGGGCTTGTTCATGGTGCGGTGTCTCCGTTGTGGGTGATGAAGGCGCGGGGAACGGGTGTCGTCAGGCCGCCTCGGCGGCGATCCAGTGCAGATAGGTGGCAGCGGTCCAGCTGAAGTCCTTGCCGCCGAGGCCGCTGCCCGTCTCGGGGTGGAAGTACTCGTGAAAGCCGGACTGCTCGAACAGTTGCGCGCTGCTGGCGCGGATGCGGTCGTGCAGGTCGGTGTGCCCGCACTCGGCCAGGCCGCGCGCGATGAGCAGGTTCATGTGCTGCCACACTGGCCCGCGCCAGTAGCGCGGTGCGTCGTAGGCCGCCGAGGCCAGGCGCGTGGAGGCCACGCCGTGGAGGGTCTGCGCCAGGGCGTTGCGCACCGCTGGCGCGATGTCGAGATCGAAGCCGGCATAGGCGGCCAACAGGCCGGCGCTGGTGGGTTCGTCCAGCAGCGCACCCGTGAGCAGGTCGCGCGAGACCGGCTGCTGCCAGCGCTGCGACCACAGCGCGCGCACGGCGCCCTGCGTGCGTGCCACCTGCGCCGCCATCTCGCCGGCCAGGGCCTCGTCGCCCAGGCGCAGGGCGAGCTCGACGAGGTCGCGGCTGGCACGCTGCAGGATGCACACGATGCCGACGTCATTGACCTGGAAGCGGCCTTCGCGCGCCATGCGCACGGGATCGAATCCGGCTTCGCGGTTGGCGTCCATCAGGTAGACCACGCGGTCGTAGAAGGCCTTGGGCGGGCGCATGGAGGCGTCCACGTGGTCCAGGTCGCGGCGGCGGTAGGCGCGCGAGGTGGCGGGCACGGCGGCCAGGGGCGCATCCCAGGCCGGCGAGTTGTCCATGCCGGTCTCCCAGGGGTGCAGCACGCGCACCAGGCCGCTGCCCTCGGGATCGCGCGTGCGGTACCACCAGCGGTGGTGTGCGGCCAGGCGCGGCAGCAGGCGGCGCACGGCGGCCTCCGCGGCGCCTTGGTCCTGTGCGCGCTCCAGCATCCAGCGCACCATGGTGGCGTGCAGCGGGGGCTGGCTGATGCTGCTGGTGCGCAGGCGCAAGGCCTGCGTGCCCCACTCGTCGGGGCCGGGGAAGTAGCTGTCGGCGTCCTGGTGGAAGGTGATGTGGCCCAGCAGGCCGGCGCTGCCGCCGCCGTAGTCCTGCTCGGTCCACATGCCCGAGAACAGGGTCTCGATCTCCTGCCAGGCGCGCGGTTCGTCGAACGTCATCCAGCCCAAGGCGCAGACGCTGGCGTCCCAGTTCCACTGGAACGGGTACAGCCCCGCGGTGGGGATCGTGTAGCCGCCGCGGTCGTTGGCGCGCAGCACCTGTCGCGCCCGTTCGGCAAGGGCATGGCTCATGGGCAGAGGTTTCCTTCAGGGTCGTACCAGCGCGCGGCGCCGGGCGCGGCCAGCAGCCGCAGGGTCTGGCCGGTGGTGATGGCCGGCAGCGCCGGCAGGCTCACCCGCAGCAAGTCGTCACCCACGCGCGCCGTCAGCTGCTGCGAGGCGCCGAGCATCTCCACCACACGCGCCTGCAGCACGAGGCCGCCTTCGGGCACCGGCCGCAGGTCTTCGGGGCGGATGCCCAGGATCAGCCCGGCACGCGGCTCGCATCCCAGCGCGGCCTGGGCTTCGGGGTTGGCGATGAAGTTCATCGGCGGGTTGCCGATGAAGCTGCCCACGAAGCGCGTGGCCGGCATGCGGTACACCTGCTCGGGCACGTCGAACTGCACGATGCGGCCGCCGTGCATCACGGCGATGCGGTCGGCCATGCCCAGCGCCTCGGTCTGGTCGTGCGTGACGTAGATGGTGGTGGTGCCCAGCTCGCGCAGCAGGCCCTTGAGTTCGCTGCGCATCTCCAGTCGCAGCAGCGCGTCGAGGTTGGACAGCGGCTCGTCCATCAGCAGCACGTCGGGCTGCACGGCCAGGGCCCGCGCCACCGCCACGCGCTGGCGCTGGCCGCCCGATAGCTGCCCGGCATAGCGCTCCAGCAGCGGTTCGATGTGCATCAGCGCCGCGGCGCGGCGCACCTGTTCCTGCAGTTGCGCCGGCGGGGTCTTGCGCATGCGCAATCCGAAGCCGATGTTCTCGCCGATGGTCATGTGCGGGAACACGGCGTAGTTCTGGAAGACCATGGCAATGTTGCGGTGCCGTGGCGCCAGCCCCTTCATCGAGCGGCCGCCGATCAGCACCTCGCCCTCGGTCTCGGTCTCCAGGCCAGCGACGATGCGCATCAGCGTGGTCTTGCCGCAGCCCGAAGGCCCCAGCAACACGCAGAACTCCTGGTCGCGCACCTCCAGGTCGATGGCCTTCAGGGCCTCGTGTCCCTTGAAAGCCTTGCGCACGCCGCGGATGGATATCGAGCTCATCGGTTGGCGATGCCCCACATGCTGAAGAGGTACTTCCTGACCGCGAAGATGAACACCAGCGAAGGCAGGATCAGGAAGAAGCCACCGGCAAAGCGGAAGTGCAGCGGGCTCTCTTCCAGGCTGGCGAAGAGGTAGGCGGTGAGCGTTCGCTGCTTGAGGGTGAGCACGCTGGCGGCGAAGACCTCGTTCCACGACACCACGAAGCTGAAGACCATGGCCGCGGCCAGCCCCGGCAACGCCAGCGGCGCCACGATGCGCAGGAAGCCCTGCAGCCGGCCGCAGCCCAGGGTCCACGCGGCTTCTTCCAGTTCGCGCGGGATGGCCATGAACAACGACGACGACACCAGGATGGCGAACGGCAGCGCCAGCGCCGTGTGCACCAGCGCCACGCCCAGGTGCGTGTCGTACAGCCCCACCGCGATGAAGCGCGTCACCAGCGGCAGCGCCAGGATGGCCAGCGGAAAGGCGCGTGTCATCACGATGAGCACGCGGTACAGGTCCTGCCCCTTGAAGTCGAAGCGCGCCAGCGCGTAGCCGGCCGGCGCACCCAGGCCCACCGACAGCACCATGGTCAGCAGCGCCACGATCACGCTGTTGAGCACGGCCTGCCACACCCCGGTGAAGCCCACGAAGAAGCTCAGCGTCTCCAGTGAGAACGCACCTGGCAGCAAGGACTTGGGCCAGGCGCTGGCGGCGTCGGGCGGGCCCAGCGCGCTCAGGCCGATGAGGTACACCGGCACCAGCCAGCACACCGACACCAGCAGCGCCATGCCGAACAGGAAGCGCCCGGTCTGCTTCATGCCAGGGCCTCGCGGTTGACGCGCAGCAGGCGCAGGATCACCAGCGTGGAGCCGATCGACAGGCCCAGGATCAGCAGCGCATAGGCGGCGGCCACGTGGTTGTTCTGGTACGCGCCCTGCCAGTTGTAGGCCTCGCCCACCAGCACCGGGAAGTCGCGACCGGCCAGCGCGTAGACGACCGCGAAGACCTCGAAGGCCAGCACCGTGCGCAGGATCAGCGCCGACTGCAGGCTGGGCCGCAGCAGCGGCAGCGTCACCTTCGTGAAGCGCGCCCACGGCCTGGCGCCGAAGACCTCGGCCGCCTCGTGGTACTCCTTCGGGATGGCCTGCACCCCGGCCAGCAGGATGACCAGCACGATGGCCGTGGCGCGCCAGATCTCGGCCACCACCACGCAGACGAACAGGGCGAGCGGGTTTTCATAGCTCAGCCAGCTCACCGGCCCGCTCACGAGGCCCAGGCCCTCCAGCAGGGTGTTGAAGTAGCCGCGGTCGGTGAAGATGGCCAGCCACGCCACGCCCGCGGCCAGGTCGCTCACGCCCAGCGGAATGGTCCAGATGTAGAGGAAGGCCATGCGGCCGCGCTCGAGCTTTTGCAGCATCAGCGCCATGCCCAGTGCCATCACCACCTGCAGCGGCACCACCACCGCCACCAGCAGCAGCGTGTTGCGCAGCGAGACGCCGAAGTTCAGGTCGCCCACCATGCGCGCGAGGTACTTGGTGGTGAACTCGCCGTGCTCGGTGCGGAAGGCCAGCAGCGCCGTCTCGGCCAGCGGCCAGATGAACAGCAACAGCAGGAAGACCACGCTGGGCGCGATCAACAGGTAGGGCAGGCGCGACGAGTTCATGGCACCCGCTCACTGCACCCGGCAGGGCTGGTTGCCGCTGGGCGCGTCGGGTGCCCAGCAGGGCACGCGCGCGTCTTCGAGCAGGTCGTTGAGCCAGCGGGCTTCTTCGTTCAGCACGCGGCGGATGTCCTCGCCACGCAGCACGATGCGCGTGAAGGCGTCGACGTAGATCTTGTTGAACTCGCCGTTCTTGCGGCCCAGCTGCACCGGCAGGCGTGAGGCGATGCCGTCGGGCGCGTTGAGCGTGGCCGCCATGCCGGCCGAGGCCAGCTGCACGCCGGCCGGCAGGCCCGAGAGATCGGTCTTGACCACCGGGAAGAAGCTGAACAGCGCCAGCAGCCGGGCCTGAGTGGCCGGCTGCGTGAGCAGATCGATCACCCGCTCGGCGGCGGCCCGGTCGGGCGCGTTGCGCGGGATGGCCAGGCCCACCAGCACCGGCATGAAGCCGCGCCCCTTGGCGCCCGACGGTGCAGGGAAGGCGACGAACTCGTCGGGCCGGGCCAGCAGCGCCGGCAGCATGCGCGCGGTGTGATCGAAGGCGATCCACACCTCGCCGCTCTTCAGCGGCTCTTCCATGAAGGCGTAGTTGGTGGAGCGCGGGTGCACGTAGGGCCACAGGGCGCGCAGCTGGGCCCAGCCGGCCTCGGCCTCGGGGCTGCGGAAGCTGCGCACCACGCCACCGGTGTGGCTGGGGTAGAAGCTGGCCTGGAAGAAGCGCCACCACAGGCCTTTGGGCCCGGCTGGAAAACCCAGTTTGCGCTCGCCCGTGGCGGCGTGGATCGCGCGCGCCCACTCCAGCAGCTGCGGATAGGTCAGCGCCTGAAGGTTCGCGCCCCGCGGCAGGTAGGGCAGTGCACGGCGGTGTGCAACCATCTGGAAGGTGTTGGTCAGCACGGGCACGAAGCGCTGCCGCGTGCCGCCCATGCGCCCCAGTTCCAGCGCGGTGGGGTCGAACTGGCGCGTGGTGGAGAGCCGCGCCACGAGCTCGTCCAGGTCCTGCAGGCCTCCTTCCTGGTCGATCGGGGCGAGTTCGCCGTCCAGTGCCATCAGCACGCTCACCTGGCCGCGCGCGGCGCCCAGCTCGGCGCGCATGCGCGTGAGCACGGTGTTGCCGTCTTCGGGCAGGAACACCACGTCGGGCAGGGCGTTGAGCACCTGCTTGCGCATCTTCTCGGCCTCGGCCACGGGCCGCATCTGCGTGGAGACGATGGTGGTCTGTGCCCACACAGGCAGGGCCCAGCAGGCCAGCGCGCAGGCGAGGCCCAGGCAGAGGGTGGCGGTGTTCACGGCGGCGGTGAGATGGACGTCCGCTCGATCAGGCGCACCGGTTCCAGCTCGTGCAGAACGGCTGTGTCCTCGCCGGCGATGCGGCGCAGCAGCAGGTCGGCCAGGTGGCCGCCGCTTTCGAAGACCTGGTGGTCCACGGTGGTTAACGGTGGATCGGCGAACTCCGCCGACTCGGAGTTGCCATAGCCCGTGAGCGACACGTCCTTGCCCACGCGCAGGCCGCTCTGCCGGCAGGCCATGGCCGCACCCAGGGCCAGCACGTCGTTGGCGCAGACGATGGCCGTGGGGCGCTGCAGGCGGTCAGCCGGGTTGAGCAGGTCGATGGCCACCGCCTGCGCGGCGGCCGCGGTGAGTTCGCTGTGCACCACCGGGCACTGCACGGGGTCCAGGCCGGCGGCCGAGAGGCCCTGCTCGAAGCCCCGGCGGCGCAGCAGCGCGAAGGTCAGCTCGCCCGGGCCGTTGATCATGGCGATGCGCCGGTGGCCCAGCGACACCAGGCGCCCCACGGCCAGCCGCATGGCGCGTTCGTTGTCCGTGTCCACCCAGGCGTGCGGCTCGTTGTGCAGCGTGCGCCCGTGGGTGACGAACGGGATGCCGTGTGCCTGCAGCAGGGCCACGCGCGCGTCGCGCGGGCGGGTGCGGGTCAGGATCAGCCCGTCGATCACGCCAGCGTCCAGCAAGCGCTGCAGACCGGGCAGCTCGGCATCGTCGCCGGGCAGCGCCATCGACAGCAGGTAGTAGCCGCTGGCCTCGAGCCGGCTGGTGACCCCATGCATCATCTGCGCGAAGCTGTTGTCGAAGCGGCTGGAGCCGAGCACGGGTGACACCAGCGCCACGGCGCCGGTGCGACCCGTGGCCAGCCGGTGCGCCACCGGGTGGGGCCGATAGCCGATGGCCCGTGCCGCTTGCTCCACCCGCTCCCGGGTGGCGGCGTTGACGTCGGAGTACCCGTTCAGGGCCCGAGACACGGTGGATACCGACAAACCCAAGGACTGCGCCAACTTGCGAATCGACATGTCAATATCGAGCAAAACCGGTTTTGATGAGGAATTCTGAGAATCAGAAGCGGTTTTGGAACTGGTGAATTCCCGTGTGTCTGCGCATCACCCCGTCGCGAGACGCCAGCCCAAGAGTGCGTGTGGCAAGCGCAGAGGGCGGCGCCCACGCCGAGTCCTGGGTGGAAGTCTTCAGCCCGACCCGCGGCCTGGGCACGCGTTGCTGTGCGCTGCGTCCATGGCGTGAGGTGTGGCGAAACCTACGGCGGTTGCGACGGCAGCCAGGCAACCGCCCGTTTTGCTCGGAGGCATCAACTCTGCCGGCGGCAGCGGACGAGAGCCCGAGCATCGTCCCGGCGACCACTGCAGCGCCAGCGCCTTGGGCCGGTATTGGGTCGGCGGTCTTTGCATGGATCTTCGCGGCACACCATGTCGCGGCAGGCGTGATGGCCTTCGGAACCGGCGTCAGCCGGGACATGCTCGGCACGTACGAGCCCGCCTTCCTGCTCGCCGGTGTGCTCTGCTTTGTCGCCGCGTTGTGCTTCTTCGCGGTGCGGAGCCCAGCGCCCGTGGCAGCCTGATGTAGACAGGTGCAGCAAATAGACTCTCCGAAGAGGGTTGTCATCGATTAGCTATGAATGAGCATTTCCACCCGGTAGCGCTTGAGCATGCGAGCCGCTTGATCAATCACGGCCCGACCGTCTTGGTGACCAGCACAGCCGGGGCGCATCGCAATGTGATGGCGGCGGCATGGTCGATGCCAGTGGAGTTCAGACCTCCGCGCATTGCCGTCGTCATCGACAAGAGCACGTTCACCCGAGAACTGGTCATGGCCAGCGGAGCCTTCGGGCTGTGCATTCCTGGGGCAGGGCTCGCGGATCTCACCTACGCCGTTGGCAATGCGAGCGGCCGCGACGGGGACAAGTTCTCGCGCTATGGCATAGCGGTCACCCCTGGGCCGCTGCTTGGCATGCCCATCATTGAGGCGGGTTGTGCAGCTTGGCTCGAATGCCGCCTGATCAGAGAACCGCATGCGGAGGAGGCCTACGACACCTGCTTCGCCGAAGTCGTGGCCGCGGCGGCCGACGACCGGATCTTTTCGCGAGGCCACTGGTCGGTTCGCGACGATAACGAGGTGCTTCACACCATCCATCACCTCGGCGGTGGCCATTTCGCCCGCGCCGGCGACGCGATTCGCGCGAAGTCGCCTTAGGACATCCGGGCGCGACGGCACTTGTCCTTCAAGGCCCCGGGCACGACGCGCTGACAGTGGCAGAGATGACGGACAGCTGGCGAGCCGCCATCCCGGATGTCGGTTCCTGGCCGCAAGTTCCAGTTCGCGGATGGCGCTGACAGTTGACCTTGGCCGGGCGCGCTCGCGCGACGACCGTCAGCTTCTTCGCGCGATTTGGTAGTTACGCAGTCGACCAGGAGCTGGCAGTGGCGGGCGGTCGCTCAGGAGTACACCCTTCAAAAGGCGCAGATCGAGGCCGACCTGCTGACGCTGTACCGAGTCGCCTCGCCAAGTCGTCGCTCTGCCCGTTCGTCTGAGGACAGCCGGCATTTGGATTGGCGGCTCTTAAACGCCGGCTAGGTGCCTACAAGGAGTTGCACGACTCGCTCGCGAATCTCGGGGTTCTCGATCGCGCCGGCTTCGTAAGGGAACCTGCTCTCCACCTTATCGCAGGACGCGTAGACGATCTGCTCTGTGTCACAGACGCTGCATGAGCTCCAACGGGCCATCGCGGTGGTGAAGAGCTGGCGCTTCGACAGCCGCGACCCCGCCTCGGCGCCGGTGAAGTTCGACGAGCTGGCCTTGCAGGCGTGAACCTGCAGGCGCTGAGCGCGCGAAGGCCCTCAGTTCTGCGTGGCGCGCAACAAGCCGGTGGGGCGCTGCAGGCCTTCCAGGTCCAGGTAGCCGATGCGCCAATCGCCAGCGCCCAGTGCCGGCACCGCCACCACCACGTCGCAGCCCGCCACGCTGCAGGATTCGTGGCGCAAGGGCGTCAGCCTCACGCCGGGCACGGGGCGGCCCTGGGCGTCCAGCAGCAGCGGCTCGAGCCGCATGTCCAGGTTTGCGCCGGTCAGCAGCACTTCGATGGGCACGCCTGCGCGTACCGTGGCCGGCGTCACCGCCAGCACGTCGGCGAAGCGGATGTCCAAGGTGAAGGGGATCAGCGCGTCGGCCTGCACGGCGCTGGCGACGCGCAGCTGCAGTGAGGGCCGCAGCGACGAGGGCAGGCTGGCGGCCTGGGCCCGGTCCAGCGTCAGCACCGCTTCGAGCTCCCGGCCGCTGCCGCGCAGGGTGGCGTTCAGCCAGGGTGCATCCACGCTGACGGTGGCTGTGCTGGGCGGGATGCCCCAGCACTCGATGCGGATGGACAGCGTGGGGGTGAGGCCGTACCACGACGGGCCCCATTGCGCGCCCAGTCCGGATGGCTTCTGGGGCGAACTTTCCGGCCAGCGGCACCCGGGCTGCCGCACCAGCAGGAGCAAATCAGTGGCCAGCTGCAGCGGTGCGCTGCCATCGGCAAACACATAGCGCGCACGCAGCCGCGCTGGGTAGTCACCCAGGGCCAGGGCGTCGGCGCGCGGCGATGACAAGCGCACCACACGTTCCAGGGCACTGGCCCCGGGCTGCACCTCGGCCTGCAGCCAGGTGGAGGGAGCGGTGCTGCCGCCGCCTTCCAGCGCCTGCACTTCCAGGGTGCCGGCCTCGGGCGGCAGGCCCACGCTGACAAACTGGTCGGCCAGCCGCAGGCCCTGGCCGCCGAAGAACAGCGGCTCGGGCAACTGCCAGCTCAGCCCGCGCTGCACGTCCACGCGCACGGGCACGATGCGCCGCAGGCTGTTCTGGGCCGTACAGGGCGGCACGTTGCAGTAGCGCACCTCGATCTGCGCCCCGAAGATGGAAACGACGCCCTGCACCGAAAAGCTGAGCTGCACGCCCCCGGCCACCAGTTGGGCACTGGCCTGCACCGGGCCGTCGGTCAGCCACTCCCAGCTGTAGTTGCCCACGACGCCAGCGTTGGACACCAGCAAGCGCTGGGGGGCGCTGCTCAGGCCTTCGCGCACCTGTACTTCCACGGCGGCCAAGGTCTCGGTGCCGGGGGTGATGGCCTTAGGCGGCGGGTTGTCGGTGCCGCCACCGCCGCCGCAGGCGCCCAAGAGGGCGGCTGTCAGGACGGCTGCCAGCCCCGCGGTCCGCGAGGCCTTCGCGCGGCGCTGTGCGTGGGCCTGCGCTCGGCCCTGCATGCGGGCCAGGAGGGGGCGGTGCGGTGGGCGGTGTGTCATGGCTACTGGGTGCCGGTGGCCGAGGTGCCACTGGATGGAACAAGGTGCCGGCAAGGCCAGCTGCCGGCGGATTCTGCCGGCTGTGGGCCAGCCTGCAACTGCTGGCGTTCAACCCCCAGGCGAGCTGGGCGGCGGCCGCCCGCAAGGCCAGCAGGGGCCAGACCCTTCCGGCCGCGCCGGCCCTGCGGCGCCGTCAGAAGGATGACTGCGGGTTGTCCGACCGGCAGCTTCGGGGCGGTCAGATCGGGGCAGCCAATGTCCGCTCCGGGTCGGGACCAGCGGGTGTTGACGGCATACAGCGGACGTAGCGGTGAGTTCGGGCTTGAAGCGCCGTACCGTCGCGCATTGCCAAGATGCAGGGTGTTCCTGCCGTTACGTCCCGGCTCATTGCGGCAAACCGCGCTGAAGAAAGCCTTCCTGCGTCAGCACTGCGCGGATCGCCGCCAGCATCGCCGTGGGCGCTGCGGCCGCCGGATGGGCTCGAAAGAGCGCGGCAGCATCGCTGACCCGCACGAATGCATCGAACGCTTGCTCGGCCTGTGCCCGCTCCTGCCGAGTCCATGCCTCTGAACTGCCGTTGAGTGGCCCCGGGGGCCGCAACTGCCGCAACGCCGGCAACTGCCGTTCGCAGCGGCAGGCCGCCTTCTCGCTCACCAGCCCACACTGGCTGCCCGTGAATGCGGCCAGCCGCGCGCGGCTGCGGGACAGCCGCTTTCGGTAAGCCGCGGGCGTGACCCCCACCACTTCAGCGGCCACGGTTGACGGCAGATCGAACACCGTGTCGAGCACGTAGACCAGCCGGTCTTCGCGGTCCAGCGCCATCAGCATGTTCTGCGTGCAGGACAGCGCCACCTGGCGCGCCTCGAGCTTGTCCTGGGGCGTCAGCGCCAGAGGCCCGCCTTGAGCGTGGGTCACTCGCTCGGACAGCGCGAGCCCGGCCCCCAGTTTCTCGGCCAGGGCGTCCAGCGACAGCACCGGCGCCTCGGCAGCCGAGGTGCGCGCCGTCATCAGGTGGTTGTGCGCCACGCGCCACACCCAGGTGGTGAAGGCTGCCTCGCCCCGAAACCCGCCCAGGTGCGTGACGATCTTGAGCAGGATCTCCTGTGTGGCGTCGGCAGCGTCGTCGCGGTGGCCCAGCACGCGCAGCGCCAGGTTGAACACACCGGGTTGCAGCGAGGCCAGCAGCCGGTCGAGCGCGGCCAGGTCGCCCTGCTGGGCAGCAGCCAGGGTCTCGGGCGTAGGTGCGGTGATCTTCATGGCAGTGACTCAGAGCCCGGGCACAGCGGGCTGGTTGGCGGCGAGTTTGCTCGGGGTGAGGATGGCCGTGTCGAACCACTCCAGCGTCGCATCGGTGCCGTAGGTCGCCCGCACGCGTTCCTTCCAGCCTGCGTTGAACCATTGCTCGGCTGCGGCCTGGTCCTTCCAGAGGTAGATGCCGCCAAACCGGCCGTCGTCGGTGATGATGAAATGCTTGCGCAACAGGCCGGGCACGGCACGGTAGGTGGGGATGGCGGCCAGGAACTCCTGCACCAGCCGGGCCTTGCCGATGCCGGCGGGCGTCGGGATGGTGACCAGGGTCGAGACGCTGGCGCCGTCCGCCTGCGCCGGTGTTCCGCCGGGCGTGTTGTCGACGGCCACCGGCACCTCGTAGAACCGCACCTGGCCCTTGGCGCCGCGTTCCTTCTCGACGCGTTCGAACCATGCGGGGTTGAACCAGGCGCGCGCGCTGGCCAGGTCCTTCCACAGGTACAGCCCGCCGTAGTGGCCGTCGGCCTGAGCGATGGCATAGGCCTTGAAAGACAGCCCGGGAATGGAGTCGTACGTCGGGGTGGTCTCGCGCATCCGGCTCCATACCAGCATCTTGGGCGCGTACCACGGGGTGGGCACCTTCACGACGGCAGCCACGGCCGAGCTGGCTGCATAGCCTTCGCCGCCCTGGGCTTGGGCCTGGACCACTGCAGCGGGTACGAGCAGCGCGGCGCTGGTGGTCAGGGAAGCCAGGAGGCGCTGCGGAGCTGGGCGGCGGGTGGGATCGCGGGGGATTGTCGACATGGCGAGTCCTTGGGTGGTCACGCGGGCAGGATCGTCCGCGTTGATTCCTTGGACTGGAAGTCCGCCTCCGTTGTGACCGGCACGATCGAACCGACCCCTGGCCTTGAGCTCGGGACCCCTGAAATAGCCGCGAACCGCGACGCCGGTGACGCATGGGCCGTCGCCCGCGACCCTCTGCGGAGAGACCCCTTGACATGGCACCGGGGTGCCGGCTTTATCGTGCGGGCCCATGGATGTCACCTCTTCATCACCCCCGGGCGCGGCGCTGAGCAGCGGCGAGCTGTGCCGCATCGCCGGCGTCACCCGCGGAACGCTGCGCGTTTACGAGCGCGAGGGGCTGCTGGGCCTGCCGCCCCGCGGCGCCAACGGCTACCGGCGCTTCCCGTCCGATGCGGTGCAGCGGCTGCAGGCCATTCGCCAGCTCAAGGCGGTGGGCTTCTCACTGCGCGAGATCGGCTGGCTGCTGGCCGAGCGCGATGATGGTGGCCTCAGCCCGGCACAGATGCGACAGCTGGCGCGCGAGCAGGTCACGGCCATCGACCAGCGCATCGCACAGCTGCAGGTGGTGCGTGAAATGGCCGCGGCCGTGGCCGCCGGCCACACCGAGTTGATGGACGACCCCGAGTGCGGCTTCCTGTTGCGCTTCCTGGCCGCCGGCCAGCCGGTACAGGCCGTAGCGGCCGAAGTGGAGATCTGAGCATGGCTACGCGTCGCCGCTTCATCCTGGGCACGGTGGGCGTGGTCGGAACGCTGGTCGTCGGTTGGGCACTCGTGCCGCCGCGGCAGCGCCTCACCGGCCGCCAGCCGCTACCCGCCGAGCCAGGGCAGGTGGCCTTCAACGGCTGGGTCAAGCTTGGCACCGACGGCCGTGTGATCGTTCAGGTGCCCAAGAGCGAAATGGGCCAGGGCGTGCACACCGCACTGGCCATGCTGCTGGCCGACGAGTTGGACGCCGACTGGTCTGCGGTGCACGTGGAGCACCCGCCGCTGGACGCGATCTACAACAACCAGGCCACCGTGATCGACGGCCTGCCGTTTCATCCCGACGCCAACGGCCTCGTCAAGCGCCTGGCCGGCTGGATGACGGCCAAGTCCATGCGTGAATTCGGCCTGCAGGTGACGGGCGGCTCCAGCAGCCTGAAGGATCTCTGGCTGCCGATGCGCGAGGCTGGGGCCTCGGCACGCGCGATGCTCGTGGCCGCCGCCGCGGCGCAGTGGGGCGTCAAGGCCGAGGAGGTGAGGGTCGAACGGGGCGTGCTGAGCCACGCCTCGGGGCGTCAGGCGGCCTTCGGCGAGCTTGCCGCCGCCGCTGCCCAGCAGCCGCTGCCTCGCCGCCCGGTGCTGAAGACGCCGGCGCAGTTCAAGCTCATCGGGACATCGCAGGCGCGGCTGGAGTCGGCCGACAAGATCACCGGCCGAGCGGTCTTCGGCATGGACGTGCGGCTGCCCGGGCTGCTGTACGCCACCGTGGCCATGTGCCCGACGCTGGGAGGCCGCGTGAAGTCCTTCGACGGCGCCTCGGCGCTGAAGCTGCCGGGCGTCAAGCAGGTGCTGACGGTGGGCGCGCACATGGGCGGCACAGCGGGCGTGGCCGTGGTCGCCGACACGCCCTGGCACGCGATGCAGGGCCTGAAGGCCGTGAGCGTGCAGTGGGACGAGGGGGTGGCCATGGCGGAGGTCGACAGCGACGCCGCCATGCAGCGGCTGGCGCAGACGCTGGATACCGAAACCGGCCTGGCCTACTTCACCGAGGGCGACGCGGCCGCGGCCATTGCCGGCGCGGCCATGGTGGTCAAGGCCGAGTACCGCGCGCCCTGGCTGGCGCACATGGCGCTGGAGCCCATCAACTGCACCGTGCAGCTGGCGGCCGACGGCGCCAGCGCCTCGCTCTGGGCGCCGACGCAGGTGCCTGGTCTGGCGCGCCGCGCCGCCGCCTTGGCGCTGGGTCTCGACAGCGAGGCCGTGACTGTGAACGTGACGCTGCTGGGCGGCGGCTTCGGCCGCCGGCTGGAGGTGGACTACGTCGGCCCCGCGGCCGAGATCGCGCGCGCCATGAAGGGCACGCCCGTGCAGACCTTCTGGAGCCGGGCTGAGGACACGCAGCACGACTTCTACCGCCCCGCAGCCGTCGCGCGCTGGCAGGCGGGGCTGGACGCGCAGGGCCGTCTCCTGGGCATCAGCGCCGTGAGCGCTGGCCAGGCCATCGTGCCGCAGTTCATCGAGCGGGTGTTCGGCCTGCCCGGCGGCCCCCTGGACAAGACCGCGCTGGAAGGCTCACACGACCAGCCCTACGCCTGGCCCGCGGCGCGTTTCGCGCACGCGCTGGTGGCACTGCCGGTGCCGGTGGGCTTCTGGCGCAGCGTGGGCCACTCGCACCAGGCGTTCTTCAAGGAGAGCTTCGTCGACGAACTCGCCACCGCCGCGAAGCAGGACCCGGTGGCCTTCCGCCTGTCTCTGCTGCAGGGTCACCCGCGGGTCGCAGCGGTGCTGAAACTGGCCGCCGACAAGGCCGGTTGGGGCCGGCCGCTGGCCCCGCTGCCCGATGGCACGAAACGCGCGCGAGGCGTCGCGCTGCACCGCAGCTTCGGCAGCACGGTGGCGCAGGTGGTGGAGGTGTCGGTGGGCGCGGACAAGGCCATCCGCGTGCACCGCGTGGTGGCCGCGGTGGACTGCGGCACCGCGGTCAACCCGAACCACATCGCGCAGCAGATCGAGAGCGCGGTGGTCTTTGGCCTCTCGGCCGCGCTTGGCGGCGGCATCGAGATCGTGCAGGGCCGCGTGAAGCAGAGCAACTTCCACGAGCAGCCTCCGCTGCGCATCGACGCCTGCCCGGTGATCGAGACCCACATCCTGCCAGGCACCGAGGCGCCCGAGGGCATCGGCGAGCCGGGCCTGCCGCCGCTGGCCCCGGCCGTGGCCGGCGCGGTGTTCGCCCTGACCGGGCAGCGCCTGCGCAGCCTGCCGCTTCACCTGAGCTGACACCATGACGACCACGATCCAGATCAACGGCAAGCCGACCACGGTGCAGGCTGATCCCGACACCCCGATCCTGTGGCTGCTGCGAGGCGAGCTGGGCCTCACCGGAACCAAGTTCGGCTGTGGCATGGCACTGTGCGGCGCCTGCACCGTGCACCTGGACGGCGAGCCGGTGCGCAGTTGCGTCACGCCGCTGGCCGCGGTGGGTGCGCGGGCGGTCACCACCATCGAGGGCCTGGAGGGCCGAGCCGCCCGGGCCGTGCACGACGCATGGCTCACGCTGGACGTGGTGCAGTGTGGCTACTGCCAGAGCGGCCAGGTCATGGCTGCCGCGGCGCTGCTGGCACGCAACCCGAAGCCAACCGACGCCGACATCGACTCGGCGATGGCAGGCAACCTTTGCCGTTGCGGCACCTACCCCCGCATCCGTGCGGCCATCCACGAAGCGGCGGAACTGCTGGCACGCACGTAGTGGCATGACGGAGCCGGCGAGCCAGGGTTGGTCGTACCGGGCCCGTCGCCTTCAAGACCGGTGCTGCTGCAGCACCCACTCGCTACCGCACGAAGCCGTCCGTCAAGGTGCGCAGGAAGGCCACCAGATCCTGCACGTCCTGCGCACTCAGCCGCGGTGGCTGGCCGGGCTGCTGGCCAAAGGGCGGTTGCTGGTTGACGTTGCCGCGGTAGGCCAAGGGAAGGTCGTTGAACTTGTCCGCCACGCCGCCCACCACCGGGTACCAGCGTGCCGGGTCGGTGTCGCGCGTGGCGTAGAACGACACCGCGTTCTGCAGCGTCGCCACCGCGCCGTTGTGGAAGTAGGGTGCGGTCAGTGCCACGTTGCGCAGGGTCGGCACCTTGAACATGCCGCACAGGTCTGTGCGGTTGGACAGGTCGGTGCGCACGGGGCCGCACAGCCCCATGTCGAAGAAGTTCGGGTCGGCCGTGGCGGCGCTTTGGTTGCGCGGTACGCCCAGGGCAAAGTAGCCGAAGTTGGTGAACAGCGCCCGCGTCTGCCCCGCGGGCGGCGTGCTGCTGTGGCAGCTGGCGCAGTTGCCTTGCTGCGGGCTGTTGAAGAGCGCCAGCCCGCGCGCTTCCTGAGCGCTGAACGCCGCGCGGCCGTCCTGCACGGCGTCGAACTTGCTGGTGTAGGGCTGGTAGTCCGGGTCGCCGGCTTGGTAGGACTGCAGCGCCGCTTGCACGGCCTGCAGCACCTGGGCGTCGCTGGCATTGGCGTCCAGGGCTGACGCCGACAGCAGCTGCGCGAAGTACGGCAGCGTGCGCACGCGGGCCACCGCGGCGGCGTTGCTGGCGTGGGCCATCTCCTTGGCGGCCAGCAGCGGGCCCAGCGCCTGCGCCGCGCGCGAGTCGGCCCGGCCGTCCCAGGTGAAGCCGCCGGTGGGGCGGCGCTGGTTGTCGAAGCTGAAAGCGCGGTTGTCGTTCAGGTAGTTCAACGTGGGCGAGCTGCGCAGGCCCTGCTGGTCCAGCGCCGGGCCGCCCAGCGGCAGGAAGACCCCGTCGGCGTCGGCATGGCCGCGCTCCTGCACGTGGCAGCTGGCGCAGGCCAGGTTGCCTGCAGCGGACAGGCGCGTGTCCTTGAAGAGCAGGTCGCCCACGGCCACACGGGCGGCCTCGGTGGCCGCGCTGCCGGCGTCTTGCAGGGGGGGCGTGGTGGCCGGGGCGGCGGCGCTGTCGGCTGAACCGCCTCCGCCGCCGCAGCCGGCCACAAGGGCAGCCAGCAGAGCCGCCAGAAGGGCCGCCAGACCCTTGGCGGCGCTCACGGCCCGGAGAGATCGAACGCGGTCGTGGAGATTCATGGAAAGAGGCTCGGTGGCTGCTGCGATGGGCGCCACGATGGATCGCGAGCGCGCAGCCAGCATGGAGAAACTGTGGAGACGGCCTCCGCAATCGCACGCGAGCCCACCGCTACGATCACCGCACCATGCCTCTCGCTGAACCGCGCCGCCTGCGCCTGGCGCTCGTCCACCAGTTGGCGCTGCTCCTGGTGGGCGCCGTGCTGCTGGCTGTGACGGTGCTGGGTGCGGCCGTGGCCTGGAACCTGCGCGCTGGCTTCAGTGACTATCTGCGCGCCCAGGACGAGCACTGGCTGGAGCGTTTTGCCGAAGTGGCTGCGGCGGCCGTGGCCGAACGGGGCATCGAGGCCGTGTCTGGACCGCCCGGGTCCTTGCGGCCGCTGTTCGAGGCTGTGGCGCCGCGGCCCAGGCCCGGCGGCATGAACGACTCTGACGCCATGGGGGGCCTGCGGGGCCCACCTCCCCGCCAGGGCCCCGGCGGCCGCCCGCCTCCCGGGGCAGGGCGGGCGCCGGAGCGGCTGAGCCTGTCTGACGCCGAAGGCCGGCCCTTGGCAGGCCGCCCGCTGGCGCCGCAGGAGGTGTCGGCGGAGCGACCCATCGTCGTCGGTGGCCGCACGGTGGCGCGGGCGCAGTTGGCGCGCGGTGCCTTTGCCACAGCAGACGTGGACGCGGCCTTCCTGGCGCGCCAGTACCGCGGCATCGTGCTGACGGCCTTGCTGCTCACGCTGGTGGCCGTGGCCGGGGCGGTGTGGGCGGGCCGGCGCTGGCTGCGCCCCGTGCGCGACGTGCAGCATGCCGCGCGCCGCGTTGCGCAAGGCGCCTTCGACGTGCGCCTGGTGCCGCACGGCAACGACGAGCTGGCCGACCTGTCGCGCGACATCAACGCCATGGCCGCGTCGCTGCAGCAATTGGAGGCCAGCCGCCGCCGCTGGATGGCGGAGCTGTCGCACGAGATGCGCACGCCGCTGGCGGTGCTGCGGGGCGAGGTGGAAGCGCTGGTGGACGGTGTCCGCCCGCTCACGACCGCGGCCATGCTGTCGTTGCAGGAAGAGGTGGCGCGCGTGACGCGGCTGGTGGAAGACTTCCACCAACTGGCGCTGTCCGACTTGCGCGCGCTGCCCTGCAGCTTCGAACCGGTGCAGCCCGCCGCCTTGCTTCGCGATGCGGTGGGCCGCACGGAGCCGCGGGCGCTGGCTGCGGGCCTGCGGCTGGACGTGGACACAGGCCAGGCGCCGCAGCTGGCTCATTGGGACACGCAGCGCATCGGCCAGCTGCTGTCCAACCTTCTGGAAAACAGCCTGCGCTACACCGACGCGCCGGGCCGCATCTCGCTGCAGTTGCGCGCCGCAGGGCTCGACCACACGGTTCTGAGCGTGGACGACAGCGCCCCCGGCGTGCCGGCCGCCGACCAGGCGCGCCTGTTCGAGCCGCTGTATCGCGCAGACGCATCGCGCAGCCGGCGCCTGGGCGGCAGCGGGCTGGGTCTGGCCATCTGCCGCGCGATCGTGCGCAGCCACGGCGGGCAGATAGAGGCTGGCGCGTCACCGCTGGGCGGCCTGCGCGTCGTGGTCACGCTGCCCCTGCAACCGAAGGGCAGCGCATGAATGCCGAGCGGCGTGTGCTGGTGGTCGAAGACGAAGCCAAGCTCGCGGCGCTGCTGTGCGACTACCTGCGCGCCGCGGGCTACGAAACACGCGTGGCGGAAGACGGGCCTTCAGCGCTGCAGGCCTTTGTGGACCATCCCCCGGCGGCCGTGCTGCTGGACCTGAACCTGCCAGGGCTGGACGGCATGGAGGTGTGCCGGCGGCTCCGCCACGACTCTGCGGTGCCCATCCTGATGCTGACGGCGCGCGCCGACGAGATCGACCGCATCGTGGGCCTGGAGATCGGCGCCGACGACTACCTCTGCAAGCCCTACAGCCCGCGCGAGGTGGTGGCCCGCGTGGGCGCGCTGCTGCGTCGCTCGCAGGGCCGGCTGGCCGGCGCGGCGGGTGCATCGCCCACGTCGAGGCTGGAGGTCGGCGGCATGGCCCTGGACGACGCCGGCCAGCGCGCCTGGTGGCGCGGCCAGGCCTTGCCGCTCACGCCCATCGAGTGGCGGCTGCTGCGAACGCTGCTGCAGCAGCCAGGCCGCGTGTTCGCGCGGGCGCAGCTGCTGGACGCCATCCATGCCGATTTCCGCGACGTGAGCGACCGCGCCGTCGACAGCCACGTGAAGAACCTGCGCCGCAAGCTGCAGACCGCCATGGCGGGGCCCGACTGCATTGCCACCGTCTACGGCGTGGGCTACCGGCTCGACGTGCCGCCCGCTGCAGGCAGCAGCGCACCAAGCGCGTAGCGGCTCCGCGCCATGAAGCCTGTGTTCAACTGCTGCAGCCTTGCTGATCCACCCGATGCGCGTAAAGTGGAGCCACACAGGTAAACGAGTTGCCGTCCCGTCTCAGTGATCGCCGCGCCCAACGAGGCGCCAAGGGCGCGCCGAGCCCGATGCGCCAGGCAGGCCCGGGCACGCGCTGGCGCTGGGCCCTGTGCGCGCTGCTGGGCGCTGCATCCATCGCGTGGGCACAGACCCCAGCCCCCGAGGTGTGGGCCCGGGACCTGAGAGAAGAGGTGGTGCGCATCGAGGTGACGGTCAAGGACATGTACGGGCGCCAAGAAGCCCGAACCATCCCGCTCACCGTCTTCCGGCCCGCGGGCGCCGGGCCCCACCCGTTGGTGGTGTTCAACCACGGACGCGCCCCCGGGGACAAGCGCGCCACGCAGACGCGCGCGCGCTTCGAGCACGTGGCCCGATACCTGGTCCACAAGGGCTTTGTGGTGATCCTGCCCACCCGTGTGGGCTACGGCGAGACCTATGGCGACTTCGACCCGGAGACCAGCGGCCCCTGCAACGCCAAGCGGTTCGGCCCCATGTCCGACGCAGCATCCGACCAGGTGCTGGCCACCGTGCGCTATGCCGCCACGCTGCCCGATGTGGACACCACGCGGTGGTTGGTGGCGGGCCAGTCGGTGGGCGGCATGACGGCGGTAGCGACAGCGGCCAGGCAACCGGCGGGTCTGCTCGGCGGCATCAGCTTTGCCGGCGGTGGCGGCGGAGAGCCCGAGCTTCGTCCCGGCGACCCCTGCGGCGCCAACGCCTTGGGGCGGTATTGGGGCGGCCTGGCCAAGCCCGGTCTGCCGCCCATGCTGTGGCTGTACTGGAAGCAGGACCGCTACTGGGGCGAGCGCCATCCGGAACAGTGGCACCAGGCCTGGACGGCAGGGGGTGCGCAGGCCGAGTTTCACAGCCTGCCCGCCATCGACGGGGATGGACACTTCGGGCTTGACCGCAACATGGAGGGCTGGTTGCCCCTGGTCGATGCGTTCCTGGGACGCCTGGGCTTCCAGAAACCCGCCATCGCGGTGCGACCACCCGCCACGGCGTGGGCCGCGGTCACCGATGTGGACGCGGTGCCCATCAGCGCGCAAAGCCGCGAGGCGGGCTACGCCAGGTTCTTGGCTGCCAAGTCGCCACGGGCATTCGCCATCGGCGACCGCGGCGCGTGGGGCTTTGCCACCTCTGCCGGCGGAGACTACGTCACCGGCCGCGCCCTGGGCCTGTGCCAACGGCATGGCCAGACCTGCCGCTTGTATGCGGTTGACGACGACGTGGTGTGGACCGGACCGGAGCGAGGAAGTCGCTGAGACCGCACCCCGGTAAGGCGCGGGGCTGGATTTCTGCCGCCCACGCTCCTAGATGCCGACGCGCGCTTCGATCCGTCCCGCACGCACGGCCGCCACCAAGGCCGCATGGTCGCGTTCATTCTGATCGGCATAGCAAACCGCAAAAGCGGCCATCGCGTCCTCGAAGACCGCGCTGCTGCCCATGTAGGCCGACAGCACGACCGCGTCGCCCGAACGCTTGTGGGCCCGCGCCAAGGCCCAGCCGCAAGACTGCGCATAGTCGATCAGGTTGGCGGGGTTCATCAGTTCGACCATCGGCTTGATCTTGGCATCACGCAGCTGGCGGACGTAGTAGTGCCGCTGCGGCTGGCGCGTGCCCGTGGTCCAGCCCAGGAAGGCGTCGGCCGCGGCCTGCATCAGCCGCTGCCCGAACACCACCCGTTCGCCATGGTGCTTGAACGGCGCTCGGCCGCAATAAGGCTCCAGCACCGAGGGGCGTGCCTCCTTGAATTGCAGGAACAGCGGGTCGCCGTTGCCTGAGACGAACAAGGCCACGCCGCAGTACGTGCCCACGCTGCCCACGCCGACCACCTTCATTGCCACGTCGGCGAAGCGGTAGCGCTGCATCAGGATGCGTCGCTCGGGCGCCAGCGACGCCACGTAGTCGGCCACCATCTTCTCGGCATCAGCGTGCATGGCCGCCTGCTGCTGCATGTCGGCGTTGTGGAAGATCAGTGGCGGCTCGTCGCGGATGCGCGGCTGTTCACCCTGCCGATAGGCCAGCTTGGTGAACTCCTTGATGTGGGCGCTTTCCGCCAGCGCCTTGCGGATGCGTTTCTGGTTCAGCCGCTTGAGTTCGTCATCGGTGCCGGCTGCGACCAACTTGGACAGGTCGATGGTCTCGTAGTAGGCATCGAGCACCGGCATCTCGGCGTAGCGCGTCATGTTCTCGCGGTAGCTGCGCACGGCCTGCCAGGCGGCTTGCCGGCAATCGGCTGCCTTGAAGCCGTTGGCGCGGCCGGCGATGACGAAGCTCGCGGCCAGACGCCGCAGGTCCCACTCCCAGGGCGCCACCGACGCTTCATCGAAGTCATTGATGTCGAACACCAGCTGGCGCTCGGGCGTGGCGAAGCCGCCGAAATTGACGAGGTGGCAATCACCACAGGCCACCACGTGCATGCCGGTGTTGGCCGTGAAGGACAGGTCGTGCGCCATCACTGCGGCCGCGCCCCGGTAGAAGGCGAACGGGCTGGACATCATGCGGCCGTAGCGAATCGGCACCAGCTCAGACAGTCGCCCAGCCGAGTTGGCGATCAGCAGCTCCACAGGATCTGCCCGCTGCTCAGCGGGTTTCCAGTCCGCGACGTCGCTGCGTGGGCAAGTCTGTCGCAGGGCCTTGCCCGCGGCACGGCGCTCGGCGTGAGGTCGTCCGTGCGACTGCGCCGGCAACTGTGCTGTGACGAGCGTGTCGGTCGTGCGCGACCTGGGCTTCTTTGTCGGAAGACTCAAGGCTCCCCCTGGACTGCTGCTGACATGGTGCGGCGTCGTTGCATACGCCAGCGGCCTGTTGCCCCATGATGGCACGCCGGGATGATGGAGGCCGCGGCCGCCAACCAGGGCCCAGGCCATGAACGCGAGAAGACACCTGCGCGCGCCGTGCGGTCGTCGTTGATGGCGCCGGTCTCGTCGCACCTGTCCGACGGGCTCGACGGTTCGCTTTGAGACAAGCGCCCCTGCGAGCTGCTGGCCGCAGTACCGTCGATCAACTTGCGCGAGGTCCCCATGCACCTGCTTTCGTTCCGTCTCGGGTGGTCCCGAGGCATCCCCATCGTCATGCTGCTCGCAGCCGCATCGCTCATCCACCCGATCGCCCATGGGCAGGCCACCCCCGGCCGCAGCGAGCGTGCCGACCCGCTCGATCCGCAGGCTCGCGTGCCTGCTGTCACCCACACCTCGCCGCTGGCCCGCTATCGCCGCCTGGACGACGACAAACGCGTCCCCTGGACGGAAGCCAACGAGACCGTGAACCGCATCGGTGGCTGGCGAGCCTATGCCCGCGAGGCCCAGCTGCCCGATCCCGCCGCTTCGGCACCGGCTGCGCGCGCCTCGGCCGCTCCGAATGCCGCACCGAGTGCCGCACCTCGCCACGGCGGCCACAAGACGCATTGAGAGGACGGCGATGACACGACAACCACCCTCCGCGATCCCGCACTCGCCACCGCTGCGGCTCATCGGCCTGGCTGCGGTGGTGTTCACCTTGACCGGCTGCGCCTCCCTGAGCGCTGACGGCGGCTTCGGCAGCGTCCAGAAGCTCACGGCCGAGCGTCTGGGCTCAGCTGCCCAGCTCGCCTGGGCCCGCCAGCCCGAAGACCTGGACCGCATCGATCAGCGCGTGGGCGAACTGCTGGCCCGGCCGCTGGGCATGGATGAGGCAGTGCAGATCGCGCTGCTGAACAACCGCGGCCTGCAGGCAGCCTATGCCGAGCTGGGCATCACCGAGGCCGAGCTCGTGCAAGCCGGCCGCCTGCCGAACCCGGGCTTCAGCTTCGGGCGCATGACCAAGGGCGACGAGGTCGAGCACGAACGCGGCCTCCACGTCAACCTGGCGCGCCTGATCGCCATGCCGCTTGTTCAGCGCGTCGAGGCGCGCCGGCTCGAGCAGGTGCGTGCGATGGTGGCGATGCAGGTGCTCTCGCTCGCCGCCGACACGCGCAAGGCCTGGGTGAAGGCCGTGGCCGCCGATGAGTCGTTGCGCTACAGCCGCCAGGTGATGCAGGCGGCCGAGGCGGGTGCCGAGCTGGCGCGGCGCATGGCGCAGGTGGGCAACTTCAACAAGCTGCAGCAGGCGCGCGAACAGGGCTTCTATGCCGACGCGGCGCTGAACCTGGCTCGCGCCGAGCAACAGCGGCGGGCCGCCCGTGAACGGCTGACGCGCCTGATGGGCCTGTGGGGCGAGCAGACCGCGTTCAGGCTGCCCGAACGCCTGCCCGACCTGCCGGCCCAGCCGCGCGAACTGCCCGATGTGGAGCGCACCGCGCTGGCGCAGCGGCTCGACGTGGCGGCGGCCCGCAGCGGTGCCGAGGCCACGGCGCGCAACCTGGGCCTGACGAAGACCACGCGATTCGTCAACGTGCTGGAGCTGGGGCTGGTGCGCAACAGCTCGAATAACGCGCCCACGCAGAAGGGCTGGGAGATCGGCTTCGAGCTGCCGCTGTTCGACTGGGGTGGCGCCCGCGTCGCGCGAGCGGAAGCGATCTACACGCAGGCACTGCACCGCGCCGCCGAGACCGCCATCAACGCCCGCTCCGAGGTGCGCGAGGCCTACGGCGCCTATCGCTCGGCCTGGGACATCGCGAAGCACCAGCGCGACGAGATCGTGCCGCTGAAGCAGCGCATCTCGGAAGAGAACCTGCTTCGCTACAACGGCATGCTGATCGGCGTGTTCGAGCTGCTGGCCGACGCCCGCTCGCAGATTGCCAGCGTCAATGGCGCCATCGACGCGCTGCGCGACTTCTGGATCGCGCAGGCCGACCTCGACAGGGCACTGGTGGGCAAGCCAAGCTTGAGCGCCGCCGCGGCCCCGGCGATGGGCGCTGCCGCGGCGGCTGGGGACCCAGGCCACTGAGAGCTTGTCGCAGCGACACGAATTCAAGAGGCAAGCAAACCATGTTCTCCCGAAGAAACTTCATCGGCGGTGCCGGCGTGGCCGCGGCGGCCGTCACGGCCAGCGCGGTCAGCAAGGTGGCCATGGCCGCGCTGCCCGAGCCCGTCCTCCAGACCAGGCCCGACACGATGCCGCCGCTGGTGCCGAACACCGGCCGGCTCTACAACCCGGTGGTCACGCTCAACGGCTGGACGCTGCCCTGGCGCATGAACAACGGTGTCAAGGAGTTCCACCTGGTAGCCGAGCCCGTGGTGCGCGAGATGGCGCCCGGCTTCAAGGCCCACCTGTGGGGCTACAACGGCCAGAGCCCCGGCCCGACCATCGAGGTGGTGGAGGGCGACCGCGTGCGCCTGTTCGTGACCAACAAGCTCGGCGAGCTGACCAGCATCCACTGGCACGGCCAGCGCCTGCCCAACGGCATGGACGGTGTGGCGGGCCTGAACCAGCCCGGCATCCCGCCGGGCAAGACCTACGTCTACGAGTTCGTGGCGCGCCGCGCCGGCACCTTCATGTACCACCCGCACGCCGACGAGATGGTGCAGATGGCGATGGGCATGATGGGCTTCTGGGTCACGCACCCACGGGGCAAGCACCCGCTGATCGACGAGGTCGACCGCGACTTCTGCTTCCTGCTCAACGCCTACGACATCGACCCCGGCAGCGCCACGCCGAAGATCATGACGATGCTGGACTTCAACCTGTGGAGCTGGAACAGCCGCATCTTCCCCGGCATCGACCCGCTGGTGGTGCGCCATGGGGACAAGGTGCGCATACGGGTGGGCAATCTGACGATGACCAACCACCCCATCCACCTGCACGGCCACGAGTTCCTGATCACCGGCACCGACGGCGGCCCCACGCCGAAGAGCGCGCGGCAGTACGAGATCACCGCCGACATCGCGGTGGGCCAGATGCGGCAGATCGACTTCGTGGCCGACGAGCCCGGCGACTGGGCCTTCCACTGCCACAAGAGCCACCACACGATGAACGCCATGGGGCATGGCGTGCCGACGATGATCGGCGTCGACCACTCCAAGGTGGCGCGGCAGATCACGAAGCTGATCCCCGACTACATGGTGATGGGCGAACGCGGCATGAAGGACATGACCGAGATGGAGATGCCGCTGCCCGACAACACCGCGCCGATGATGGCGGGGCAGGGGCCCTTCGGCGCCGTGGGCATGGGCGGCATGTTCAGCGTCGTGAAGGTGCGCAAGGAGCAGAAGCCGGGCGACTACAGCGACCCCGGCTGGTACACGCACCCACCGGGCACGGTGGCATACGAGTTCAACGGCACGTTGCCTGATCCGGCGCGCTTCAAGTCCGAAGGCACGGGCTCGATGCCGGCCGTTCAGGTGCCGGCCCGCGAGGTGGAGGTGCGCGTGCGCAAACCCGCCAGCGGCCATGGTGGCCACCACTGAGCGCGCAGCGGCTTGGGCCGCCGGGGAGGCTCAGCGGCGCGACACGGACG
>JAIYDH010000239.1 GCA_027487585.1 Rubrivivax sp.
ACGATGCGCATGCGCGCCGTGCCCGGCGTCGATCTGCCGGCCGGCAAGGCCGTGGAGTTCAAGCCCGGCGGCCTGCACCTGATGCTGATGGACCTGAAGCAGCCGCTGAAGAACGGCGACACGGTGCCCGTGTCACTGGTGGTCGAAGCCGCCGGCGGCAAGCGCGAGACCGTGGAAGTGAAGGCCCTTGTGCGCGCCAGGCCCGGCGCCGCCGCCGCGAAGGACGGCCACGGCCATCACGGCCACAAGCACTGAGCGAGACCCGCTCAGGCCCCGCGCGGCTTGCCCGCGAACAGCGCCGCGGCGCGGGTCTTCAGCTCCAGCAGTTCGTTGGCGCTGATGGAAAGCTGGCCACTGCCGCTGGCGTCGACCTTGAACTCGACGTCGCGGCCGTGGCTGGTGAGCGTGCCGGCAGCGAACTCGTAGTCCTTGCGGCGCCAGGGATGGCCCTCGATCTCGGGGTCGTAGTCGTCGAAGGCCAGCGCTTCGATTTCGCCACTGGCCAGGTTCAGCATGGCGCGGGCGTCGATCACGTCCTCGGTGGTCTCGAAGGCGATGGTGATGGGTACTTTCAGGTCCACGCAGCGATCCGGTTCGGGTTGGGCAGCGGCGGATTGTCGCTGCTGCCAGCAAGCGGCAATGGCCGCCTCAGCGCACCGTGAGCCAGATCTCGTTGCGGCGCATGAACCAGGGCGTCATCGGGCCGTTGTAGCGCGCGAGCACGGGCTCGCCTTCGGTGGCCACGCCAGCCGCCGCGAGCGCGGCCCGCAGCTTGGCCAGATGCTCGTCGTAGTTGGCCTGCGACCAAGTGCCTGAGTAGCGGATGGCCGCGCGCACCACGGCCGGCTCTTCGCGCAGTTGCACGCGCGGATCCAGCGGTTCGGGCGCGGTGGCCAGCGTCACCTCGCGTGGCAGCACGAACTGCACGCGCATGCCGCCGGTGGCAGCGCTCTGTGTCACAGGGGCCGTCATGGCCATCTTCATCGGTTCGGCAGATTGGGTGACGGGGGCCGTCATCTGCAGCTTCCGCTCGCCCTTGTTCTTGCCGAAGATGTAGCCGGCGAGGATGGGGAAGGCTTGGTTGCCGGCGTCGGCCGCGCGCGCGTCGAGCACGACCTCGGCCACGACAAAGGGCGCGTAGCGGCGCACCTCGACTTGCGGGTCGATCTGGCGCACCACTTCATAGCTGGGTTCTTCGATGGCCTGGGCCACAGGGATGATGGCTGCAAGCAGCAGCGCTGAAGTCAGGACGGCAGGCTTGATCATCGCCCGAGCTTAGGGCCGCCAGGGAATCACCACTTTCAGCGGGTCATCGGGCAGAGCCACTCGTGGCGCGGGGTCGCGCGCCAAGGTGCAGCGGCACCGGAGTGGCGCAGCTGAGGCCGGCCAATGCTGCAGCCGCGTCGAGGTGTGGGCAAGGGCTGCGACGTCGGCCTCGCGGGGGCCGCCAGCTCTGCCGCGGATCCGGCTCTTGCGGGCGTCACGGGGCTCGGCTTCAGTGGGAGCTCGTACTGCAGCGGCGTGCTCATGGCGCCGACCAGGGTCCTGTCGGGGCGGCACGAAGGTGCTCGGCCATTGCCGGGCGGGCACGCCAGCACTCGGCCCCCTCCCCCCCGCTGGGCGTATCCCTTGATGCCTCAGGGAGTTGACAGACGAACCCGAACGAATACGATCGCATTCATCTACTTCGATGGGCGAACGCAGCGTGGTTTCGAACAGCCTGACGATGGAGCCCCTGTCGGCTCGCATCCCGAGCGATCTCTACCTGTGGCTGGCTCAGCTCCAGGTCGAGGGCGCCACCACCAACAGCGACAAGCTGCGCGTGCTGCTCGGACAGCTCAAGCGTCAGCACGAGGGGGCGGTCGACTACGTCGCCGCGCACGCCTGGGCGCGCGAGCTGACCGGCCGCCTGCGCGAGGCCCTCGTGCGTGTCGAGGGTGTCAGCGGCACGCACAGCGAAGTGCTCGCGGCGCTGCTGGAGCACACGACGACGACGCTGGCCCTCGTCATCAGCCAGCTTCCCGGCAGTGAGGCTGAAGCAGCCCGGCTGGAAGACACCTTGGTCAAGCGCAGCTTCGCCCTCTTCGAGGCGCTGCTGCGGCAAACCACGACCACCAGCGCCGCGGCCTACGACCCGGCCGTCGTTCGCCGGCATGTCGCCGGCGTGCTGGAGCTGTCGCGCAGCGTGAGCCCCCAACCCCAACCCGCAGGAGCCTGAGATGGCAGACACCTTGAAGACCCGCGTGGGTCGCGTCATCGCGGGCAGCGTGCATGCGCTGCTCGACAAGATCGAGGACCAGGCCCCCGAGGCCATGATGGAGCAGTCCATCCGCGAGGCCGATTCCGTCATCGACGAGGTGCGCCATGAACTCGGGATACTGAGCGCCAACCGGCACCTGTCGCAGCAGCAGCACGCCAGCCTCAACGGCCAGCACTCGAAGCTGGCGGCACAGATCGACGAGGCGCTGAACCAGGGCCGGGAAGACCTGATGCGCGCCGCCGTGGCGCGGCAGCTCGACATCGAAGCGCAATTGCCCGTTCTCGAGACGACCCTCGGCGAGCAGACCCGCCAGGAGGCCGAGCTGCAGGGCTACGTCGCCGCGCTGCTGGCCAAGAAGCGCGAGATGGAAACCGCGCTTGCCGAGTTCCGCAAGAGCCGCGCGGCAGCGGCCGCCGCCACCGGCAGCGGCGGCGGGCTGGCGCCCAACACGGCCGAGCACAAGATGGACAAGGTCACCGGCGCCTTCGACCGGCTGTACGAGCGCCAGACCGGCCTGTCTGGCACCGCGCGCGGCACCACGCTGCAACAGGCGGCGCAGTTGAAGGAGCTCGACGACCTGGTGCGCGACAACAAGATCGCCGAGCGCCTGGCGCAGCTCAAGGCGGGCAAGGCCGGCAAGCCGTGAGCCTGTTCACTGCGCCCGAGACGCTGCCCTTCGGCGTGGGCTTCGGCCTCATCGTCGGCATCGCCTTGTTCGAGGGCCTGGGCATGCTGGTGTCGATGAGCCCAAGCAACCTGATCGACGACTGGCTGCCCGACGTCAGCGGCGACGGTGCGCTCGACCGCGTGCTCGGCTGGCTGCACGTGGGCCGCGTGCCGGCACTGGTGCTCCTGCTGCTCTTTCTCACGGGCTACGTTCTGTTCGGCTACGGCCTGCAGATGGTGGCGCACGGCCTGTTCGGCGGCTACCTGCCGGCGTGGATGGCGGGCCTGCTGGCCGTGCCCTCGGGCATGGCCACCGTGCGTGGGCTGGGCTCGCTCATCGCGCACATCGTGCCACGCGACGAGACCAGCGCGGTCAGCGAGCAAAGCCTCGTCGGCCGCGTCGGCGTGGTCACAGCCGGCGCCGCCCGCCGCGGGCTGGCAGCGCAGGCGCGTGTGCGCGATGCACTCGGTCGCTCGCACTACCTGATGGTCGAGCCCGACATCGACGATGAGGTGTTCGAGGAAGGCGCCCAGGTGCTCATCGTGCGCAAGGCCGGTGCGTTCTACCGCTGCATCGCCAACCCGCATCCGGGCCTGATGTAGGCCCGGACTTCATGCCAACACAACCGAGGGAGATGAGAAAGTGACACAACTGATCGAGATCGTCGTGCTGGTGGGCATCGGCCTGGTGGCCTTGCTGACCGTCGGCATCGTTTTCGCGCGCCTGTACAAGCGCAGCACCAAGGAGACCGCCTTCGTGCGCACCGGCCTGGGCGGGCAGAAGGTCATCATGGACGGCGGCGCCATCGTGCTGCCAATCTTCCATGAGCGGGTGCTCGTGAACATGAACACCCTCAAGCTCGAGGTGCTGCGCCGCGAGCGCGAGAGCCTCATCACCAAGGACCGGATGCGCGTCGACGTGACCGCAGCCTTCTTCGTGCGCGTGAAGCAGACGGAAGAGGCCGTCAGCATCGCCGCGCAGACGCTGGGTGCACGCACGATGAGCCCCGATGAGCTGAAGGCGCTGGTGGAAGACAAGTTTGTCGACTCGCTGCGCGCCACGGCCGCCACGATGACGATCCAGGAACTTCAGGACAAGCGCCGCGACTTCGTTCAGGCCGTGCAGAACGCCGTGGCCGAAGACCTCGAGAAAAACGGCCTCGAACTCGAGTCGGTCTCGCTGACCAGCCTGGACCAGACCGACAAGCAGTTCTTCAACCCCAACAACGCCTTCGACGCCGAGGGCCTGACACGCCTGACCGAGCAGACCGAGGCACGGCGCAAGCAGCGCAACGACGTCGAGCAGGACACCGAGGTGCAGGTGCGCGCGAAGAACCTGGACGCCACGCGCAAGAAGCTCGAGATCGAGAAGGATCAGGAATTCGCCTCGCTGTCGCAGAAGCGTGAGGTCGAGGTCACGCGCGCCGAGCAGGCCGCGCTGATCGCATCGCAACAGGCCGAGCGCAGCCGCGAGGCCGAGGCCGCCAAGATCGAGGCCGAGCGCCAGGTGAGCCAGAAGCGCATCGAGGCCGACCGCGAGATCAAGGCCGCAGAGATCGAGAAGAACCTCGTCATCCAGACGCGCGAGATCGAGCTCGAGCGCAAGACCGAAACCCAGCGTGCCGAGCAGCGCAAGCAGGTCGAGATCGCACGCCAGGAGATGCAGATCGCCATCGCCAACAAGTCGCGTGAGCAGAGCGATGCCGACGCCGCCGCCAACCTGGCGCGAGCCGAGGCCGTGAAAGCCGAGGAAACCGTGAACACCGCGCGCCAGGTGGCCGTGGCCGAGCGCGACAAGGCCATCCAGCTGATCGAGGCCGCGAAAGACGCCGAGCAGAACGCCATCGCGGTGAAGGTGTCGGCGTCGGCTGAAAAGGAAGCGGCGCTGGACCGCGCCGAGGCCATCACCATCGAAGCAAAGGCGCGCCAGGCGGCGGCGCTGGCCGAGGCCGAGGGCAAGAAGGCCATCAACGAGGCGCTGAACACGCTGTCGGCGGCGCAGATCGACCTGCAGGTGCGTACGCTGCTGCTGCAGCAACTGCCCGAGATCCTGGAGCGAGCGGTCAAGCCGATGGAGAAGATCGACTCGATCCGCATCGTCCAGGTCAGTGGCATGCCGGGCGCGGCCAACGCGCCTGGCACAGGGGCTGGCGGCAACGGCCCCGGGGGTGCCACGTTTCCGGAGCAGGTGATGAACTCGGCGCTGCAGTACCAGCTCGCCAAGCCCATCGTCGATGCGGTGATGAAGGACGCCGGGCTGTCCAACGAGGGCATCACCGGCGTTGCGCAGGCCCTGTCGGGAATGATGAGCAAACCGGCAGCCTGAGTGCATCGAAGCCCGGGCCGACGGTGCTCGACCCGGTCAGTGCGCTTCGTCCCAGTTCTTCCCCACGCCGACTTCCGCCACCAGCGGCACCTTCAGCTGCGCCACGCCGGCCATCAGCGCCGGCAGCGCCTCGCGCGCCCAGGGCAGTTCGGCATCGGGCACCTCGAGCACGAGTTCGTCGTGCACTTGCATCACCATGCGCGTGGCGCGCTGCTGCGCATCGAGCTCGCGCTGCACGGCGATCATCGCCAGCTTGATCAGATCGGCCGCCGTGCCCTGCATTGGCGCGTTGATGGCCTGGCGCTCGGCGCCGCTGCGGCGCGGGCCGTTGCCGCTGTTGATCTCGGGCAGCCACAAGCGGCGGCCGAACACGGTTTCCACAAAGCCCAGGTCCTTGGCCTTCAGGCGCGTCTCGTCCATGTAGCGCTTCACGCCCGCAAAGCGCGCGAAGTAGCGCTCGATGAAGTCCTTGGCAGCCTTCTGCTCGATACCCAGCTGCGCCGCCAGCCCGAACGCGCCCATGCCGTAGATGAGGCCGAAGTTGATGGTCTTGGCATAACGCCGTTGTTCAGATGACACTTCATCCACCGGCGTGCCGAAGACCTCGCTCGCGGTGGCCTTGTGGATGTCCAGGCCGCGCTCAAAGGCGCGCAGAAGCGCCGGGTCGTCGCTGATGTGGGCCATGATGCGCAGCTCGATCTGCGAGTAGTCGGCGCTCAGCAGCACGTGCCCCGGCGGCGCGATGAAGGCCTCGCGCACGCGCCGGCCCTCGGTGGTGCGGATGGGGATGTTCTGCAGGTTCGGGTCATTGCTGGCCAGCCGCCCCGTCACGGCCACGGCCTGCGCGTAGGTGGTGTGCACGCGGCCGGTGGCCGGGTTCACCATCAGCGGCAGCTTGTCGGTGTAGGTGCCCTTGAGCTTGGCCAGACTGCGTGCCTCGAGGATCTTCGCCGGCAGCGGGTAGTCGGCCGCCAGCTCCTGCAGCACGTCTTCATCGGTGCTCGGCGCGCCCGTGGCCGTTTTCTTCTTCACCGGCAGGCCGAGCTTGCCGAACAGGATTTCGCCGATCTGCTTGGGGCTGCCCATGTTGAAGGGCTGCCCGGCGAGCGCGTGCGCCTCCTGCTCCAGCGTGACGAGGCGCTGGCCGAGCTCGGTGCTCTGGCGCGCCAGCACAGCGGCATCGATCAGCACGCCGTGGCGCTCGATGCGGCCGAGCACGGCGCTGGTGGGCATCTCGATCTGCTCGTACACGTAGCGCAGGCCGGTGTCGGCCACCACGCGCGGCAGCAGCACGCCGCCGAGCTGCAGCGCCATCTCGCTGTCTTCGCCCGAGTAGGTGGTGGCGCGCTCGATGTCGACCTGCGCAAACGGGATCTGGTTCACGCCCTTGCCACACAGTTCTTCGTAGCTCAGGCCGCGGCGGCCCAGGTGGCGCTCGGCCAGCGCCTCCAGGCCGTGTTTCATGTGGGCCTCGAGCACGTAGCTCTGCAGCAGCGTGTCGTGGCGGTAGCCCTGCACGGCGATGCCGGCGTTCATCAGCACGTGCCAGTCGTACTTGACGTTCTGGCCGAGCTTGGGCTTCGCGGCGCTCTCCAGCCAGGGCTTCAGCTTGGCCAGCACCTCGGCGGCGGGCAGCTGCTCGGGCGCGCCGGGGTAGTCGTGCGCCAGTGGCACGTAGGCGGCGCGGCCGGGCTCGACCGCGAAGCTGATGCCGACGATGCGCGCCACCATGGCATCGAGGCTGTCGGTCTCGGTGTCCAGCGCCACCAGCTCGGCGGCCATCAGGCGCTCAATCCAGGCGTCCAGGCGCTCCCAGGTGGTGATGGTTTCGTACTCGTGGGCCAGCGGCACGGCGGGTGCGGCCGGAGGTGCATCAGCGGCCGAAGGCGCCGCCGCGGGCACGGCCACGCTGGCGCTGCGGCCGAGCGACTCCTCCAGCTCGCGCTTCCAGCTGCGGAAGCCGAAGCGCGTGTAGAAGTCGAGCAGGCGCTCGCGGTCGACCTCGCGCAGCGCCAGCGCGTCCAGCGAGGGCCAGCCGGGCACCTGGCCGGCGAGGTCGCAGTCGGTCACCACCGTCACCAGCTTGCGGCCGGTGGGCAGCCAGTCGAGCGCCTTGCGCAGGTTCTCGCCAGCCACGCCCTTGATGCTGTCGGCCGCGGCCATCACCGCATCCAGGCTGCCGTGTTCGGCGATCCACTTCGCGGCCGTCTTCGGGCCCACCTTCTCGACACCGGGCACGTTGTCGACGGTGTCGCCCATCAGCGTGAGGTAGTCGACGATGCGCCCCGGCGGCACGCCGAACTTGGCCAGCACGCCGGCTTCATCCAGCACCTCGGGCGGCTTGCTCATCGTGTTGATCAGGCTGACCTGCGGCGTGACGAGCTGCGCCAGGTCCTTGTCGCCGGTGGAGATGAGCACGCGGTGGCCCTCCGCCGCGCCGGCGCGGGCCAGCGTGCCGATGGCGTCGTCGGCCTCGATGCCGGGCGGCACCAGCACCGGCCAGCCGAGCAGGCGCACGGCCTCATGGATGGGCTCGATCTGCGTGCGCAGGTCGTCGGGCATCGGTGCGCGCTGGGCCTTGTACTCAGGGTACCAGTCGTCGCGGAAGGTGGGGCCGGGCGCGTCGAACACGCAGGCGGCATGCGCGGCGGGGTAGCGCTCGCGCATCCAGGTCATCATGGCCACCATGCCGTGGATGGCGCCCGTCGGAAAGCCGTCGGGCGAGCGCAGGTCCGGCATCGCGTGGTAGGCGCGGTAGAGGTAGCTGGAACCATCCACCAGCAGCAGCAGGCCGGGGCCGGCCGGGGTCGGGGCCGTCGGACTCGTCGGGTTCATCGGTATGCAGGGGTATCCGAAGGGTTGATCGGGGGCATTGTGGCCCGCGGGCGGTCGGTAGAATCCCGCGGATGCTCTCCACCCCAACGACCCTGCGTGCCCTGGCATTGGCTGCGCTTGTAGGCGCCACGCTGCCGGCCCTGGGCCAGCCCGCTGCTGCATCAGCTGCAGCAGCCTCGGCGCCTGCGCAGCAGGCCAAGCCCCAGGCCGATCGCCCGCACATCACCGTGATCGAGGACGACGGCGCCCGCATCGAAGAGCACCGCGTGCGCGGCACCGTCACCCGGGTCGTGGTGCAGAGCAAGGTCGGCGGCGCGCCGGCCTACGAGATACAGGTCGCCCCGCCGGGCCGCGAGTCCATGAGCGACCGCGGCAGCACCGGCAAGCGCACCTGGTCGCTGCTGCGCTTTTAGAGCCCGCCCGTCGATGGCGGTCTACACCGAAGTCTCGTTCGCCGAGGCCGATGCGCTGGTGCAGCGCCTGGGCCTGGGTGCGCTCACCGAGCTGCAGGGCATCACCAGCGGCATCGAGAACACCAACTACTACGCCACCACGGCCCGCGGCCAGTGGGTGCTGACGCTGTTCGAGCGCCTGGCGCCCAGCGAGCTGCCCTACTACCTGGCGCTGATGCAGCACCTGGCCGCACGCGGCATTCCGGTGCCGGCGCCGCAGCCGGGGGCCGACGGCGGCCTGGTGCACACGGTGGCCGGCAAGCCGGCCTCGGTGGTGTCGCGCCTGCCGGGCGGGCACCGGCTGGCGCCGGGCGTGAGCCAATGCCTGCAGGTCGGGCGCATGCTGGCGCGCATGCACGTGGCCGGGCAGTCACTTCCGGTGCAGCAGCCGCACCTGCGCGGCCTGGCCTGGTGGGCCGAGACGGCGCCAGTGGTGCTGCCGCACCTGCAGCCGGCGCAGGCCTCGCTGCTGGTCGACGAGCTCGCCTTCCAGCAGGCCTTGGCCGATTCGCCGGCCGGCCAGGCCCTGCCGCGCGGCCCGATCCACGCCGACCTGTTCCGCGACAACGTGATGTTCGACGACACCGCCGGGCCCGACACGCTCTGCGGCTTCTTCGACTTCTACTTCGCCGGCACCGACTGGCTGCTGTTCGACGTGGCCGTGTGCCTGAACGACTGGTGCTGCGATCTGGCCAGCGGCGCCCTCATTGAGGACCGCGCCACCGCCTTTGTGGCCGCCTACCGCGCCGAGCGCGAGTTCACCCACGGCGAGATCCGCGCCCTGCCCGCGCTGCTGCGCGCGGCGGCGCTGCGCTTCTGGATCAGCCGCCTGTGGGACTGGCACCTGCCGCGCAGCGCTGCGCTGCTGGCGCCGAAGGACCCGACGCATTTCGAGCGCGTGCTGCGCCACCGCATCGCCAGCCCCTGGCACCCCCAACCCTGAAGCCCCGCTGACCCCATGCCGCTTGTTCTGAAGTCCGTGGAGGCCAACCGCGGCTCGCGCTGGATCGGCGACGCCTGGCGCGTGTTCATGAAGCGGCCGCTGGGCTTCATGGGCCTGTTCGGCGTGTTCCTGTTCGCCGCGCTGCTCGTCAGCCTGGTGCCGCTGCTCGGGCCGGTGGTGCAGATGATGTCGCTGCCGCTGCTGGGCCTGGGCTTCATGATCGCGGCGCAGTCTGCGCTGCTCGACGGGCCCGTGCACCCACGCTGCTTCATCGAGCCGCTGCGCACCGACGCCACGCGCCGCCGCGCGCTGCTGACGCTGTGCGCGATCTACGGCGTGGCCGCGCTGGTGATCCTGGCCATCGGCGACGGCATCTCCGGTGGCGCCTGGGGCCGCCTGCAGGAAGCCATGGCCCAGGGCACGGCGGGCCAAGTGGATGTCGATGCCATCCTGGCCGAGCCCGGCGTCGGCACCGGTGCGATGTGGGTGCTGCTGGCCGGCACGGTGTTGACGGTGCCCTTCTGGCATGCCGCGGCGCTGGTGCACTGGGGCGGGCAGGCCGTGGGGCAGGCGCTGTTCTCCAGCACGCTGGCCGTGTGGCGGGCCAAGGGCGCCTTTGCCGTGTACCTGCTGGGCTGGTTCGGCAGCGTGGTGCTGTTCGCGCTGGGCAGCGCCTTGCTGCTGGGCTTGCTGGGGCTGCCGCAGTGGGCCGGGCTGGTGGGCGTGCCGGCCGGTCTGGTGTTCTCGGCCGTGTTCTACGTGTCGCTGCTGTTCACCTTCAACGACAGCTTCGGCGGCTCGCCGGTGCAGGCGCTGGAGGCCGAGGCACCGCCGTCGTCTGATCAGGCCTGAGAGCCTGAGACACGCGCGTGGCCCCCGCGCCGTGCCGCGTCAGTCCACCGGCGTGAGCTTGGCAATGGCCAGCGCCAGCCACTTGGCGCCGTGGCGGCCGAAGTGCACATGTGCTCGCGCATCGGCGCCTCGCCCTTCGAGCACCGAGATCACGCCCTCGCCGAACTTGCCGTGGAACACCGTCTGGCCGACGCGCCAGCCGCCCTCAGACGCCGGTAGCGGCGGCGTTGGCGGCGGCGCCCAGGCCTCGCGCGGGGCGGGTGCGGGTGCCCGCGCAGGCGACACCCGCCCGGCCCCCACGATGCCACCCAGCCCGCTGCCGCGCTGCCAGGCCTGCTGGTACTCGCGCGCATAGCCCGAGCCGAAGCCCTGCTGGCGCGGCGTGAGCCACTTCAGCGAGCCCTCGGGCAGCTCGTCGAAGAAGCGGCTCTTGACGTTGTAGCGCGTCTGCCCGTGCAGCAGCCGCGTCTGGCTGAAGCTCAGGTACAGCCGCCGCCGCGCCCGCGTGATGGCCACGTACATCAGGCGCCGCTCTTCCTCGACGCCATCCGCATCGGACAGGCTCTGCTCGTGCGGGAACAGGCCCTCCTCGATGCCGGTGATGAACACGGCGTCGAACTCCAGGCCCTTGGCGCTGTGCACCGTCATCAGCTGGATCGCGTCCTGCCCCGCCTGCGCCTGGTTGTCGCCGGCCTCCAGGCTGGCGTGGGTGAGGAAGGCCGCCAGCGGCGACAGGATCTCGCCGGTGTCGGCATCGGGCGCTGTCTGCGCGCCGGCCTGCTCGTCGACCGGCAGCGCCACGGCGTCCTTGCCGAAGCCCTCTTGCGTGACGAAGCTCTCGGCGGCGTTGACCAGTTCCTCGAGGTTCTCGAGCCGGTCTTCGCCTTCCTTGTCGTGCTTGTAGAAGAAGCGCAGGCCGCTGGATTCGAGCATGTGGTCGATGATCTCGCGCAACGTGAGGCCGCGCGTCTGTTCACGCAGCTGGTCGATCAGCTGCACGAAGGCGACGAGCTTCTTGCCCGCCGCGCCGTCGACACCGCCCACGCTCTGCGCCAGGCTGCGGCCGCTGGCGCGCGCCACGTCTTGCAGCAACTCGACGCTGCGCGCGCCGATGCCACGCGCCGGGAAGTTCACGACACGCAGGAAGCTCGTGTCGTCGTTGGCATTTTCCAAGAGCCGCAGGTAGGCCAGCGCATGCTTGACCTCGGCGCGCTCGAAGAAGCGCAGGCCGCCGTACACGCGGTAGGGCATGCCGGCGTTGAACAGCGCGCTCTCCAGCACCCGGCTCTGCGCATTGCTGCGGTAGAGCAGCGCGATCTCGCTGCGCGCGGTGCCGGCGCGGTGCAGGCTGCCGATCTCCTCGAGCAGCCACTGCGCCTCGGCGTAGTCGCTCGGGGCCTCGTGCACGCGCACGGGCTCGCCGGCGCCGGCATCGGTGCGCAGGTTCTTGCCCAGGCGCGCGCTGTTGTGCGCGATCAGCTCGTTGGCCGAGTCGAGGATGTGGCCCGAGCTGCGGTAGTTCTGCTCCAGCTTCACGACGCGCTCGACGCGGTACTCGCGCTCGAAGTCGGCCATGTTGCCCACGCGCGCACCGCGGAAGGCGTAGATGCTCTGGTCGTCGTCGCCCACCGCGAACACGCCCTGCCCCCGGCCCGGCGGCGCGAACATCTTCAACCACGCGTACTGCAGCCGGTTGGTGTCCTGGAACTCGTCGACGAGCACGTGCGCGAAGCGGTGCTGGTAGTGCTCGCGCAGCGCGTCGTTGTCGCGCATCAGCTCGTAGCTGCGCAGCATGAGCTCGGCAAAGTCGACCACGCCTTCCTTGGCGCACTGCAGCTCGTAGGCCTCGTACACCTGCACCAGCTTGCGCGTGTGCTCGTCGCGCGCGTCCACCTGCGGCGGGCGATGGCCCTCTTCCTTCTGGCCGGCGATGAACCAGGTCACCTGCTTCGGAACAAAACGCTCCTCGTCCAGGTTCATGGCCTTGATCACGCGCTTCACGGCGCTGAGCTGGTCGCCGCTGTCGAGGATCTGGAAGCCCTGCGGCAGGCCGGCGAGCTTCCAGTGCGCGCGCAGGAAGCGGTTGCACAGGCCGTGGAAGGTGCCGATCCACATGCCGCGCACGGCCACCGGGAGCATGGCGCCCAGCCGCGTGAGCATCTCCTTGGCGGCCTTGTTCGTGAAGGTCACGGCCAGGATGCCGCCCGGCGAGGCCTGCCCGGTGTTCAGCAGCCAGGCGATGCGCGTCGTGAGCACGCGCGTCTTGCCCGAGCCGGCCCCGGCGAGGATGAGCGAAGGCACGCGGGGCAGCGTCACGGCCGCGAGCTGCTCGGGGTTGAGGCCACGCAGCAGCCTCGCCTCGGGGCCACCAGGGCCGTCAGCGGCTCCAGGGGTGTCGGTGGGCTCCTGCGGCGCGCTGTGATGCATGTAGCGGATTCTAGGGACCGGGGGTAGGAGCGTGGCGACGATGGCGTGGCGGTGGCGCGGTCCTCGGGGCCACGGGGCCAGGTGAACCCGGAAGCCATTGGTGGAGCCTCCGCTGGCCCGCGGCGGACTGAGGCCCCGCCCCGTCCACGCCCAGGCCGCGACCCCGGGCGCCCTCGCTACACTGCCGGCCCGCCTTTGCACACCGCCCAGCTGCCCCATGGAGATCTTCGACTACGACAACATCCTGCTGCTGCCGCGCAAGTGCCGCGTCGACAGCCGCAGCGAATGCGACACCTCGATGGAGTTCGGCGGCCGCCGTTTCGCGCTGCCGGTGGTGCCGAGCAACATGAAGACCGTGCTCGACGAGCCCATCGCCGAGTACCTGGCGCGCAGCGGCCACTTCTACGTGATGCACCGCTTCGACCTCGACAACGTGGCTTTCGCGCGGCGCATGCGCGACGCGGGGCTGTACGTGTCGATCAGTTCGGGCGTCAAGCCGCAGGACTTTGCCGTCGTCGACCAGCTCGCAGCCGAGGGCGTGGGCGCCGACTACATCACGATCGACATCGCGCACGGCCATGCCGACAGCGTGAAGCGCACCATCGAGCACATCAAGACCAGGCTCCCGGGTGCGTTCGTGATCGCCGGCAACGTGGCCACACCCGAGGCCGTGATCGACCTCGAGAACTGGGGCGCCGACGCCACCAAGGTGGGCGTGGGCCCGGGCAAGGTGTGCATCACCAAGCTCAAGACGGGCTTCGGCACCGGCGGCTGGCAGCTCAGCGCGCTGAAGTGGTGCAGCCGCGTGGCCACCAAGCCCATCATTGCCGACGGCGGCATCCGCCACCACGGCGACATCGCCAAGAGCGTGCGCTTCGGCGCCGCCATGGTGATGGTGGGCAGCCTGTTCGCCGGGCATGAAGAGAGCCCGGGTGCCACGGTCGAGGTCGACGGCAAGCTCTACAAGGAGTACTACGGCTCGGCCTCGGACTTCAACAAGGGCGAGTACAAGCACGTCGAGGGCAAGCGCATCCTCGAGCCCATCAAGGGCAAGCTGGCCGACACGCTGCGCGAGATGCGCGAAGACCTGCAGAGCAGCATCAGCTACGCCGGCGGCACGCGGCTCGTGGACCTGAAGAAGGTGAACTACGTGATCCTGGGCGGCGAAAACGCCGGCGAGCACCTGTTCATGTAGCCGGAGGCAGCTCGGGCGCCAGGAGCCGGATGCGCTGGCCGGCCGCCTGCACCCGCTGGCCGGCGCGGATCTTGGCGCCACGGCGGGTGTCGACCTGGCCGTCGACACGCACCTCGCCCGCCGTGATGAGCTGCTTGGCCGCGCCGCCGCTGCCCACCAGGCCGGTGGCCTTGAGCAGTGCGTCGAGGGTGATGAACTCGCCGCGCAGGTGAAACTCGATGTCTTCCATGCCTTGGGCTGCTCAGCGCGGGATCATGTCCTGGCGCTCGTCGCTCGGCCGCGGGCCCAGGGCGCGGCGGGCAGTGGCCGACAGCGGCCGCGCCATGCCGGCCGCCAGGGCCGGGCAGGCCTGGCCGTCGGCACGGGCCAGCGCCGCGCCATACAAGGCATCGGCGGGGTCGCTCATCGGCGAGCGGAAGTCCTCGGCCACGGCGCAGGTGGGCGCGAAACCGTCCCAGTAGCGGCCCTCGCCGCGTTCGTTGACGCTCTCGAAGTTGGTGATGCTCCAGCTGCGCGAACAGGCCTGCGTCGGCACGAAGCCCACCGGCTTGCCGCAGGTGGCCTCGCCGATCATCTCGACCGTCACGCCCACGCCGCGCAGGCCGTTGACCACCTGCTCTGCCGCCGAGCAGGTGCGCCGGCCAGCCAGCACCAGCAAGCGCGTCGGCGCGACCGTCGACGCCAGCGACTCGAAGGCGAAGCGCTGGTTGCGCGAGCTGCGCTCCGGGCTGTGGCGCAGCGTGGCGTAGGTGCGCCCCGGCACACCCGGGCCCACGAGGTGCGACGCCAGCCGGCCGCCGGTGGAGACGAGCCCGCCGCCGTTGTAGCGCAGGTCGAGCACCACCTCCTGCACGCCCTCGGCGCGGAAGCGAGAGAACGCCGTCTCCATGCCGGGCTGTGCCTGCGAGATCATGTCCTTGACCATGACGTAGCCGAGCTTGCGGCCACCCGCCGTGGTGACGACCTTCGTGCCCTGCACCGGCGCCAGCGTGAACACGGCCGCGCGCAGCGTGACGCTGCGTTCGACGCCACCGCGCAGCAGCCGCAGCGTCAGCACATCCCCCTCGTTGGTGGCGGTGAGTGCCGCAAAGTCGTCGGCCGCGATGACGTCTCTGGCCGCACGGCCGTTGAGCGCCAGCACCTGGTCGCCGCGCACGACGCCCGCCAGCGCCGCAGGCGACGCGGGCTCGACATAGCGCACGAAGAGCGGCCGGGTGCCGTCGCGTTCGAGCTCGAGGCCGGCGACCGACACGCCATAGCCCATGGTGGCGCCCTCGCCGTAGAAGCGCTGGAAGGACTCCGTGCTCGACCAGCCGCTCCAGCGGTCCCGCGGGAAGCCGGGGCTGCTGCCGTCGTACAGGCGGGCGTTGAAGAAGGTGTCGATGTCCGTGAAGCCGGCGGGATCGGGGCGCGGCGCCTGCTGCGCCCAGAAGTAGGCGTCGTCGAGGTAGCGCACGAGCCAGCTCTTCTGCTCGTCCACCGAGCAGCCGGTGGGCGGGGGCACGGTGGTGGTGTTGCCACCACCATCGCCGCCGCCACAGGCCGCCATCAAGGCGGCAGCCAGCAGCGGCAGGCTCAGTCGGCGGATCGGGTTCATGGCGGATTCTTTCGACGCTCGTCTCGACGTTCTGAAGGCGTGCCGGAAGCGGCTGCGCTGGGCGCTGCGTTCGGGCCCGACACCTACAATCGCAGCCTCCCCGCGCATTGTGGCTGCCCACGCGGGCGATGCATCGGGCCCACCCCCTGCACCGCCGGCGTCGGTGGCGAGTCGCGCCCATCCGCCGCCATTGCTGTTGCTCTCGCCGCCGCCCCATGACCGAGCTCGCCAAGTCCTTCGAACCCGCCGCCATCGAGGCCCTGTGGGGCCCGCGCTGGGCCGGTGCCGGCACCTTTGCGCCCACGCTCGACGCCACCCGGTCCTCGTTCTGCATCCAGCTGCCGCCGCCCAACGTGACGGGCACGCTGCACATGGGCCACGCGTTCAACCAGACGATCATGGACGCGCTGACGCGCTACCACCGCATGCGCGGCCACAACACGCTGTGGGTGCCGGGCACCGACCACGCCGGCATCGCCACGCAGATCGTCGTGGAGCGCCAGCTGCAAGAGGCGGGCCTCAGCCGCCACGACCTGGGCCGCAAGAACTTCGTCGCCCAGGTCTGGGACTGGAAGGCCACCAGCGGCGCCACCATCACGAACCAGATGCGCCGGCTGGGCGACAGCGTCGACTGGAGCCGCGAGTACTTCACGATGGACGAGTCGCTCTCGGCCGTCGTCACCGA
>JAIYDH010000153.1 GCA_027487585.1 Rubrivivax sp.
GACGCCTGCGGCTGGAAGGGCAAGAGCATCGGCCGCGCCGGCGTGTACGACAAGCAGGCGCTGGTGCTCGTCAACCGCGGCGGCGCCATCGGCGCCGAGGTGGTGACGCTGGCGCGCGCCATCCAGGAGTCGGTCTACGGCCGCTTCGGCATCCGCCTCGAGCCCGAGCCGATCATCATCTAGGCGTCTGCGGCAGCAGCAGCCCGGCGGCCTGCAAGGCGTCGCGCGTGGCTTGCAACTGTTCCTCGTAGCGCTGCACCAGGCGCGCCACCTCGTGCGCCGGCAGGTGCGCTGCACCCTCCTGCAAGGCTTGCGCCGTGGCCGCCAACGCACCGAGGCCGAGGTTCAGTGCCGCACCCCTCACGGCGTGGGCATTGACGCGCAGTTCCAGCGGCTGCGCGTCGCGCACGGCAGCGCGCAGGTGCTGCACGGTCTGCGGGCCCTGGTCGAGGAAACTGGCCAGCAGGGCGGCGTAGCGCTCGCGCGTCATGGCTTTCAGCGCCGTGCTGATGGCACCTTCATCGAGCAGCGACGCACCCGTCTGCAGCGGCGGCAGCGGCGCCTGGTCATCGGCGCCGCTGCCGACCTCCCCGCTGCCGAAGAACTGGCGCAGCAGGGTGGCCAGCTGGGCGGGGCTCACGGGCTTGGTGAGGAAGTCGTTCATGCCGGCGACCAGGCAGCGGTCGCGCGCCTCGTCGAAGGCGTCGGCCGTGAGGGCGACGATGGGCACGGTCGAGCGCGCCGGGTCGGGCAGGGCACGGATGGCGCGGGTCGCGGCCACGCCGTCCATGCGGGGCATGTGCAGGTCCATCAGCACCAGATCGAACGCCTCCTCGCGAGCGGCGTCGACGGCCTCCAGACCATTGGCGACGCAGTGCGCGTCGTGACCCTGGCCTTCAAGCAGCTCAGCGATGTAGTGGCGGTTGACCGGGTGGTCTTCGGCCACCAGCAGCCGCAGCCGCCTGGTGACCGGCTCAGGCGAGTCGGGCTGGCGGGCAGCCGCCGGCAGCGGCGCAGCCACCACCAGCGGCAATGTCAGCACGAAGCGGCTGCCGACCCCCGGCCGGCTGGTCACGGTGATGTCACCCGCCATCAGCCGGGCCAGGCTGCGTGAGATCTCCAAGCCCAGCCCGGTGCCGCCGTGGCGCCGCGCGCGGGTGGTGTCGGCCTGCGCGAAGCGGTTGAACAACCGGGCCAAGGTGGCCTCGTCGATGCCCTCGCCATGGTCGACGACGCCGAACACGAGTTCTTGCGCGCTGCCCTCGCCCAGCCGCAGGCGGACGTCGAGCACGACCTCGCCGCGGTCTGAGAACTTGATCGCGTTGGACAGCAGGTTGAAGAGGATCTGCTTGAGCCGCGTGGCGTCGGCCGTCACACGCTCGGGCAGCTCGGGCGCGATGTCGACATGCAGCGAGAGCTGCCGCGCCATGGCCTGTGGCCGCATCAGCGCCTCGACCTCGCGCAGCAGCATGCGCAGGTCCAGCGGCGCGGGCGACAGCGTGAGACGGCCACTCTCGAGCTGCGACATGTCGAGGATGTCGTTGAGGATCGCCAGCAGGTGGTCGGCCGACTCGGTGGCCGTGCGCAGGTGATCAATCTGCTTCGGGCTCAGGCCGGTTTCGCGCAGCAGCGACAGCATGCCCATCAGGCCATGAAAGGGCGTGCGGATCTCGTGGCTCATGTTGGCCAGGAAGGTGCTCTTGGCGCGGCTGGCGGCCTCGGCGTCGTGGCGGGCCTGGGCCAGGCTGGCAGCCAGCGATTCGAGCGCCGCCCGCCGCTGGCGCAACTGGCGCACCTGGTGCAGCGCCAGTGTCGCGAACGCGGCCGTCAGCACGGCCAGGAAGCCGCTGAGCCCCAGGCGCAGCCGGTTTTGCGCGCGCACGGCCTCGGCACGCTGGCTGGCGTGCGCGGCCATGCGCGTGACTGCGAGCGTCGACAGGGTGCGCACGGGGGCGTCCAGCAGCGCCAGCTCGCGCAGGCCGGCCTGCAGGAAGGCGGCATCGAGCGGCAGCGTCGGCTGGGCCGACAGGCTCAGGCCCGCGCGGCTGGCGAAGCGGGCCAGGGCCTGCAGCGTGGCGCGTGCCGAGGGCTCCTGGGCGAACAAGGCTTGCCGCTGGGCTAGTTCGAGCGCTTCCACCCCGGCTTGCCAGGGCAGAAAGCGCTCACGCAGCGTGGCCGTGGCGGCGGCGTCCGGTGTCTTGTTGCTGGCGAAGGCGCTGGCGGTGGCGAGCCAGGCGGCTTCGAGTGCGCGCCACTGCAGTTCGGACTGCAGCACCTCCACGACGAGGCGGTCGTCATCGGCGCCGATGGCCTGTTCGAGCAGTTGCGCCTGGTGGGCCTGCACAAACAGCACGCCGAGCAGGGTGACGAGCAAGCCGAAGGCCACGGTACCCAGCCAGCCCATGCGGGCCAAGCGGTCGGCGCCGCGCGGCGGCTGCGGGGCCAACGCGGGCCCTGGCTCCGGCGGGTGCAGCGCCGGTGGCCGGGGCGACAGGGGCTCGTTGGCGGGCATCTCGTGCTATGCGGGGCGGGCGCAGTTTACGCGCCGCCCTGTGCTGCCCGAGATCGTCAACCCGGGTGCAGCATGTCGCCGATGTCGAGGCCCGTCAGCTGCTTGGCTTGGCGCGCCAACCACCACAGCAGCGCCATCATCATCACCGTCGACGGGATGGCGATGACGGGATAGCTCAGCAGCGTGAGCCGGCCGAGCTCCTGGTTGAAGGCCTCGGTGCCGGCAGGGCTGGTCACCACCGCGCGGGCCAGCACGTAGTTGGCCACCGACGAGAAGAAGAAGGTCATGGCCAGCAGCGCGGTGCCCTGGCGCAAACGCGTGTTGAACGCGGCCTGGTTGCCCTTGGACTGCAGGGCTGCGTTCACGCGCTCGACATCGAACAGCGACGCGTTGAACACCAACAGGTGGATCAGCGGGCGCCGCGCCCAGATGGAGCCGAGGATCACGAGGCCGATGAAGCCCGGCACCGCGGCCTCCTTGACGGCGAGCCAGCGCGCGTCGAGCGCCAGCAGGCCGATGCCGCCGGTAAGCAGCGTGCTGACCACGCCCAGCACCGCCATCCAGTTGAGCTTGCGGCGCTTGACGGCGTCCCACAGGCCCCAGGCGAGCGGAAACGCCAGCGCCAGCAGCAGCGCCCGCAAGGGCCCCAGCCGCTCGGCACTGCTGAGCTGCATCAGCACGAGGGCCGGCAGCAGGATGGTGATGCCGATCTCGAGCAGCGGATTGGGCTTGGCAGCGGGGGCTTGGGACACGTTCTCGCGGGGCGGTTCAGACAGCGCGCATTGTGGCGCGGCGTGATGACAGCGCACGGGTGACCATGACAGCCGCCCTGCCGCGGCGGTCTGCCCACGCTGGCGCAGCAGCGGCTTCTAGATCTCGTCGACGGCCCGCGCCAGCATCACCTTCAGGCGGGCGGCTGCGCGCCGCAGCGGTGCGCTGGAGCCCGCCTCCGCAGCATCGAGCACGGCACGGGCGTACACGGCGTCGTGCTGCATGCGCTCGACGTGCAGGTGCTGGCCGATGCCGGCAGCCAGCCACTTCAGCTCGATCACGGCCACCAGGGGCAGCAGTTCGGCCTCGTCCGTGTCGGGCGACGGGGCGAGCGGCGGGGGCGGAAACGGAGCCATGGGCGGGACGCTAGCCCGACTACCCCGCAATCCGCTGACAGCGGACTGGGGAGCCTCCCCCAGAATGCCGGCTTGCCAAACCCGCAGGCCCGACCCCGGCCCCGACCCGCACCATGTACCCGCCACCTCCGCTGACCGCCTTGCCCGACCTCGGGGCCCAACTCGCCAGCGCCGGCTGGGCTGTGCTCGACGAGGCCTCGCTGCAGCAGCTCGCCGGCATCGGGCCCGAGGCCGAGGCGCGCTGGACCCGCGCCTGGGACAGCCTGCCGCCCGACCACTACCTGCGCGACGGGGGGCGCTATCGGCGCCGCCGCCACGGCTGCTTTGTCGTCGACGGCGGCCGCGCCCAGGCCGCGCCGCACCGGCCGCACTGGCAGCCGCTGGACTACAACGCCTTGCACGGGGGCATCGAGCGCCACTTCGAGCCACTGCCTGCGGCCTGGGCGGCCGACGCCGACTGGCAGCGCCTGCTGCTCGCCCTGGCGGGTGTGGCCGACGGCCTGCGCGGCCGCCAGCCCTGGTTCGTGGAAGCACACCCCTTCCGCATCGACGCCGACGAAGGCATCGGCCGCCCCACGCCTGAGGGCGCGCACCGCGACGGCGTCGATCTCGTCGCCGTGGTGCTGGTGGGCCGCCGCAACGTGCGCGGCGGCGAGACCCGGGTGTTCGACGCGCGCGGCCCGCAGGGCGTGCGCTTCCAGCTGACCCAGCCCTGGAGCGTGCTGCTGCTCGACGACGAGCGCGTGATCCACGAGTCCACCCCCATCCAGCCCGTGGAGGCCGGCCAGCCGAGCCACCGCGACACGCTGGTGCTGACCTTCCGCCGCGGCGGCTTCCAGGGCCCGCAGGCGCCTGCAGCGACATCCACGCCATGAACCTGAGCGCCTCCCCCCTCGCCATCACCGCCGACGACGTGGCCGCGGCCGGACGCCGGCTCGAAGGCCACGCGCTGCGCACGCCCGTGCTCACCAGCCGCACGGCTGATGAACTCACCGGCGCGCAGCTGTTCTTCAAGTGCGAGAACTTCCAGCGCATGGGCGCGTTCAAGTTCCGCGGCGCCTTCAACGCGCTGGCGCAGTTCACGCCCGAGCAGCGCCGGCGCGGCGTGATCGCGTTCTCGTCGGGCAACCACGCGCAGGCCATCGCGCTGTCGGCGCGCATGCTGGGCATGCCCTCGGTCATCGTGATGCCGCACGACTCGCCCGCCGCCAAGCTGGCCGCCACGCGCGGCTACCAGGTAGGGCAGCCCGGCAGCGAGGTCGTGCTCTACGACCGCTACACCGAAGACCGCGAGGCCATCGGCCGCCAGCTTGCCGAGCAGCGTGGCATGACGCTGATCCCGCCCTACGACCACGCGCACGTGATGGCCGGGCAGGGCACGGCCGCCGCCGAGCTGCTGCAGGAAACAGGCCCGCTGGACCTGCTGCTGGTGTGCGTGGGCGGCGGCGGCCTCATCGCCGGCTGCGCCGTGGCGGCGCGGGCGGCGAGCCCGGGCGCGGTGGTGATCGGCGTCGAACCCGAGGCCGGCAACGACACGCAGCAGAGCCTGGCGGCCGGGCGCATCGTGCACATCGACACGCCCAAGACGATAGCCGACGGCGCGCAGACGCAGCACAGCGGCACGCTCACCTTCCCCGTCATCCAGCGCCTGGTGCAGGGCATCGTCACCGTCAGCGACGAGCAGCTCGTGCGCACGATGCGCTTCTTTGCCGAGCGCATGAAGATGGTCGTCGAGCCCACCGGTTGCCTGGCTGCGGCGGCGCTGCTCGAAGGCGTGGTGCCGGCGCGCAGGCAGCGCGTGGGCGTCATCGTCAGCGGCGGCAACGTCGACCTGGCGCGCTACGCGGCCTTCATCGGCGGCACGGCTCTCGGTTGAGGTGGCGGCGCGGTCGGGGGCTGCGGTAACGTCTCTGTCCCGAACCCGACCGACGAAGTCCCGACATGGCCGACACGCCCACTCCCGCCGCCGCACCGCCCGCGTCCTTGCCCGATGACGCGGCCAAGCGCCAGAAGGCCCGCTTCGAGCAATTGCTAGGCAGCGCGCCCGCGCGCAGCACCGGCCAGGTGGCGCTGGCCAGCGGCGGCACGCTCGACTACGCCGTGACGGCGGAGTTCCTGCCCGTGGTGCTGGGCGGCAGCGAGCCCGATGCACAGGAGCCCAAGGCGGCCGTCCTTACCACGGCCTACACCGTGGCCGGCCACGCCTCGCGCCCGGTGTGCTTTGCCTTCAACGGCGGCCCGGGCTCGGCCTCGATCTGGCTGCACCTGGGCGCGCTGGGCCCCAAGCGCGTGGTCGTGCCCGACGACGGCTCGATGCCGCCGGCCCCCTACGGCGTGCAGGACAACCCGCACACCTGGCTGGAGCACTTCGATCTGGTGTTCATCGACCCACCGCACACCGGCTGGTCACTCGCCGCCGACGAGGCCGCGCGCAAGAAAGTGCTCGGCACCGATGGCGACATCGCCTGCTTCAGCGAGGTCATCCGCCTGTGGCTGACGCGGCACCGCCGCTTCGGCTCGCCCGTGTATCTGTGCGGCGAAAGCTACGGCACCACGCGCGGCGCCGGCATCGCCAACCAGTTGCACGAGCTGGGCGTGGTGGTCAACGGCACCATCCTCGTCTCGCTGGCGATGGACCTGCAGAGCATCGTCTTCGCGCCCGGCAACGATCTGCCCTATGCGCTGTTCCTGCCGGCGTTTGCCAACGTCTCGCAGTACCACGGGCTGCTGCAGGGGCCGCAGGCGGCCTCGCCCGAGGCCGCGCGTGCCGCGGCCGAGGCCTTTGTGCAGGAAGACTACGCCGCAGCCTTGCTGGCCGGCGCCCGCATGAGCGAAAAGACCCGCTCGCGCCTGGCGCGCCGGCTGGCCGAGCTGACGGGCCTGTCGCGCACGCTGGTCGAAGAGAAGAACCTGCGCATCAGCGACCAGACCTACTTCTTCGAGGCGCTGCGCCACCGCGGCCTGATCGTCGGCCGTCTCGAAGCCCGCAGCACCGGGCCCATGGCCGCCAGCCGCACGCGCGACTGGGAGTTCGACCCCGGCATCGAGGCCATCGCGGCCCCCTACGCCATGGCCGCCATGCGCTACTTCAGCGAGACCCTGGGCTTGGGCCTGGAGCAGCGCTACATGGTCATCAATGGCGACGTCAACCGCGGCTGGAACTGGATCCGCGGCGGCGAGAGCGAAGCCCGGCGCATGGGCTACACCTGCACCAGCACCGACCTGGCCCAGGCGCTGCGCCGCAACCCGCACTTCAAGGTGCTGGCCGCCAGCGGCCGTTACGACCTCGGCACGCCCTACAGCGCCAGTGACTGGAGCCTGGCGCAGCTCGACGCGCCGGCCGAGGTGCTGCAGCGCGTGACGCACCGCTACTACGACGCCGGCCACATGATGTACACGCGGCAGGCCGACCTGGTGCAGCTCAAGGCCGACCTCGCGGCCTGGATGGCAGCTTGACCGCGCAGCGGCGGCGATGAAGATCGGCGTGCTCACGGGCGGTGGCGACTGCCCGGGCCTGAACGCGGTGATCCGCGCCGTGACGCTGGCGCTGCAGCAGCAGGGCGCCACGGTGTGGGGCATCGAGCGGGGCTTCCGCGGCCTGCTCGAGGGCGGCGGGCGCGAGCTGCTGCGGCCCGAGGTGAGCGGCATCCTGGCCGAGGGCGGCACCATCCTCGGCACCGACAACACCTGCGATCCGTTTGCCGATCGATCGGCCGACCGTGCCACGCAGCCGCCGCGCGACCGCTCGGCCGAGGCGCTGGGCCACGCCCGCGCCTGGGGCCTGGATGCGCTGGTGGCCATCGGCGGCGACGGCAGCATGGCCATCGCGCACCGCTTCCACGAGGCCGGGCTCCCGTTGGTGGGCGTGCCCAAGACCATCGACAACGACCTCGCCCACACCGACCGCACTTTCGGCTTCGACAGCGCCGTGGCCGTGGTGGCCGAGGCGCTGGACCGGCTGGCCACCACGGCGCGCAGCCACGGCCGCGTGATGCTGTGCGAGACGATGGGCCGCTACGCCGGCTGGATCGCGCTCGAAGGTGGGCTGGCGGGAGCGGCCGATGTCATCCTGCTGCCCGAGCGGCCCTACAGCGTCGATGCCGTGGCGGACTTCTGCGCCGCGCGCGAGGCGCAAGGCCTGTCGACGCTGATCTGCATCGCCGAAGGCGCGCACGCCGCCGGCCAGGGCCTGGCGGTGCGTGCCCACCTGCCCGGCAGCCCCGACCCCTTGCGCCTGGGCGGCGCCGCCGAGCGGCTGCAGAACGCGCTGCAGCCGCGGCTGAGGAGCGAGGTGCGCAGCGCCGTGCTCGGCCACACGCAGCGCGGCGGCACGCCCACGGCCTTCGACCGCGTGCTGGCCACGCGCTTTGGTGTGGCGGCGGCGGGGCTCGTCAGCCGGGGCGAGTTCGGCCGTATGGTGGCGCTGCAGGGCAATGCCTGCGGCAGCGTGGCGCTGGCCGATGTCGCCGGCCACAACCGCGTCGTGCCCGAGGGCCACGAGCTGCTGCGCGCGGCCGAGGCGCTGGGGCTGTGCCTGGGCTGAGGCGCTACAGCAGCCGCGTGAGCTCGGGCGCGAGGCCAGGCAAGGCTGCACGCAGGGCCGCGTCGTCGCGGCCGAAGGCGAAGTCGGCAAAGTCGAAGCCCGGGCCGACGGTGGCGCCGACGTAGGCGAACGCGCCCATCGGCTCGGCAGCCTGCCACCAGTCGGCCGGCGCCACGTGGCGCGGGCGGCAGCCGGTGGTCACGGCACCCAGCACCACACGCTCCACGCGCGACAGATCCGGCGGCAGCAGCCACAACACGAGCCCGTCGCCTTCGAGCAGGTGCCAAACCTCGTCGGAGCGCACGCGGTGCCAGGCGCTGGCCTGGCCGCGTTCAAGCAGGAAGTCGATGGTCGTGAGCGCGACGCGGCCCTCCCGCCCGTCCTGCGCATCAACAGGGCGGCCCGAGCGAAAGACCTCGGCGTACCACCCGCCCTCGGGGTGCGGCTGCAGGCCGAGCTCGCGGATCAGCGTGCGCGAACGCGGCTCCTCATGCATCGCGCACGTCTCCGACGGGGTTGCTGCCGAAGTCGTCGCGGTCCAGGTAGCGCAGCAGCTTGGTGGCGGCCAGCGCCGGGCTGTCGAGCTGCCCGGCGGTCTTGAAGCCGAGGAAGCGGTCGCGTTCGGGGAAGCGGCTGCGATCGGCGGTGCGCAGCTGAACCTGCATGTCGGTGTCGATGATGCCCGGCGCCAGCGACACGATGCGCGCGCCGTGCGGCCGCGCGGCTTCTTCGAGCGCCACCGTGCGGGCCAGGTGGTCCATGCCCGCCTTGGCAGCGCAATAGCTGGCGCTGCCGGCCATGGCCCGGCGGCCCAGGCCCGAGGAGACCAGCACCACCTTGCGCGGCACCGTCCAGGCCGAGCTGGCCCGCAGGAACGCCGCGGTCAGCAGCAGCGCCGACTCCAGCCCCACGCGCACGGCCGTCGACAGTTCGGCCAGGTCGCCGTCGGCGAGCGGCCCCGGCGTGCTCACCACACCCGCGTTGTTCAGGAGTGTGGCCGTGGTGGGTTGCGGCTGACCGGCCAGCCACTGCTGCAGTCGCTCCGCCACGGGCACGGGGTCGGCGAGGTCGGCTCGCCAGGCAATCAGCTCGCCGCCGGTGGGCACGCGAGCCACCGTCTCGCCACGCGCGATGGCCAGCACGCGGTGGCCGCGCTGCAGCAGCTGCTCGGTGAGCGCCAGGCCCAGGCCGCGCGACGAGCCAGTGACGATGCTCAGGTGCATGGGGTGCCTTCCGTGCTTTGCAGGGGGATCGAGGGCGTGCCAGCAGTCCCGGGCGGGAGCAGGCCCTCCGCGTGCGTTGGCTTCATGGGGGCGCTGTGCTGAGGCATGGCGCTCATTGTCGCCGCCTGGCGTGCCGGGCTCACCGCCGGGGATCCCGTGCAGTCCGTCCGGCAGGTCCGTCCGGTGGCGCACGGGTCGACCTCAAGGTCTCGCCAGGCGGGCCGATGAAGGACGAATCGGGATACGCCCGCGCCCTTCGCGCGGTGCGCAGCCCCTGTCCGCCCCTCAGCTCCCCAGGACCCCCGCATGTCAAGCGCCTCGCCCCAGATCCTCTCCGCCTTCTCCGGTGCCGTCAGCCTGCCCGTGCCCCGGGCCGCCATCGTCAAGGTGGCCGTCGCCGGCATCGACCTGGTGCTCACCACCGCCGACGGCAAGGCCTGGGTGCTGCAAGGGGCCGCGCTGCGGGTGGCTGCCGAGCCAGGCTTCCGCATCCAGCTCGGTGACGGCGCTCTGGACGGCCAGACCCTGCTGGCCGAGGCCGGCAAGGTCGAGTTCTCTGACGCCGTCTCGCGCAGTGTGCAAAAGGACGCACCGCCCGATGTCGAGCGCCGCGAGCGACAGCCCGACGTCGCCGCCGACGAGGCGCCCAGCCGTCCGCCAGCACCCTCGGGGATGGTCGCCACCAGCCTGGGTGCCGAGCTCACTGGCGAAGCGTCGATGGCGGCGCCCGAGCGCCCGGTGACCATCGTCACCGTGGGCAACGGTGACTTCAAGCAGCCGCCCACGCCCACGGCGGGCACGCCGTCGCCGCCGGTCGCGCCGCCGGCGCCGCCCGAGCCGGAACGGCTGAGCGTGCGGGCGTCGATGGTCAACGTGGTCGACCAGCAGAAGAGCGACAACCCGGGCGGTGGTCAGAACATCGTCGGCGGCGGCGGCACGGCGCAGTCGGCCAACGACCGATCGTCGATCATGCAGGTGCGCTCCGAGCTGATCGAGGGCACGGCGGGCGACGATCAGATCCGGGGCGACGGCGCCGGCGGCATGGGCAACGGCTGGGCGCGCTGGATCGAGATCGACACCAGCGGCCGCGGCGAGGTCAACGTCCGCGGCATCACGTTGACCGGCCTGCCCAGCGGTTACGAGATCGTTGGCGCCAAGCGCGTCGGCACCGGCTGGCAGCTCGACTTGCCCGACGACCCCACCGCCGCGACTTCGGTGCGTGCAATGGTGCGCTATGCCGTGGCCGCCGACGGCAGCCACTCGCCGCAGGAGTTCATGCTCGGCGTCAAGGTCCTGGGCGTCCTCAACGGCGAGCCGATCGATACCCTGCTGCAGGTGCCGGTGATGGTGCGCGACGTGCGCTCGGCCGCCGACATGGACTACACCGACGCCCAGGGCCGAGCCGGCCTGGTGCTCCCCGCTTTTGGCCTGGGCGACGACATCCGTGCCGGTGCGGGCAACGACACCATCGAAGGGCTGGTCGGTCACGACCGCATCGATGGCGGCGCTGGCAACGACGTGCTCGACGGCGGCCGGGGCGACGACACCCTCATCGGTGGCGCCGGGGCCGACCGGCTGCTCGGCGGCACCGGGCGCGACACCGCCAGCTACGCGGGCTCGGCCGCCGGGGTGACGGTCGATCTGGCCGATGGCAGCGCCTCAGGCGGCGACGCTGCGGGCGACACCTTCGACAGCATCGAAGACCTGACCGGCACCGACCAGGCCGACGTGCTGCGTGGCAACGCCACCTCGAATCGCATCGACGGCGGCGCAGGCGACGACCTGCTCGAAGGCCGCAGCGGCGCCGACGAGCTGATCGGCGGCAGCGGGCGCGACACCGCCACCTATGCGGGCTCGGCCACGGCTGTGCGCGTGAACCTGGCCGACGGCGTGGGCCAGGGCGGCGAGGCCGAGGGCGACCGCCTGAGTTCGATCGAAAACCTGATCGGCTCGGCGCACGCCGACCACCTGGTGGGCAGTGCCGGCAACAACGCCCTCACCGGCGGGGCCGGTGACGATCTGCTCGATGGCGGTGCGGGCGCCGACCAGTTGATCGGCGGCACCGGCGTCGACACCGTGGACTACACGGCCTCCAAGCAGGGCGTGCAGGTGAGCCTGGGTACGGGCCAGGGCTTGTCGGGCGACGCCCAGGGCGACCGGCTGCAGGACGTGGAGAACCTGCGCGGGTCCGATCACGATGACGAACTCACCGGCAACAGCGGTGTCAACCGGCTCGAAAGCGGCAGCGGTGACGACACGCTCGAAGGCGCCGGCGGCGCTGACGAACTGCGCGGTGGTGACGGCCGCGACACGGCCAGCTACGTGGGTGCCGAGACTGGCGTGCGCGCGAGCCTGGTCCAGGCCGAGGGGAACACCGGCGACGCGGCCGGCGACACCTACGACAGCATCGAAAACCTGGAGGGCTCGGAGTTCGACGACGTGCTCGAGGGCAATGCCGGCGACAACCTGATCGTGGGCAACCCGGGCGACGACGTGTTGCAAGCCGGTGCCGGCGACGACACGCTGGCCGGCGGCGCGGGCGCCGACGTGCTGGACGGCGGCGACGGCTTCGACATCGTCTCCTACGCCGCGGCCTCACAGGCGGTGCGGGTGGACCTGTCGAACACGGTGGCGTCTCAGGGGGGTGACGCCACAGGCGACCGCTTCGTGCGCGTCGAGGCGCTGCAGGGCACCCGATTCGCCGACCGGCTGGGTGGCGACGCGGCCGACAACGTGCTGGACGGCGGCAAGGGTGCCGACACGCTGGCCGGCGGCGCCGGCGCCGACATGCTGATCGGTGGCGACGGCTCGGACACGGCCGACTACAGCAGCAGCACGGTGGGCGTGCAGATCGACCTGGCGGCCAACACCGCCAGCGGCGGTGACGCCACGGGCGACAAGATGGAGTCCATCGAAAACCTCAGCGGCGGCAGCGCCGACGACCGCCTGAGCGGCGACGCCAGCAACAACCGGCTGAGCGGCAACGGCGGCAATGACCTGTTGCTCGGCGGCTCCGGCAGCGACACCCTGGACGGCGGCGACGGCGACGACCGGCTTGAGGGCGGCAGCGGCGCCGACGTGCTGACCGGCGGCGCGGGGGCCGACACCGCCGACTACCGCCGCTCGTCGGCGGGTGTGACGGTGGATCTGCAGACCGGCATCGGTCTCGGCGGCGACGCCGAGGGCGACCGCTTGGCTGGCATGGAACACGTCGAGGGCAGCGAGCTTGGCGACCGCTTGTTCGGCGACGCGCAGGACAACCGGCTGTCGGGCTTCGACGGTGACGACGTGCTCGAGGGCCGGGGCGGGGCCGACGTCCTGTCCGGTGGCGCGGGCATCGACACCGCGAGCTACGCCAGCGCTGCGGCCGGCGTGGCCGCCAGCCTGGCGGCGGGAACCGGCACCATGGGCGAGGCCGCCGGCGACCAACTCGACGGCGTCGAGAACCTCACCGGCTCGGCCTGGGACGACCAGCTGACGGGCGACCAGAACGCCAACGAGCTGGCCGGCGGGGCCGGCGACGACACGCTGGTGGGCGGCGCCGGCGCCGACCGGCTGCTGGGCGGCGCCGGCCGCGACACCGCCGATTACGCGGCCTCCAACGCGGGTGTGCAGGTCAGCCTGCGCAGCGGGCAGGGCCTGGGCGGCGATGCCGAGGGCGACTTGCTGGACAGCATCGAGAACCTCGTGGGCTCGGGCCAGGGCGACACGCTGGAGGGTGGCGACAGCGACAACCGCCTCGATGGCGGCGCGGGCAACGACCTGCTGCGGGGCGGCCGCGGCGCCGACGAGCTGATCGGTGGCGCCGGTATGGACACTGCCAGCTACGCCGGCGCCGATGGGGGTGTGGTCGCCAGCCTGGCGCAGCCCGGTTTCAACGCCGGCGACGCTGCAGGCGACAGCTACGACAGCATCGAGAACCTGATCGGGACGGGGTTCGACGACGCGCTCACCGGCGACGCCAACGGCAACCGGCTGGAGGGCGGCGACGGCAACGACACGATGACGGGTGGCGAGGGCGCAGACACCCTGGTGGGTGGCAGCGGCATCGACACGGCGTCTTACGCTGGCGCCGTGACGGGGGTGGCCGCCAGCCTCGCGCAGCCCGACACCAACGGCGGCGAGGCCGCGGGAGACGCCTACGAGGGCGTGGAGAACCTGATCGGCTCGGCCTTTGCCGACGTGCTGACGGGCCAGTCGGGCGCCAACCGCCTGGACGGCGGCATCGGCGCCGACACGCTCAGCGGCGGCGCAGGCGCCGACACGCTGGTGGGCGGCGAGGGCAACGACACCGCAAGCTATGCCGCCTCGGCGGTGGCGGTGTCGGTGAACCTGACCACCGGCCGCGGCACGGGCGGCGACGCCCAGGGCGACGCGTTGTCGGGCATCGAGAACCTCATCGGCTCGGCCCATGACGACCTGCTCACGGGCAGTGCCGCAGCCAACCGCATCGAAGCTGGCGAGGGCAACGACCAGATCGACGGCGGCGCGGGTGCCGATACGCTGATCGGCGGCGCCGGTGACGACCGCTACGTCGTCGACAGCGCCTCGGACCTGGTGGTCGAGGCGGCAGGCGAGGGCGTCGACACGGTGCGCGCATCGGTGACGCATGCGCTCGGCTCTCACCTTGAGAACCTGGTTCTCACCGGGGTGTCTGACACCGACGGCACCGGCAACAACCTGGACAACGAGATCACGGGCAACGCCGGCTCCAACCGCATCGACGGCGGCCTGGGGGCCGACACCATGAGCGGCGGCAGCGGCGACGACACCTACCTCGTCGACCAGGCCGGGGATCTTGTGGCGGAGGAGCCAGGCGCCGGCGACGACACGGTGCTCGCCGCCATCTCGTACCGGCTGACGGACCAGGTCGAGAACCTGGTGCTCACCGGCGCGGCGCTCACCGGCACCGGCAACGACCTCGACAACCGCATCACCGGCAACGACGCCAACAACCTGCTCGACGGCAGCGCGGGCGCCGACACGATGGCCGGCGGCGCCGGCGACGACATCTACCTGCTGGACGACGCGGGCGATGTCGTGGTCGAACTGCAGGGCAACGGCAACGACCTCGTGCGCTCCCGCGCGGGCACCACACTCTCGGCCAACGTCGAGCGGCTGGAGTTGACGGGCACGGCCAACGTCAATGGCACCGGCAACTCGCTGGCCAACAGCATCACCGGCAACAGCGGCGCCAACGTGCTCGACGGTGCCGCCGGTGCCGACACGATGATCGGTGGCGGCGGCGACGACACCTACGTCGTCAACGACGCGGACGACGTCGTGCGGGAGAACGCGGGCGAGGGAGCCGATCTGGTGCGTGCGTCGATCTCGTACCAGCTGGGCGCCGAGGTCGAAAACCTGCAGTTCGTGGGCGAGGCCGACCTCGACGGCACCGGCAACGGGCTGGACAACAAGCTCACCGGCAACGACGGCGCCAACCGGCTTGATGGCGGCGCCGGCGCCGACACCATGGCCGGCGGTGTCGGCAACGACACCTACCTTGTCGACAACGCCGGCGACGTGGTCGTCGAGGCCGCGGGCGAGGGCCGCGACAGCGTGCAGTCGCGGGTGAGCCACGTGCTGGCCGACCACGTCGAAGACCTCGTGCTGCTGGGCACGGGCAACCTGGCAGGCATCGGCAACACGCTCGACAACGAGATCGCCGGCAACGACGGCAACAACACCCTGGACGGCGGTGGCGGCACCGACACGCTGACCGGTGGCCTGGGCGACGACACCTACGTGGTGGACCGCGCGAGCGACGTGATCGTGGAGGCGGCGGGCGAGGGCATCGACACGCTGCGTTCGTCGGTCAGCTGGACGCTGGGCGCTACCCTGGAGCACCTCGTCCTGACCGGCAACGCCAACACCTCAGGCACGGGCAACGCGTTCAACAACCTGATCACCGGCAACAACGGCAACAACCTGCTGGACGGCGGCGCCGGGGCCGACACCATGGCCGGCGGCGCCGGCGACGACACCTACCTCGTCGACAACGCAGGGGACGAGGTGGTCGAGCAGTCCGGCCAGGGCATCGACACCGTGCGTGCGGCCTTCAGCATGAGCTTGGCGGCCAACGTCGAGAACCTCGAGCTGCAGGGCAGCGGCAACCTCAGCGGCACCGGCAACGCCGGGGCCAACCGCATCACCGGCAACTCGGGCAACAACACCCTGGACGGCGGCTCCGGCGCCGACACGCTGATCGGTGGTTCGGGTGACGACACCTACCTCGTGTCCGACACGCTGGCCGAGATCGTGGAGTTCTCCGGCGGCGGCAACGACCGCGTGCAGTCTTCGGTGAGCTACACGCTCAGTGCCGAGATCGAGCGGCTCACGCTCATTGGCTCCGACCACATCGACGGCACCGGCAACGAACTCGACAACGAGATCATCGGCAACGGCGGTGCCAACGTGCTGGACGGCGACGCTGGCGCCGACACCCTGACCGGCGGCGACGGCGACGATGTGTACGTCATCGACAGCGACGACGACGTGATCGTCGAGCAGGACGGCCGCGGCCGCGACACCGTGCGCGCCTCGTTCACCTACACGCTGTCGGGCAGCCTCGAAAACCTCGAGCTCACGGGCGACGCCTCGATCAACGGCACCGGCTCGGCCCTGGACAACCACCTGCGTGGCAACGCCGGCGACAACGTGCTTGACGGTGCCGTGGGCGCCGACACGATGGCCGGCGGCGGCGGCAACGACACCTATTGGGTCGACAACGCCAGCGATGTGGTCGTCGAGGCCTCCGGTGCGGGCATCGATACCGTGAACGCGGTCGTCAGCTACTCGATGTCGAGCGCCAACCATGTCGAGAACCTCCGGTTGATCGGCCCGAACGCCATCGCCGGCACCGGCAACAACGGGGCCAACCAGTTGACCGGCAACGCCGAGAACAACTTGCTCGACGGCCGCGGTGGCGCCGACACGATGGAAGGCGGCGCAGGCGACGACACCTACGGGGTCGACGACACCGGCGACCTGATCAACGAGCTGCCTGGCGAGGGCAACGACACCGTGCGCTCGAGCATCAGCTACGTGCTGGGAGAGCAGCTCGAGAACCTGGTGCTGATCGGCACCGACAGCGTCAACGCCACCGGCAACGCGGGCGCCAACCTGATCGTGGGCAACGGCGCCAACAACGTGCTCGACGGCGGCGGCGGCGCCGACACGCTGGACGGCGGCCAGGGCAGCGACACCTTCGTGCTGCGCGACGCTGCCTTTACCAGCCTGGCCGGTGGCACCGGCTACGACACGCTGGCCATCGACGGCTCGAGGATCAACACGCTGCAGACGCTGGTGGGCAAGGTCACCGGCATCGAGAGCGTGGACCTGCGTGGCGGATCGGTCAACTCGTTTGCGATCACCGCGGCGCAGCTGTCAGCCCCGGGCTTGCTCGGCAGCGAGGCGAACAACCGGCTCGAGGTGCGGGGCGACGAGGCCGAGGGCACCTTGCGCGATGTGCTGTTCCTGCGCAGCGGCGACTTCACCGGCGTGCTCAACCCCGGCAGCGCCACCGTCGTGCCACTCAGCGACGGTACGGCCGGGCGCCTGTTCGCGTCCAGCACGCCGGGTGGCGCCGGCGTCGTGGTGGACAACACCACGATCGTGCTGCCGGACTCGGCGGACCTGGAAATGAATTGGGGCGTCAACTTCACCAACCCCGGCATGCTGCCCGGCAACGGCCTGTTCACCTGGCTCGATGCCAGCGACATGGACGGCGACGGCGTCTCCGAAGGCGCGGGCGAGGCCGTCCTTGGCGCTGGCAGCACGGTGACCCAGTGGGTGGACCGCACCGGCCTGAACACCATGTCCAGCGCCAACGTCAACTTCGGCGCGACGGGCCAGCCCACCTGGGTGGCCACCGGAGCCGGCGGCCTGCCCACCGTCCGCTTCGACGGCAACGACTACATGGGCTCCACCCTCAGCTTCGGCAACACCTACACCGTGTTCGCGGTGGGACAGATGGCGGGCACGCAGAACGGCCGACTGGTGTCGTCGGGCACGGAGAACTGGATCATGGGTTGGCACAACGGCACGCAGGACCGCTTCCACCCGGGCGGATGGGTGACGCCGGCCGCGCCGGCCGTGGTGGCCAACCAGGTCAAGCTGTACACCGCCACCGCCTCGGGCAGCGGCTCGGCGCTGTACAGCGACGGCGCGCTGGTGGCCTCGTCCACGTGGGGCGGCGGCAGCCTGGGCAACCTGGCGCTGGGTGGTTGGGGCGGCGGCGGCGAGCTGAGCCGCGGCGACGTGTCGGAGGTGATCGTCTACAACCGGGCGCTGACCGAGGTCGAGCGCCAGCAGGTGGAGCAGTACCTGCGCACGAAGTGGCTGGGCGCGCCACCCGCAGCCACCGACCCCGGGCTGGGCGTCCTGGCGTTCGACCCCACCTGGGCCCAGGCGCCGGTGAGGTTCGGCGACCAGTCCGGCCCGGCGGCCGATGCGCTGGCGGCTGACTACGGCACCGCGCCGGAGCGCGGGGCCGGCCGCATCGACACCGTGCTGCTGGGCGGCCAGGGCAACGACACGCTCACCGGCGGCAGCCGCAACGACGCCCTGTTTGGCGGCGCCGGCAATGACCGCCTCGTCGGCGGCGCCGGCACCAACTATCTGGCCGGCGGCACGGGCGACGACACCTACGTCGTGACCAGCGACACCGACTACGTGTTCGAGGCCGCTGGCGCCGGCACCGACACCGTGGAGTCGTCGGTCAGCTTCGTGCTGATGCCCCAGATCGAGCGGCTGGTGCTGACGGGCTCGGCCTCGATCAACGGCACCGGCAACGACCTGGACAACCTCATCACCGGCAACGCCGGCAACAACACGCTGAGGGGCGGCCGCGGAAACGACACACTCATCGGCAACGCCGGCAACGACTGGCTCGACGGCGGCGTGGGCGCCGACTCGATGACCGGCGGCGCGGGCGACGACACCTACGTGATCGACAACGCGGGCGACGCCGTCGTCGAGGTGGCCGGCGGTGGCAACGACACGGTGCGCGTGAACAGCAGCTTCAACCTCGGGCTGAGCGCCGAGATCGAAAACGTCGTCATCACCTCGACCACCGCGGTCACCGCCACCGGCAGCGCCGGCAACAACGCGATCACGGTCGCGCGCTTCGCCACTGGCGTCAGCCACACCCTGGTGGGCGGCGCCGGCGACGACACGTACACCCTGCAGACCGACTCGTTGACCGGCCGCACCAACATCGACCACGTGCTGGTCGAGCAGGCCGGCGGTGGCAACGACACCATCGTGCTGCATGGCGACACCGGCACGGCGCGCACCTACGTGCTGCCGACGAACTTCGAAAACCTGAATCTCTACGAGACCTGGAACCTCAGCGGCACCGGCGACGCCGGCCCCAACCGCTTGGTGGGCTCGAACCGCTGGTGGGCCTACAACAGCAACTGGACCACGCTGACCGGCGGCGGAGGCAACGACACCTACCAGCTCAACAGCCCCAACACGCGCATCGTCGAGCTTGCGGGCGGCGGCATCGACACGGTCGAGGTCAACGAACGCATGGACGGCTACGTGCTGCCGGAGCACCTGGAGAACCTGACGATCGTCTCGGCGGGCAACCAGAAAGGTGTCGGCAACTCGGTGGCCAACGTGCTCACGGGCAACGGGGGCGACAACTGGCTCGACGGCCGTGGCGGCAATGACACGATGGCCGGCGGCGCCGGCAACGACACCTATGTGGTCGACAGCGTGGACGACGTGGTCACCGAGGCGGCCAACGCCGGCTTCGACACCATCCGCACCGCGTTCACCGACGTCAGCCTGGCGACGCGGGCGAACGTGGAGGGTCTTGCGTTCACCGGGACTGGCCCCAACAACGGCGTGGGCAACACCCTCGGCAACCGCCTCGAAGGCAACGTGGGCAACGACACGTTGTCGGGCGGCGCCGGCGCCGACACGCTGGTGGGCGGCCGCGGCGCCGACTCACTGGACGGCGGCGACGGCGACGATGTGCTGGTGTCGGAGACGGTGTCCACCGCCACCGGCGTCACGGCCGGACTGCGCTCGCAGTTCTTCCCGAGCGGCGCGAGCGTGCCGGTGCTCGAGAGCATCGAGACCAGCCTGAACCGCAACTGGGGCAGCGGCAGCCCGGGCCCGGGCGTGCCGGCGGACAACTGGACCATGCGCCTCACGGGCCAGATCGAGATCACCGCGTCGGGCTGGTACCGCTTCAAGCTCGACAACGACGACGACGCCCACCTGTGGCTGGACGGCGTGCTCGTGGCGCGCAGCCGCACGAGCAGCACCACCGACCCGATCTGGATCGAAGCCGGCTCGGTACCGCTGCGCGTCGAATTCGGGGAGGGTGGCGGCAACGCCTCGATGCGCGTGCAGTGGCAGCCGCCCAGCGCTGCCGGCTTCAGCGACATCCCGGGCGCACTGCTGAGCCATGGCAGCGCCGTGGTGGCGCCCGATGCCGTGGGTGACGTGATGAGCGGCGGCGCCGGCAACGACCGTCTGGAGGGCGGCGCCGGTGTGGACACGATGACTGGCGGTGCCGGCAACGATGTCTACGTCGTGCGCAACGCCGGTGATGTGATCGTCGAGTCGGCCGGCGGCGGCACCGACACGGTCGAGAGCGAGTTGAGCTACTCGATCGTTGGTACCGAGCTCGAGAACGTGCGGCTGATGGGCACCGTGGCGATCAACGCCACCGGCAATGACGCCGCCAACCAGCTGACCGGCAACCAGGCCGCCAACGTGCTGGACGGCGGCGCCGGCAACGACACGCTGTTGGGCATGGGCGGTGTCGACCGCCTGGAAGGCGGCGCCGGCAACGACCGCCTGCAGGCGGCCGGCGGCAGCACGCTGAACGGTGGCGACGGCGACGATGTGCTGACGGTGCTGGACGCGTGGACGCCCGCGCAACTGCCCGGCCTGGCGCTGTGGCTCGACGCGGCCGACCTGGACGGCGACGGTGTGCAGGAGGGCGCGGCCGAGAGCGGCCTGAACGGCAGCGCGGTGGCCAGCTGGGCCGACAAGAGCGGCCTTGGCCGCCACGCGGTGCAGAGCACCGTCGCCTGGCAGCCCGCCTACGTGCAGGGCGGCCTGAACGGCCTGCCGACGATCCGTTACGACGGCGCCGACGACGGCCTGCGTGTGGCCAACATCCCCACGATGACCGGCAACACGAACAGCCTGTTCTGGGTGCAGCGCACCACGGACAGCAACTACATGCCGATCATGGCCAACTCGTCCACCAACGCCAACAATGGCGGCTGGATCCTGATCGTCAACCCCGGCGACGGCCGCACCGACCTGACGGGCTACGGCAACTCGCATTCGACGGCGTCCTACTGGGCCAACGGCGTGCAACCGGGCTGGACCAACGCCGGCTCGGCCTGGAACACGCTGAACGGCAACACCTCGGTGGTGGGTGTGGTCAACCAGCCGTTCAACTGGAACGGCTCGCTGCTGACCAGCGGTTACGGCAGCAGCTGGAGCTTTGGCGGCGACATCCCGGAGATCGTGGTGACGAGCAGCACGCTGTCGACCACTGACCGGCAGCTGCTCGAGGGCTATCTGGCCTGGAAGTGGGGCGGGCAGGGGCTGCTGGCGGCCGACCACCCGTACCGCACCGCGTCGCCCAGCTTCGCAGGCTCGGGCGCGGGCGCCCTGCTGAACGGGGGCGCGGGCGCCGACACGCTGACGGGCGGGCTCAACGCCGACACGCTGGACGGCGGCACGGGCGCTGACTCGATGACGGGCGGCGCTGGCGACGACATCTACGTGGTGGACAACGCGGCCGACGTGGTGGTGGAGCTCGAAGGCGGCGGCATCGACACGGTGCGCTCCAGCCTCAGCCTGACACTCGGCGCGTTCCAGGAGCGGCTCGAGCTGCAGGGCAGCGCCGATCTCACCGGCACCGGCAATGCGCTGGACAACGCCCTCATCGGCAACGCCGGAACCAACCGCCTGGCCGGCGGCGCGGGCAACGACACGCTGGACGGCGGGCTCGGTGCCGACACGCTGGAAGGTGGCACGGGCAACGACACCTACGTCGTGGCCGACGGCGGCGACTCGGTGGTCGAGACGGCGGAGGCCGGCACCGACCTCGTGCTCGCGAGCATCAGCCACGCCCTGGCGGCCCAGGTCGAGAACCTGACGCTCACCGGCACCGCGGCCAACGGCATTGGCAACGAACTCGCCAACCTCATCGTCGGCAACGACTCGGCCAACCAGCTGGTCGGTGCGGACGGCGCCGACACGCTGCAGGGCGGTGCTGGCGTCGACACCCTGTTGGGCGGCGAGGGTGACGATGTCCTGGATGGCGGCGTCGGATCCGACCGCCTGGAAGGCGGGGCCGGCAACGACACGTACATCGTCGACCAGCCGGGCGACACGGTGGTGGAGGCTGCCGATGGCGGCATCGACACCGTGCGGGCTATGGGCAGCCGCACCCTCGGAGCCCACGTCGAGAACCTGGTGCTGACCGGCAGCCTGGCGGTCGACGGCTTCGGCAACGAGCTGAACAACGTCATGACGGGCAACGCCGCCGCCAACCGCCTGGAGGGCGGCGCGGGCGCCGACACCTTGGAAGGCGGCGCTGGTGCCGACACGCTGGACGGCGGCACCGGTGCCGACTCGATGACCGGCGGCGCGGGCGACGACACCTACCTCGTCGACGACGCGGGCGATGGGGTCGTCGAGGCGGCCGACGGCGGCATCGACACCGTCGTGGCCTCGGTCAGCCGCAGCCTGTCGGGCGAGGTGGAAAACCTGGTGCTCGCCGGCGAAGCTGCCATCGACGGCACCGGCAACGGGCTGGACAACGCCCTCACCGGCAACGCCGCGGCCAACCGGCTGGCCGGCGGGGCCGGGCGCGACACGCTGCTGGGCGGTGCTGGCGACGACACGCTGGACGGCGGCGCCGGCATCGACACGATGGAAGGCGGCACGGGCGACGACACTTACGAGGTCGACAACGCCTCCGACACCGTGGTCGAGGCCGAGGCGGCGGGCACCGACACGGTGCGCGCCAGCGTGAGCCACGCGCTGACGGGCCACGTCGAGCGGCTGGTGCTCACAGGAAGCGCGGCCATCGACGGCACCGGCAACACGCTGGCCAACGAGATCACGGGCAACGCGGCGGCCAACCGCATCGACGGCGGCGCCGGGGCCGACACCATGACCGGCGGCGCCGGTGATGACACCTACCTCGTCGACAACGCGGGCGATGCGGTGGTCGAAATCGCCGACGGCGGCACCGACACCGTGCTGGCGTCGGTGACCCACACGCTGGCGGCGGGCGTCGAGAACCTGGTGCTCAGCGGCAGCACCGCCATTGACGGCACCGGCAACGCGCAGGCCAACCAGATCACGGGCAACCTGGCCGCCAACCGCATCGACGGCGGCGCTGGGGCCGACACCCTGGAAGGGGGCGCCGGCGACGACACCTATGTGGTCGACGAGGCGGGCGACGTGGTCCTTGAAGCGGCCAGTGGCGGCATCGACACCGAGATCTCGTTCGTGACCCGCAGCCTGTCGGTCGAGGTCGAACACCTGGTGCTCGCCGGCAACGCGGCGATCGACGGCACCGGCAACGCGGTGGCCAACCGCATCACTGGCAACGAGGCGGCGAACGCGCTGGCCGGCGGCGCCGGCAACGACACGCTGGCCGGCGGCGCCGGTGACGACTGGCTCGACGGCGGCGTGGGCGCCGACTCGATGGAAGGCGGCGCGGGTGACGACACCTTCCTGGTCGACGACGCCGCCGACGTGGTGGTGGAAGTCGGAGGGGGCGGCGTCGACACCGTGCGGGCGAACGTGAACTGGACGCTGGGGGCGTTCCAGGAGCGGCTGGTGCTCTTGGGCAGCGGCAACCTGGCCGGCACCGGCAACGACCTCGACAACAGGCTCACCGGCAATGCCGGGAGCAACCTGCTGCTCGCTGGCGCCGGCAACGACACGCTGGAGGGCGGCGCCGGCGCGGACACACTGGACGGCGGTACCGGGGACGACACCTACCTCGTCGACCACCTCGGGGACGTCGTGGTCGAAGCTGCTGAAGGCGGCACCGACCTCGTGCAGGCCAGCGTGAGCCACACCCTGGCCTCGGACATCGAGCACCTGAGCCTGACTGGCAGCGCCGTCACCGGCACCGGCAACGGCCTGGACAACCTCATCACGGGCAACGGCGCGGCCAACGTGCTGTCGGGCGGTGCCGGTGCCGACACGCTGGCCGGTGGCGCGGGAGCCGACACGCTGCAGGGCGGCGACGGGAATGACCGTCTGGAGGGTGGCGTCGGGACCGACTGGATGGACGGGGGTGCTGGCGACGACACCTACCTGGTCGACCACGCAGGCGATGTCGTCATCGAGGCGGCCGGCGGGGGCACGGACACCGAAGTCTCCACTGTGACCCGCACACTGGCGGCTGGAGTCGAGAACCTGGTGCTGGGCGGCGACGCGGCGATCAACGGCACCGGCAACGAGCTGAACAACCTCATCACCGGCAACGCGGCCGCCAACATCCTGACCGGCGGGGCCGGCAACGACACCCTGGTCGGCGGCGGCGGGGCCGACGTGCTGCGCGGCGGCGACGGCGACGACCTGCTGGTGGCGGGCGACCTGTCGTCGGTGGCTTTCGCGCTGGGCGGTGCCGGCTTCGACACCCTGCAGCTCAGCACGCCGGGCTCGACCCTCGATCTTGACGGACTGATTGGTCGCGCCAGCGGCATCGAGGCGCTGGACCTGCGCAACGGCGCAGCCGGGTCGGTGGACTTTTCGTCCCTGGCGCTGACCAGCATCACCGATTCGGGCAGTCTTGTGCTCAGGCTGGACCGTGGCGACACCATCGCGATCCAGGGGGGCGGCAGCCTGGTTCAAACGGCTGCCAACGACAACAGCATCACCTACTCGGTGTTCAGCAGCACCGACCCCACGCAGCCGCAGGTGAGCACCTTGCAGGTGATCTGGGGTCCCTGAGCCCGGCGCCGGAACAGGGCAGCTCCACGCTCTCTATTCGCGGCTTCGGCCGCGAGCGGCCTCGGGCCCAATCCTTCCAGCCGGAGTCTTGCGCCCGCCCTGGGCGCGTGGGCTCGACGGCTGCGATGCGATGAACCAAGCCCTGTTTCTCTTTCTGCGTGCGAACCGCCGCCACCTGGCCGACCTGATGCTGGCCGGGCTGGTGGTGAACGCGCTCGCGCTGTCGCTGCCGCTGTTTTCGATGCTGGTGTACGACCGGGCCGTCGGCAACCAGATCCACGACACGCTGTGGGCGCTGGCCATCGGCATGGCGCTGTTGCTGGGCTTCGAGCTCACCTGCCGCATCGCCCGCATGACCTTGGTCGAGCAAGCCGCCAGCCGCTGGGACTCCACGCTCGACGAGCGGCTGATGCGCGGTGTGCTGGCCGCGCCGCTGGCGCAACCGCTGGCCGTGGGCCTGGTGCTGCACCGTTACCGCGACCTGGGTGCGGCGCGCGAGTTCCTGTCGGCCAGCTACCTGCTGCCGCTGGCCGACCTGCCGTTTCTGCTGCTGTTCGCCCTGGCCGGCTGGTTCATCGGCGGACCGCTGGTCCTCATCCCCCTGGCGACGGGCGCTCTGCTGTGGGCGGCCACGGCCGTGCTGCTGCACGTGTCGCGGCATCACCAGCGCGCGGCCGACCAGGCGCACGGCCGCAAGATCAACCTGCTGGTGGAGACGCTGACCGCGCGCGAAAGCCTCGCCCAGCCCGCTGCCGCGCGGCTGGCGCTGGACGGCTTCCGCCAGCCGGCCGCCGCCTGCGCGCGCAGCAGCACGCGCTCACGCGTGTGGTCGCAACTGGTGCAGCAGGTGGTGCCGGTGGGGCTCGGGGCATCGGCGGTGCTGTTGCTCGTGGCAGGCGTGTTCCGGATCGAAGCCCAGTTGCTGTCGGTTGGTGGGTTGATCTCGCTCACGATGTTGGGCGGCCGCATGGTCGGTGGGATGTGCGCGCTGGCGCCGGCCAGCACCCGCTGGGCCGAGTTCCGGCGCGCGCTGGCCGACATGCGTGCCGCGGTCGACCTGGAGGCGGCGGCCCCGTCCGCGGCGGCGGCCGCGCCGTTTGCCAGGGCGGGCGACCCAGCCCTGCGCGCCGAGGGCGTGCAGGCACACGGCCTGCGGGTGCGCTACCCGGGCGCAGACCGGGCGGTGCTCGACGGCATCGCCCTGCGCCTGGGCGCTGGCGAGCTGGTGGCGGTGGTGGGCTCGTCGGCCGCGGGCAAGAGCACGCTGCTGCGGGTGCTGGCCGGGCAGATTGCTCCCGAGTCGGGCAGCCTGCTTGTGGCCGGGCGCCGGATCGCCGACGACGCGCAGCGGCGCGCGCTGGCCGCGGCGGTGGCCTGCAAACCGCAGGACCCCACCTTTCTGCCCGGCACGGTGCGCCAGGTGGTCTGCCCGCTGGCTCCGGCGGCGGCAGACCAGGCCTGGGAAGGCGACGACGCGGTGCTGCGCAGCCTGCGTGCAGCCGGCTTTGGCCGCGCGCTGGAGGTGGGTGGCATCGGCCTGAATCTGTCGGTCGGCCTGGCCGGGCAGGGCCTGTCCGGTGGCCAGCGCCAGATGCTCGCGCTGGCGCGCGCCTTGCACAGCGACGCCGGGCTGCTGCTGCTGGACGAGCCGACCCTGGGTCTGGACCGCATCTCGCAGGAGACCCTCATCGCCAGCCTGGCAGCCCTGCGCGGCGGCGGGCGCTGCGTGGTCGTGGCCACGCACACCACCGAGTTGATCCGCGTCTGCGACCGCGTGCTGGTGCTCGACGCCGGTCGGCTGGTGATGGATGCACCGCCGGCACGCCTGCTCGACGGATCAGCCGCCGCCGCACGGCCTCCTGCCGCGCCTGCAGCGGCCACAGTGGCCACAGCGGCGCCTTCGAATGCCCCGGTTCGGGATGCCGCCATGGCGGCCCCCGCGACGCAAAACCGGTCCGCGGCGCTCGCCGCTGCCGATAACGCCTGAGTTCATGACCGTGCACACCATGCCTACCAACATCTCGCTCCGGCTCAGCCGGTGGGCCGGTCCGTTGCGGCGATCGGCCTTGGCAGCCGCCGTGGCCTGCCTGTCCGCGTCGCTGGGCGGCTGCGTGGCGCTCCCAGCACCCACTGACGAGGTCCAGGTCTCCAAAGGCAGCGCTGCCGTCCCACCGGCCGTTTGGGGCGATCCCCCGGCTCGCGCGGTCCACGACCGTCACGCCGCAGCCTCGGGTCTGGTCGCCCCGCGGATCTCGGTGCCGATGCGTGCCGAGCTTGCCCCGGCGGCGGCCCACACAGAAGAAGGCGACATCCGCCGCACGGTGGGCGCGGCCCCCGTGCCGAGCAGTGCGCCGAGCGGCGGCCTCCTGCGGCGGCTGCTGGCTCGCCTGGCGCCTGCCTGGCTCGAGTCGGACGCCGGCTCGTCGTCCGCGAACACCGCCGCCGCTGAGCAGGCTGGCTCGGCCGATCCAGCCGTGCTCGGCGATGGCGCCCCGGCGGCCTCCGAGGGTCATGTCGCTGTCGACGCGAGGCCTGCGGCAACACCCACACCGCCTGCAACAGGCGCTGCCACGCCGGCTGCCCGCTCGCCGGGCGTGGCGCGGTCGCGTGGGCTGGCGGCCGTCAAGTCCTTGGCCCGCGAGGGCCAAGTCGCGCCGGTCGCTTCGGTAGCTTCTGTCGCTGCGCCGCCGGCCGTCGGTGCGTCTGCGGCCCTGGTCCCGAGCTCTGCATCCGTCGCGCCAGCCAAGGCGCCAGCGGCCGAAGCAGGCGCTGCACAGCAGGCCTCAGCGGCGCCACTGGCGGGCGGGGCATCAGCGCTCCCGGCGGCGCCTGGCGCGGTCGTGGCGGCCGCGCCCGCAGGCCCGAACGGGCTGGCCGTGCCGGCGGCAGGCGTCGTTGCCAGCGCAGCGGCCGGCCCCACTGGGCAAAGCCTTGTTCCGCCGCCCGCGGCGTCGACCGACGGCAGCCCGCTGCCCCAGCCGCGGCTGGACATGCTGCACACCCTGCTCGGGCTGCCAACGGTGCTGCCCATGCATCCTGCGTCGCCGGGTCGCCCCGCCGAGCCGGGGCCTGATGGGGCGGCGCTGAGGCTCTACGACGCGGCGGTGGGTACCGCGCGCCAAAGCCCCGAGGTGACGGCGGCCGAGCTGCGGCTGGAGTCGTTCGGGCAGACGCGGCGAGCCGCGTTCGGTGCCTTGCTGCCGCAAGTCACGGTGCGAACGGCCGGCGGGCGAGGGATCACCCGTTCCGTCGATCCGACCGCGATCCTGTATCGGCTCGATGCCATGGCGTCGGTGCGCCAGTCGCTGATCGACCGGCCGGCTGGCATGGAGGTGAAACGGCAGGATCTGCTCACGGGCTCGGCCACCGAGCAGCTGCGCGACGCCGACAGCAAGGCCTTGCTGGATGGCGGCCTCGCGTTCCTGGGCGTGCTGCAGGCGCGTGTCGGGCTGTCGCTGGGCGAGCAGTACGAGACCCGGTTGGCCGAGCTGGCGCGCTACATCGGTGAGCGCGCAGCGGCCGGTGGCACAAGTCAGGCCGAGGCCGACCGGCTGAGAGCGCGCGTGGCCAACGTGCGCTCGACCCTGGCCGACACCCGCGCGCAGCTGCTCAGTGCCTTGCGCAACATGGAGCGGCTGTACGGAGCCGTGCCGCCTGCGCTGTCGATGGCGGGCGTGCAGGCCATCCAGGTGCCCGGCGGTGACGACGAGGCGGTGGCGGCTGCCCTGCTGGGCAACGCCGAGCTCGCGGCGGCGCGTCTGGAAATCTCCGCCGCCGGGCTGGAGCGGGGCATCGCGCGCGCGCGCTCCTCACCGAAGCTGGAGTTCGAACTCACCCACACCCGCGCCCGCAACGCGAGCGGCACCCCGGGGGAGACGAACGACATCAAGGGCATGCTGGTGCTGAGCCTGAACGCCTACGACGGCGGCACGTCGAGCGCGCAGGCCGGTGCCGCCGATGCGCGGCGCCGCGAACTCGAGGCACGCGCCACCGCGACCGAGCGGCGGCTGCGTTTCGAGATCCAGAGCGCCTACGCCAACCTGGAGGCCTCCAGCCAGCGCTTCGTCTCGGTGCGCGAGGAGCTCGAGGGCAACCAGCGGGTGGTCCAGGCGTTTCAGGCCCAGCTGGTGGGCAACGGCCGGCCGCTGCTGGACGTGCTGGATGCCTACCAGCGCCACTACCAGAGCCAGCTCGACCTGACACAGGTTCTGGTGGCAACGGCGCAGAGCCAATGGCGGCTGGCGCATCTGATGGGCTCTTTGAGCCTGCAGCTCGGCCAGCCGGCAGCGCGCTGAGCGGCAACGCAACGACGGGAGAAACACATGTCAGGTGGCGGCGGCGGCACAGGCGATTACTGGCCGGGATTCGTGGACGCGCTCACCAACGTGGTGATCGCGATGGTGTTCGTCATCGTGGTGCTGGCCATCGCCCTCAGCTTCGCGATGCAGATGGTGGCCAGCCGGATGGCCGGCAAGCTCGCCGAGCTGCAGGCTGCCAACGTCCAGCTGCAAGCGTCGCAGAAGGACCCACCGGTGGAGCCGGGGCCCGTCCGGGGGCCGTCCACCGACACGCCGCTGCCGGCTCCGGCCGATGCGCGTGTGCGCATCGCCGTGGCGGGCAATGAGCGCACCACCCAAGCACGTCCGGCGACGGTCAACCCGGCCACGCGCTCGTTGGTGCTCGAGTACGAGCAGGGCGCGCTGACGCTGGACGAGGCGGCCCAGAAGAACCTGGTGCAGGCGCTCGGCCCGGTCAAGCTGGCGCTCGACGCGGCGCCCGCGGGCACGCGCGTCGCGCTGGTGGCCACGGGGCCTGCCATGGAGCTGAGCGACAACCAGCGCGCCGCGTTCCTGCGCCTGATGGCGGTGCGCAACCAGCTGCTGGAGCAGGGCGTGCCCGCGGCGCGCATCGCGACGCGGCTCGATCCGCAAGGGCCGGGGGACATGCCGCGCGTGGTGGTGACGATGGAGGATGCGAAGTGACTCCCGCTGCGTCCGCGCCCGGCGTGCCAGATGCGCCGGCCGACCCCTGGTACCTGCGTTTCGACGGCGCCCGCTACGGGGGCCGCCGGCTGCGGCGGCCGCGCTGGCTGATCTACTCCGTGGCTGCCTTGTCGGTTGGGCTGCTGGTGTGGGCCACGGTGGCCACCGTCGACCGCGTGGTGCGCTCGACCGGCCGCATCGTCCCGTCGGGCAAGCCGCAGCTGGTGCAGCATCTGGAAGGCGGCATCGTCTCCGTCGTGTACGCGCGCGAGGGCGATGTGGTCCGGCCGGGCGACAACCTGGTGGCGGTCTCCGACCTCGCGGCCAGTTCGATGCTCGGTGAGAAACAGGCCCGGCTGAACGGTCTGCTGGCCCGCACCTCGCGCCTGGAGGCCGAGGCCACCGGGGCCAGCCGATTCGTGCCACCGCTCCCGTTGACCCAGAACTCCCCGGAGGTCACCAACGAGGCGGCAGCGTTCGCCGCGCGGCAGTCGCGCCTGACCCAGAGCCTGCGCGTGCTGGAAGAGCAGGCGACCCAGAAGCGGCAGGAGGCGGCCGAGCTCGAGGCACGCAAGCGCGGACTGGCCGCCGAACTCGAAGTGGCGCGCCAGCAGCTGGTGCTGGTGCAGAGCATGGTGGTGCGGCAGGCGGGTTCGCAGCTCGAGATGCTTGAGGCACGCGGCCGCGTCGAGCGGCTGACGACCCAGATCCGCGAGGCCGAAGCGACCTTGCCGAGGCTGGCTTCGGCCGCTGCCGAGCTGCAGGCACGGCAGGCCGAGTCGGTGGCCCAGTCGCGCAGCGAGGCCCGCACCCAGCTCTCCGAGGCGCGCGTCGAACTGCGCCGCCTGCAGGAGGACATCAAGACCGAGGACGACCGCGTCCGCCGCACGGTGGTCACGGCCCCGGTCGGCGGCACCATCAACAAGGTGCTCGCCAACACCGTGGGCGGCGTGGTCAAGCCTGGTGAGACGCTGGTGGAGATCACCCCCAGCGGCGGCGCGCTGCTCGTGGAGGCGCGCGCCTCGCCGGCCGATCGCGGCGCGCTGCAGACCGGCCAGCCGGCCCGGGTGCGCGTGGCTGCCTTCGATTACACGCTCTACGGCACGCTTGACGCGCGCATCACCGAGATCAGTGCCGACAGCCTGCAGGACGAGCGCGGCGAGCGCTTCTTCCGCGTGGCGCTGGAGGTGGATCCATCCAGCCTGGCCACCTTCAGCCAGGGTGTCACCCCGGGGATGACGGTGCTGGCCGATGTCGTCACCGGACGCCGCACCGTGCTGCAGTACCTGCTGAGCCCCGTCCGCGGACTGGCCAGCACCGCCTTCCGGGACCGTTGAGACCCGCTCGCCCCGCCCACGCTTCCCACGCCGAGGAACTCCGATGACAACCGAAACCATCCAGCCCCCCTGGCCCGCACCGGATGCGGCGGCCGCGCCCGCGACGGCGCCGCCAACGCTGAACGGCGAGCGCCTGAGCCGTCGCTACGCCTTCGTGGTCTGGCTGCCTGCGCTCCTGCTGCTGGCCGGCGCCTTGGCGACATGGGACTTCGTCAGCAACGCGCTGATGTCGGCCCCCTTGTTGAACGGCAAGATCCTGCTGTGCCTGGCTTGGGGCGTGTGGACGATGTCGGGCCACGTGCGCGCGATCTATCGCGAGGACCGCGTGTTCCACGACGGGCTGCTGTGGCTGAAGGGCGGCGCGCGCAGCGGCGTGCAGGACCCCCGCCTGGGCCCTCCTGCCTACGTGACCGGCATGATCGAACGCCTGGGCAAGCTCGGCCTGGGCCACCAGGTGTACGTGCACAGCGCGGCCACCGAGCCCGAGTTCGAGGCCCTGGGCCAGTACCTCGAGCGGCGCCAGGAACTGTCGCAGTTCCTGGTGGGCCTGATGGTGGGTCTGGGACTGCTGGGCACCTTCATCGGCCTGCTGCAGACCCTCGTCGCGACCTCCGATCTGATCGGCACCATCGCCAGCAGCGCCGGCGGAGGAGGCGGCAAGATGGAGGAGGAGTTCGCCAAGATCGTTGGCGGGCTGCAGAAGCCACTCAGCGCCATGGGCATCGCCTTCTCGGCGTCGATGTTCGGCCTTGTCGGCTCGATCGTGCTGGGCTTCCAGATGGTCGTGGTGCGCAAGTGCGCCACCGACTTCGTGGAGGTGGTGCGCCGCGAGGTGCTGTCGATGGCCGAGGCCAGCAAGGTGAACAAGGAAGTCGAGATCACCGAGCGCTTCCTGGCCTCGCTGCTGGCCGACGTGCTCGAGCAGCACCGTGCAGCCGATGCCGGCCTGCAGCGTGTGGCCAGCCGCATCGAGGCGCTGGTGCCCGAGGTGCATGGCTCGGCGAAGGCCTCGACCCAGCTCGCCGAGCGCGTGGCCAGCCAGGAGGCCGTGCTGGAGCGCACGGCCGCCGCAGTAGGCGCGCTGGGCACGGCGGTGCCGGCCATGGCGCGCCTGGCCGACTCGACCGGCGGTGTGCTCGAACACAGCCGCGCCGCACAGGAGAGGCTGGACCGGATGCTCGAGCACCTGCCGCGGCAGGAGGAGCTGATGGTGCGCCTGGACGACGCGCTGGGCCGGGTTGACGCGCTCGGCAACCGGCTCGAGCAGGTGGCCGCATCGGCCGACGATCTGCGCGACGAGGTCCGCGGCCAGTCTGCCGCACTCAAGCGCATGGACGGCACGCTGTGGAACCTTGAGCAAGAGCGGCTGCGCCAGGCGCTGGCCACGCCGTCCAAGGGGGCCTGAGGTGAACCCGAACGCGCAAGCGAACCCCGGCGAGATCGGCTTCGATCCCGATCCGACCTCACTACCCCGGCGCCTGGCGCAAGCCCGTGAGGCCGTGCTGCTGGACAGCGCCCTTCCCAGGGTGCCGCGGGTGGTGCTCAACGTGATCGAACAGCTGCGCCACCCCGGCGTGTCCACCGCCAGTCTGGTGCAGGAGATCGAGCGCGACCCGGTGCTCGCGGCCCAGGTGTTGCGGATGGCGAACTCGCCCTTCTATGCCGGGCGCCGGCAGGTGGGATCCATTTACGAGGCGGTCGGCCTGATCGGCACCTCCGCGCTGCAGACGCTGGTCCTGGCCAGCGGCATTACCGGCGCTTTCGGGCGTGTGCCCGGCGTCGACCTGCGGGCGTTCTGGCTCGAGGCGGTGGCCACCGGCCACGCCGCCCGGACGCTGGCGCGCCTGGTCGACGCCGACCGTGAGGCGGCCTTCCTGGCCGGCCTGCTGCACGGCACCGGCCACTTGATCTTGTGCTGCCTGCATGGGGCGCGGCTGGCCCAGGCGCTGTCGTCCATCCGCCGCGTGCGCGGTGCCAAACTCGCCGCGCTGGAACTGGCCCACACCGGGCTCGGCCACCCCGAGGTCGGCGCGGCCTGGCTCGACGGGCTGGGCCTGCCTGAACCGATCGTGCAGGCCGTGGCCCTGCAGCTGCAGCCGGCCTCGCTGGATCAGCCAGGGCTGGCCGCGCTGCTGCGCCTGGCGCTGTCGATGGTGGCCGCGCTCGACGCCCGCGTACCGGTGGACAAGGCCATCGCCCAGCTCGACGCGCGGGCGATCGCGCTGTTCGACCGCCCAGGCAAGCCGGGGATCGACCCGTTTGGCGAGCGGCTCGTCGAGCCGCTGTCCGACTGGGCCGCACTCGAGCCGGCGTTCGCGGGGCGCCAGGATGCCGCGGCCGCGGTCGGAGCCCTGCCATGAGCGCCGACGTGCCGATCTGGGCGCTGGCGCCCGCGGTGCTGGTGCCGCTGGCCGTGGCTGCAGCCGTGTGGTACCGAAGCCGCCGTCGCGAGCGCGTGGAGCTTGAGGCCCTGGCCGCCCAGGTGCGAGCCGTCAGCGAGGGCCGCTTCGAGCAGCGCGCGCAGCCGCCGCAAGCGTCGCTGCAGCCGCTGGCGCGGGCAATCAACGTCATGGCGGCGCAGCTCGCTCAGCTGTTTGCGGAGCGCGACGCCCAGGTGGGTGCGCTGCGCAACGAGGCCGAACGAGACCCGCTGACGGGCCTGGCAAGCCGCGCGCCGTTCATGGCCCGCGTGGCCGCTCGCGTGGCCGATGACGGCGCGTCGTCGGGCACGCTGGCCATCCTGCGTCTGCACGACCTGGTCGGCCTGAACCGACGTTTCGGTCGCGATCGGGGCACCGAACTGCTGCTCAGCGTGGCGGCGCTGCTGCGGCTGCGGGCGGTGCGATTTGAACGGACCGCAGGTGCTGCCGGTGTCGCCGAGCCTGTGGCAGTGGCGCGGCTGAACGGGGCTGACTTCGGGCTGTTGCTGCCGCCGGCCGCGCCGGGCGCGGCCGAGGCCTGGCTCGCCGACCTGGTGCGTGCCTTGCGCGCGCTTCCGGTGCTTGCTGACGCCGGGCAGGGCCGCGTGGGCTGGATCGGGGCGAGCCGCTGGCGCCCCGGCGAGTCGATGGCCGACCTGATGGCACGCGCCGACGCGATGCTGCAGACCTGCGAGACGGCGGACGTGGACTGGCGCTGCGCCGAGCCCGAGCAGGAAGGCGTCATGAGTGTCGCGCGCTGGCGCGTGGCCCTTGAGGACGCACTTGGGACCGGACGGGTCTCGCTGGCGCTGCACGCGGTGGAGGACCGCTCGGGCAGCCGGGTGCTGATGCACGCGGTGCCGGTGATCGAACTGCCCGACGGAAGGCGCCTGGAGGGCGACGAGTTCGTCGCCCCGGCGGCGCGCTGCATGCGACGCCCCGACGTCGATCTGCGCGTGTTGGAACTCGCCGTCGATGCGCTCGGCCGCGAGGAGGGTTCCATTCAGGTCGAGGTCGGCTGGGAGTCGGCGCTGCGGCCGAACTTCCTGCTTCGCTTGGGGACGGTGCTGGAGCGGGCCGGTCCGACGGCGGCGCGGTTGATGCTGGCCGTGGACGTGCGCGCCGGCCGGCACGGCGGGCTGGCGCCGCTGGCGCCGCTCTTCGACCTGCTGCGCCGCCATGGCGTGCGGGCAGCGCTCGACGGCGTGGACGGGCCGTTCGGCGACCTGAACGAACTGGGCCGTCTGGGCCTGACCTCGCTGATCTTGGACGAGTCGTTGTGCACAGGCATCGCCGCGCCTGCGGCTGCGGGCCAGCGGCAGTTGGCGGCGATCCTGGTGCAGGTCGCGCACGCACAGGGACTCAGTGTCGCGGCCCGCGGCATCGGCGACCTGCACGACCTGCGCAGTCTGTGGGACCTGGGCATCGACCGGGCGAGCGGCCCGGCGCTGCAGGCCGAGCCAGCCGAGCCGGCCGAGGAGGGCGTGCCAGCTCGGGGGACGTACGAGCTTCAAGGGGCCTCGTGAGCTCGATGCACGCAGAGACCCCGCCGACGCGCGACAGAATGCGGTTGGCGCGGAGGGGCTGCCAAAGTCGATAGGACATGGTGCTGCGATGAGGCTCTTGGTCATTCATCAGAACTTCCCGGGCCAGTTCGGCCACCTGGTCAAGGTCTGGTCGACGAGGCACGGATGGGACGTCCGGGCCCTGGGACGAGACTTCGCTCCCGGGCTGCCGGGCTTCGAGGCGCTCACCCGGTACACGCTCGCCCGGCAGGTCAGCCCCACGCAGCACCCCTATCTGAAGCAGATGGAACGGGCCACCTTGCAGGGCCAGGCCGCCGCGCGGGCCATGCTCGCCTTGCGGGCCACCGGTTTTTCGCCCGACGTCATCCTCGCCCACCCCGGTTGGGGGGAAACGCTGTATGCGAAGGAAGTGTTTCCCCAGGCCCGTTTGGTCCACTTCTGCGAGTGGTACTACCGGCCCACGGGCGGCGATCTGGGCTTCGACCCGGAGTTCCCGGCAAGCTTCGACGACCGGGCTCGGGTCTGCAACTGGAACGCGCTGCACACGCTGAACCTGACCCAATGCGATGCGGCGGTCAGCCCGACGGAGTGGCAGCGTCTTCAGCACCCCGAGATCTTCCTGCCGAAGATCGCGGTCCAGCACGAGGGTCTGGACCTGGAGCGCTTGGGTCCTGACCCGGGAGCATGGGTCCAGTCGCCCAGCGGCCAGGTCTTGCGCGCCGGGGACCCCGTCATCACCTACGTGTCCCGCAATCTGGAACCCTATCGAGGGTTCCACGTCTTCATGCGGGCCCTGGAGGCGGTCCAGAAGGTGCATTCCCGCTGCCACGCGCTCATCGTGGGTGGCGACGGCGTGAGCTACGGCCGAGGACCGACGTCGTTCAAGAGCTGGCGGGAGCAGTTGCTGTCGGAGGTGACCCTGGACCCCGAGCGGACGCACTTCCTTGGAAAGCTGCCGTATGGAGACTATCTGCGGGTGCTGCAGGTGTCGGCCGCGCATGCCTACCTGACCTACCCCTTTGTCCTGAGCTGGTCCTTGCTGGAGGCCATGGCCTGTGGAGCGCCCATCGTGGCCAGCCGCACGCCGCCGGTGCAGGAGGTGTTGCGCGAGGGGCGAGGCGCTCGGCTGGTGGCCTTCTCGGACGTCGGTGCCCTCCGCGACGCGATGCTCGCCCTGCTGGAGGAGTCGGGTCAGGGCAGGCGCCTGGGCGAAGACAACATCCCGGCGGTTGCCAAGTACAGCCTGAGCGCGGGCCTGGCGGGGTTCGATGCCCTCCTGTCAGGCACCCGGGCTTGACGGCGCCACAAGGTTTGCCCAGGGGTCTGTGGCGCCCGTGACCGCTGCAGCGGCCCCGCGTGCTGGCGTCAGAAGACGAAGATCACGCCGCCGGCGTAGCCGTTGCCCGACTTCTTGACCACGGCCATGTCCTTCGAGGTCTTCCAGTTGCCGGCCTCGAGGTACACGAAGGTGTTTTTGAGCACCTCCTTGTTCACGAAGACCTCGGACGAGCGGATCTTCAAGGCGCTGTCGTCGTTCTGCGCGTAGTGCAGGCCTAGGGTCCAGCCCGCCACCGGGACGACGATGCCGAGGGTCGGGCCCTTGCCGATGCCGCCGTTGTCCGCTTCGCCGCCGTCGGTGTAGCCAAGCATCAGCTTGACCGCCTTGAAGTCGTAGCTGCCGGCGAACGAGGTGAAGCCGGTGACGGTGTTGTCAGCCTTGGTCTGGAACGAGGCGCCGATCAGCAGGTCGCGGGCAGCGTACTTCAGGCCCACCGAGTACACGTCCTTGGTCGTCGCGGGCTGGAGGCGCGCGATGTAGTTGCCCTTGGGCTGGAAGCCCAGCTGGGCGGTCAGGCCGCCCTGCACCGGCAGGATGTACTGCAGCGATCGCGACTGGCGGCCGCGGTTCCACACGCCGACGCCGGAGTAGGCACCGGCCGACACGCCGTTGGACGCGCCGTTGAAATCGAAGTCGATCATGGTCTGGAACGGGACCGAGTCCTGGCGACCGATGCGCAATTCGCCGAACCCGCCAGAGATGCCAACCCAGGCCTGGCGGTTGAAGAAAGCGTTGCCACCGTTGACCTGGCCGTCGCTGTCGATGCCCCCGGTCTCCAGGCGCAGGTTGGCCTTGAAGCCCGCGCCGAGGTCGAACGCACCCTTGATGCCGACCCGCGTGGTCGAGTTGCCTTCGCTCGATTCGTTGTCGCCGCCACTGTGGAAGTCGGCCTTCGACTGGGCGACGTAGACATCGCTGTTCAGGCTCTTGCCGTAGCTGGCGTCGATCAGGCCATACAGGCTCACTTGGGCGTTAGCAGTGCCAACAAGAGCAAGCGCCAGCGCGGTGGCGATCCAAGTTTTCTTCACGGTCAATCCTTCGATTGGGCTGCGGGCGAACCCGGAGTCTAGGTTCCAGACGGGGAGTCGCCGGGGTCCGCAAAGGCGGGCGTTGCATCGTGGCAACGACGGATTCGGCCCGGCCCGAGCGCCCGAGAGCCCCGGCGCCGGGGCATCGCATTCAGCGCAGGCCTCGCACTAAAACGGCACTTGACTCTCGAACCCGCACGCGCGGCCCTGCACAGGGTGCTCGAAGCCCAGTTCGGCCGCGTGCAGGAGCAGGCGCGGCGCGCGTGGCGGCAGCGGGGCGTACAGGTCGTCGCCCAGGATCGGGTGGCCGATGAAGGCCATGTGCACGCGCAACTGATGCGAACGGCCGGTGACCGGGAACAAGGCCACTCGCGTGGCGGCGCCGTCATCGCGCGACACAGCTCCCAGCACGCGCCAGCGCGTGAGCGCCGGCTTGCCGGCAAACACGTCGGTCATCTGGCGCGGGCGCTTGGGCCAGTCCAGCCGCATCGGCATGTCGACTTCGCCCGCGGCAGCTTCGGGTACGCCGGCCACGATGGCCTCGTAGCGCTTGTGCATGCGCCGCTTCTCGAAGGCCAGGGACAGCGCGCGCTGCATCTCGATGCCGCGTGCGAACAGCATCAGGCCCGATGTCGCCTGGTCGAGCCGGTGCACCACCAGCGCGTCGGGCCAGGCGCGCATGACGCGGGTCGTGAGGTTGTCGGTCACACCCTCGCCACGGCCCGGCACCGACAGCATGCCGGCGGGCTTGTCCACGACCAGCAGCGTGTCGTCGGCGTGCACGAGGCTGATGCCATCGGGCAGGGTGAGGTGCGGTGCGTTCATCGGGCGCGCAGCGTAGCGCAGCGCAGCCGCACGACGTGCGTGTGGCACCATCAGGCAGCGGGCCTGGCGTTGTGTGCCGTGTGGATGTCGCGCGACGTGGGCCTTGACGCGGCCCTCGCCCACGGCGCACAGTTCGCCACCCTAGGCGCACTTGCACGCCCCGTGCTCCCGCGCCATCACCTTCAGGAGGCCCGCATGACCACCATCGCCACGCTGGATGCCCGCCGCCTGTCGGTCGCGACCGCCGGATCCCCGTTCCGCCGCTGATCGCTTCGTTGTCCTGACCATGGCGTGACCCGCCGGGGTCACGACCGACAGCACCTCCTCCCAAAGCCCGCGGCTTGCGCCGCGTGCGCTGATACGTCAGCCGCACGCCGCGGCCGTCATCTGCCTTCGCAGCCGCGACTCGCGTCGCGTGCTGCCGGCCTGGTCCTGCGTCGCTGCGGCGAAGCGGGCCGGGCCCCGCCTGGAACTGACGCTCGACATGATCGACTCCGACACTTTCCTCCGCCTGCGCCGCTGGGGCCTGAAGCCCGTGCAACTGCAGGCCGCCGCGGCCCCGATGGCCGCCGAACCCCAAGCCCAGCTGCTGCGCGTGACGCAGGTGCAGCGCGAAGGCCTCGTCGTGCACGACGGCCTGGGCGAACGCCCGGCACGCCTGCTGCCGGCGCTGCGCCACACGCTCGACGCGCAGGCCGACGCCATCGCCTGCGGCGACTGGGTGCTGGCCCGCGACGACGGGCACGGCAACTGGTGGGCCTTCGAACGCCTGCCGCCGATCACACAACTGGCGCGCCGCCTGCACGACGGGCGCGACAAGGTGGAGCGCGTGGTCATCGTCAGCAACGTCGACACGGCGCTGTTGGTGATGGGCCTCGACGGCGATTTCAGCCCGCGCCGGCTCGAGCGCTTCGTGGCACTGGCGCGCCTGGCCGGTGTCGAGCCCGTGGTGGTGCTGACCAAGGCCGACCTGCACAGCGGCGCCGAGGCCCGCCAGCAGCAAGTGGCCGAGCAGGTGGGCCCAGGCGTGCCCGTGCTCGCGGTCGACGCGCGCGACGCCGCCGCCGCCACGGCGCTGGCGCCCTGGCTGCTGGAAGGCCAGACGCTGGTGCTGGTGGGCAGCAGCGGCGCCGGCAAGAGCACGCTCACCAACACGCTGTCGAGCCAGGTGGTGGCCGACACCGGCGGCCAGCGCCAGGGCGACGGCCGCGGCCGCCACACCACCACCGTACGCACGCTGCATGGCACGCCGCAGGGCGCCTGCCTCATCGACACCCCGGGCCTGCGCACGCTGCGCCTCGATGGCGATGCGGGCGCGCTGGATGCCGTGTTCGACGACATCGCGACGCTGGCGCTGCAGTGCCGCTTCCGCGACTGCCACCACGAGGCCGAGCCCGGCTGCGCGGTGCGCGATGCGGTGCCGGCCGCGCGGCTGAAGAACTTCCACAAGCTGCAGCGCGAGGTCCGGCGCGACCAGATCACCGCGCTCGAACGCAAGGCCGAGGTGGCGCAGTGGAAGGCCCGGGCGCGCAACGCCCGTGTGCGCATGAACGCCAAGCGGGCCTGACGATGAGACTCCGCCCCGGTGCCGCGCCTGTGCGCAGCTGCCCGACCCGACCTGTGCCCCCGGCGCTGTTCAGCGCCCGGGCGTGCCGTCGGGCAGCAGCCTGTCGCGCCGCGCCAGTGCCGGGAACCAGCGGGGCCACAGTGCCGCCACCGCGAGCACCCCCGCGCCGCCCAGCACCACCGACGCCACCGGGCCCATCAGCGCCGCGGTGGCGCCGCTTTCGAACTCGCCGAGCTGGTTCGACGCGCCGATGAACAGCGAGTTGACCGCGCTGACGCGGCCGCGCATGGCGTCGGGCGTCTCCAGCTGCACCAGCGTCTGGCGGATGACCACGCTCACCATGTCGGCCGCGCCGGTGACGGCCAGCGCCAGCAGCGACAGCATGAAGTCGGTCGAGAAGCCGAACACCACGGTGGCCGCGCCGTACACCGCCACCGCCTGCAGCATGCGCGGGCCGACACGCTGCTTCAGCGGCCGGCGCGTGAGCCACAGCGACATGGCCAGTGCACCCGCGGCCGGTGCGGCGCGCAGCAGACCCAGGCCCCAGGGCCCGACATGGAGGATGTCCTTGGCATAGATGGGCAGCAGCGCCACCGCCCCGCCCAGCACGACGGCCACCATGTCCAGCATCATGGCGCCCAGCAGCACGGGTTGCGCCCGCACGTAGCGCACGCCGGCCGTCAGCGTGGCCCAGCTGGCCGGCTCGGCCTGCGCCGGGTGGTGTTCGTAGCGCAGCCGCGCCACCAGCGCGGTGGCCACGAGGAACAGGACAGCGCAGCTGCCATAGGTGGCGGCCGGGCCGGCCGTGTAGACGAAGCCGCCCAGCGCGGGCCCGGCGATGATGGCGCCCTGCAGCCCGGCCGAGCTGAAGGCGAGCGCGCGCGGCAACACGACCGCGGGCACAAGCAAGGGCGTCAGCGCCTGCTGCGTGGGCATCTGCAGCGCCCGCAGCGCGCCCAGCACCACGCTCACGGCCAGCAGCGCCTCGCGATTCATCCAGCCCGCGGCGCTGCCCCAGGCCAACGCGGCGGCGGCGGCCACCTGCACGGCCAGGCAACCGGCGAGGATGCGGCCGCGGTGGTGGCGGTCGATCCACTGGCCCGCCGGCAGCGTGAGCACGAGCGCCGGCACGAACTGCGCCAGGCCCACAAGGCCCAGGTCCCAGGCCGAGCCGGTGAGCTCGTACATCTGCCAGCCCAACGCCACCAACAGCATCTGGCTCGCCGACACCGAGGCGATGCGTGCCAGCCACAGCTGCATGAAGGCGCGGTACTGCGTCAGCGGCCGCTGCTCGTCGTCGGATTCAGTCATGCGGCAATGCTGTGGGGCAGCCACACCCGGGCGGCCAGGCCCGGGCCGTCGTCGCGGGCGTCGAGCCGGATGCGGCCCCCGGCCGTGGCCACGATCTCGCGGCAAATGGCCAGCCCGAGCCCCGAGCCCGCTTGCGGCCCGGCCGCCGAAAACGGCTGGAACAGGCGCTCGCGCTGCGCCGCCTCGAGGCCGGGGCCGCTGTCGATCACCTCCAGCAGCGCCTCCTCACCTTCGTGCGCCAGCCTCAGCACCAGGCTGCCACCCGCGGGCGTGTGCTTGATGGCGTTGTGCAGCAGGTTGCGCGTCAGCTCGCGCAGCGCCCACGAGTGCGCCGGCACGCGGGCAGGGGTGGTGACGAGCTCGAAGTCGATGCGGCCGGCGGCGATGAGCGGCGCCAGGTCGAGTGCCACGCCGCGCACGATGGGTTCCCAGTCCTCGCGCGCAGACTCGCCCTGCAGCCCCTGCTGGCGCAACTGCTCCACCTTGGCCAGCGCCAGCATCTGGTTGGCCAGCTCGGTGGCGCCCTGCACGGTGGTGTCGATCTCGGCCAGCGCCTGCATCGGCTCGACGTCGCCGCGGCGCGCCGACTGCACCTGCGCCTTCAGCACCGCCAGCGGTGTGCGCAGCTGGTGCGAGGCGTCGCGCACGAAGCGTTTCTGGTGCGCCAGCAGGTGGGCCAGGCGCGCCATCACGGCATTGGTGGCGTCGACCACGGGGCGCAGCTCGTGCGGGGCGTCGGTGGCCGGCAGCGGCGAGAGATCGGCCTCGTCGCGCGCCACCAGCGCCTGCGACAGCCGCCGCACCGGCCGCGTGACGCGCTGCACCACCCACAGCACCACGCCGGCGATCAGCACCAGCAGCAGCCCCTGCTGCCACAGCGTCTGCAGCAGCAGCTGGCGCGCCAGCGCATGCCGCAGCTCCAGCGTCTCGGCCACCTGAATGACGGCCATGCCCTGGCCACCCGCGCCCGCCACGGGCTGCAGCAGCACAGCCATGCGCACCGGCTCATTGCGGTAGTGGTCGTCGTAGAAGCGCACCAGCGCGGCATAGACCGGAGGGGCGTCGCGCCGCGGGTCGGCGGCGCGGGGCGGCGGCAGGTCGTCGAAGCCCGAGACCACCTCGCCGTCGAAGCCGCTGACGCGGTAGACCATGCGGCTGCGGTTGTCGGCCTCGAAGGCCTCGAGCGCCGCGTAAGGCAACTCGGCGATCACGCGCGGGCGCTCACCGCTGGCCGGATCGAGCTGCAGCTGCTCGCCGATGGCCTTGGCGCTGGCCAGCAAAGTGCGGTCGTAGGCCGTGTCGGCGCTGGTGAGGGCTTGGCGGTACAGCAGCGCCGCGTTCAGCATCACCACCGCCAGCACGGGCAGCAGGATGCCCAGCAGCAGCTGGCGGCGCAGCGAAGGCGGGGCGGGGTCGTTGATCAAACCGGCCCCGCGGGGCCGGGCCCATCGGCGGCCGGCTCCACCAGCCGCAGCAGGTAGCCCAGGCCGCGCAGCGTAACGAGCTCCACCGCGCCGCCCGCGAGCTTCTTGCGCAGCCGGTACACCACCACTTCGATGGCATCGGCCTGCACCGCGCATTCGCCTGCGAACACCGTCTCAGTGAGCCGCTCGCGCGTGACGGCCTGGCCGGGCCGGGCGAGCAGCGCGCGCATCAGGGCGGTCTCGCGCACCGTCAGCTCCATCGGCTGCTGCTCGTGCATGACGGCGCCGCTGTCGGGGTCGATGCGCAGGCCGCCGTAGGCCGGTGCCTCGGGCCCGCGCACGGGGCCGCGGCGGCGCGCCAGCGCGCGCACGCGGGCCTCGAGTTCATCGAGGTCGAAAGGCTTGGCGAGGTAGTCATCGGCGCCGGTGTTCAGGCCCAGCACGCGGTCGCCTACGGTGCCGCGCGCGGTGACGATGAGCACCGGCGTGTCCAGCCCCTCGGCCCGCGCGGCGGCCAGTACCTGCAGGCCGTCGAGGCCGGGCAGCGTGAGGTCCAGCAGCACCACGTCGGGCACCGCCGCGCGCCAGCGGTCGAGCGCGCGGGCGCCATCGCCACAGACCACGACCTGCACGCCGCGGCGCTCGAAGCTGCGCACCAGCGTCGTCTGCATGGCGGTGTTGTCCTCGACGAGCAGCAGCTTCATGGGCGGCGCTGATTATCGGCAAGCGCCCCGATCGCGGGGTTTTCCCCAGGGCGCACGACAGCCGTTTGACAGCGCTCGGCGCCATCATTCGACTCAACAACAACCGCACTGGAGACAACGATGCGTCGCGATACTTTCCTGAAGTCCCTGATCGCCACCACCGCGGGCGCGGGTCTGGGTGCTTTCTCGCTGCAGGCCCAGGCCCAGGCTGCGGCCAATCTGAAGATGATGATCCCGGCCAACCCGGGCGGCGGCTGGGACACCACCGGCCGTGCCCTCGGCAAGGCTCTGCAAGACGCCGGCGTGGCCAGCGCCGTGAGCTTCGAGAACAAGGGCGGCGCGGCCGGCGCCATCGGCCTGGCGCAGTTCGTCAACGCCAGCAAGGGCGACGGCAACGCGCTGATGGTGATGGGCGCCGTCATGCTGGGCGGCATCATCACCGGCAAGCCGCCAGTCAGCGTGACGCAGGCCACCCCGATTGCGCGCCTGACGAGCGAATACAACGTCTTCGTCGTGCCCGCCGCCAGCCCCTTCAAGAGCATGAAGGATGTCGTCGAGGCGCTGAAGAAGGACCCCGCCAGTGTCAAGTGGGGCGGCGGCTCGCGTGGCTCCACGGAGCACATCGCGGCGGCCATGCTGGCGCGCGAGACGGGCGTCGATGCCACCAAGATCAACTACGTCCCCTTCCGCGGCGGCGGCGAGGCCGTGGCGGCCATCCTGGGCAACAACGTCAGCGTGGGCGGCAGCGGCTGGAGCGAGTTCCAGCAGTACATCGAGAGCGGCAAGATGCGCGCCATCGCCGTGACCTCGCCCACGCGCCTGAAGGGCATCGATGTGCCCACGATGAAGGAGCAGGGCTTCAACGTGGAGATCGGCAACTGGCGCGGCGTCTACGGCGCGCCCGGCATCACGCCCGCCCAGCGCAAGGCACTGGTCGACATGGTCGTCAAGGCCACCAAGAGCAAGTCGTGGACCGAGGCGATGGAAAAGAACCAGTGGACCTCGGCCCTGCTGACGGGCAAGGAGTTCGAGGACTTCGTCGACCGCGAATTCGCCAGTCTGCGAGTGACCATGGTCAAGGCCGGCATGATCTGAGGCCGGCATGGCCTTCGAGTCTGCAGCGCAGCGCCGCCAGGCGCTGATCGGCGCCGGCGCGCTGCTGCTGGGCGCGCTGATGGCCTGGGGCGCCACTGGCATTTCGTCCGAGGCCGGTTATGCCGGCGTCGGGCCCAACTTCGTGCCCTGGGTGGTGTCGCTGGCGCTGGTGGCCTGCGGGGCGCTGCTCATCTGGGAGGCCGCAAGCGGCGGCTGGCGCGAGCTCGAAGAGCCCTCGGGCGCAGCGCAGGGTGACTGGCGCGCGCTCGCCTGGGTGGTGGGCGGGCTGGCCGCCAACGCACTGCTGCTCGAGCGCGTGGGCTTCATCATCGCCTGCACCACCTGCTTCATGCTCGCGGTGCGCGGCTTGCGCAGCAGCGAAGGCAAGCCGCACGGCGGCGCGCGCGGCCTGGCCATCGACGCCGTGACCGGCATGCTGATCGCAGCACCGGCGTTCTGGTTGTTCACCAAGGTGCTCGGCATCTCGCTGCCCGGCCTCACCGCGACAGGGTGGTTGTAGATGGACATCTGGAACCAGCTGCTCGGCGGCTTCGCCACCGCCGGCACGCCGATCAACCTGCTGTGGGCCTTCGTGGGCTGCGCGCTCGGCACGGCCATCGGCGTGCTGCCCGGCCTGGGGCCGGCGGTGACGGTGGCCATGCTGCTGCCCATCACCACGCAGGTGGAGCCGACGGCGAGCATGATCTTCTTCGCTGGCATCTACTACGGCGCGATGTACGGCGGCTCGACGACGTCGATCCTGCTGAACACCCCGGGCGAGACCGGCACCATGGTGACGGCGCTCGAAGGCTTCAAGATGGCCAAGAACGGCCGCGCCGGTGCCGCGCTGGCCACGGCCGCCATCGGCAGCTTCGTCGCTGGCACGATCGCCACGGTGCTGGTGACGATCTTCGCGCCCTACATCGCCGAGTACGCCGTCAAGCTCGGGCCGCCCGAGTACTTCATGCTCATGTTGCTGGCCTTCACCACCGTGAGTGCGGTGCTGGGCAAGAGCACGCTGCGTGGACTGACAGCACTGTTCATTGGCCTGGCGGTGGGCTGCGTGGGCATCGACCAGATCACGGCGCAGGTGCGCTACACCGGCGGCATCCCCGAGTTCATGGACGGCATCGAGGTGGTGCTCGTGGCCGTGGGCCTGTTTGCGCTGGGCGAGTGCCTGTACACGGCGCTGTACGAAGGCCGCTCGCAAGCGACGATGCACCGCATGGGAAGCGTGCACATGACGAAGACCGAGTGGCGCCGCTCGTGGCCGGCCTGGCTGCGTGGCACCTTCATCGGCTTTCCCTTTGGCACCATCCCGGCCGGCGGCAGCGAGATCCCCACCTTCCTGAGCTACGGCGTCGAGCGCAAGCTCAGCAAGCACAAGGAGGAGTTCGGCACCACCGGCGCCATCGAGGGCGTGGCCGGCCCGGAGGCGGCCAACAACTCGGCCGTCACGGCCACGCTGGTGCCGCTGCTCACGCTCGGCATTCCCACCAGCGTGACAGCCGCCATTCTGCTGAGCGCGCTGCAGGGCTACGGCATCAACGCCGGCCCGCAACTGTTCCAGACCAGCAGCACGCTGGTGTGGGCGCTGATCGCATCGCTCTACATCGGCAACGTGATGCTGCTGGTGCTGAACCTGCCGCTGGTGGGGCTGTGGGTCAAGTTGCTGAAGATTCCGCGGGCGCCGCTGTACGCCGGCATCCTGATCTTCGCCACCATCGGCGTGTATGGCATGCGCCAGAGCGCCTTCGACCTGTGGCTGATGCTCGGCGTGGGCCTCTTGGGCGTGCTGATGCGGCGCTACGACTTCCCGACCGCACCGGTGATCGTCGGCATGATCCTGGGGCCGCTGGCCGAGGCGCAGATGCGCAACGCGCTGTCCATCGGCGAGGGGCACTGGGGCGTGTTCATCGAGCGGCCGATGTCGGCCTCGCTGCTGGCCGTGGTGCTGGCGGTGCTGGTGCTGCCGCGGCTGTGGAAGCTGCTGAGGCGGCGCCACGCCTGAGCCGCTCGTTCCCACCCCCGCGTGCGCGGGCGGCTGTTGCTGCTCAGTCCTTGGCGCCGAGGGCCAGCGCGAGCTGGCGTTGCGTCTCGAGCGCGCCCGGGTCGGGCGCGCGCTTCGTCTCCCAGCCGCCCAGATGGCGCTCGGCCAGCCCAGCCAGGGCGTCGATCCACACCGGCTCGGCGTTCAGGCAGGCTACGTAGTCGAAGCGTTCGCCGCCCGCGGCGAGGAAGGCCTCGCGTGCCTCCTGGGCGATCTCTTCCAGCGTTTCGAGGCAGTCGGCGACGAAGCCCGGGCACATCACGTCGACGCGCTTGACGCCCTCGGACGCGAGCTTCTCGAGCGTGGGCTCGGTGTAGGGCTCCAACCACTTGGCCTTGCCGAAGCGGCTCTGAAAGGTGACGACGAGCTGGTCTCGCGACAGGCCCAGGGCCTCGGCCAGCAGACGGGCCGTCTTGTGGCACTGGCAGTGGTAGGGATCGCCCAGATGCAGGCTGCGTTCGGGCACGCCGTGGAAGCTGAGCACCAGCTTGTCGCCGCGGCCATGTTCGGCCCAGTGGGTGCGCAGGCGCGAGGCCAGAGCGGCGATGTAGCCAGGGTCGTCGTGGTACTCGCCCACGAAGCGCAGTTCGGGCATGCGGCGCGCCTGCGTCGCCCACTGCAGCACCTTGTCGGAGATGCTGGCGGTGGTGGCGGCGGCGTACTGCGGGTAGGCCGGGATCAGCAGCACGCGGGTGGCGCCTTCGGCACGCAGCTCGTCCATCACCGACGCGATGGACGGGTTGCCGTAGCGCATGGCGTGGCGCACGCGGACCTGGTGGCCGCGCGCGGCCAGAGCCTCGCACAGCGCAGCCGCCTGGCGAGCCGTCCACACCGCCAGCGGCGAGCCTTCAGGCATCCACACGCTGGCGTACTTGGCAGCCGACTGCTTGGGCCGCGTGCGCAGGATGACACCGTGCAGGATGAACCACCACACGAAGCGCGGGAGCTCCACCACGCGCGGATCGCTCAGGAACTCGGCCAGGTAGCGGCGCAGCGCCGGTGACGTGGGTTCGTCGGGCGTGCCGAGGTTGACGAAGAGCACGGCGGTGCGCGGCGGCTGGCCGTGCCGGAAGGCCGGTTCAGGCTTGAAGCTCATGCCAGCACCTGAGCGACGTTGGAGGGCAGGGCCCGGCCGTAGCGGGCCTCGTGCAGCCGAACGGCGCTCATGAGCCGGATGTCCCGTGGCTGCGGCGCTTGAGCTCCTCGATCACCATGGCCAGTTCGGCCGGCTTGGGCCACACGGCCACGTAGCCGACGGCGGCGGCTTCGCGCACGCGCTCGGGCGTGTCGTCGGCGGTGCAGAGGTAGGCCGGCAAGCCCGGCCGGCCTGCTGCGGCGCGCAGCCGTGACAGCAGTTCCAGACCGTTGGCATCAGGCAGGTGCAGATCGACCACCAGCAGGTCGGGCTGCCAGCGCTGAGCGATCTCGAGGGCTTCGGCGCCGGTGGCTGCTGTCTCGATCTCGACACCGGGGGCGAAGCGCACCGTCTCCTCGAAGAGCAGGGCGTTGATGCGGTCGTCGTCGACGTAGAGCACGCGCATGAGGGGTTCCGTGGCGTCAGCGCAGCTCTGGCGGCACTTGCGGTTGGGTGTCGGCGAATCTGAGTACTTCGAATGCAACGCAGGCCGAGCCAGGATCGGTGGGAGAACCACCCAGTCCGATAGTGCCATTGCCATGCAAGGTGCAGCTGCCGCGGCGCAGGCTGACGATCTCGCCGTCGGCAAAGCGGACGTACGTGCCGTTGTAGGACAGGTCGGTGACCTGGAAGCTGCCGCTGTGCCAGTCGACCCGGGCGTGCGAACGCGACACGCGGCCGTCATCGACGCAGAAGCTGGCCTGCGGGCTGCGGCCCAGCACCACCGGCGTCTGCAGGCTGGCGAAGACCTTTTGGGTGTCGGCCCACATGAGGCGCAGGCCGTCGGGTTCGGAGATGGCGCCGCTGATGTCGCCGCTGAACTGCGTCACCGGCACGTCGGCGAAGGCGCCGCGGCGGCCGCCCATCACATGCACCTGCACGGGCTCGGCGCGCCCACGCAGCACAAGCCGGTCGAGGCTGCGAAAACGCCCGCGAAGATCGAGCGGCAGGCCCTGCAGCACCTCCACGGTGAGCAGCGTCTCGTTGTCACCAGCGTGGTCGAGCAGCCGGGCTGCCACGTTGACGGCGTCGCCGAAACAGTCGCCCCGCATCTCGACGACCTCGCCGCGCGCCAGGCCCACCTGCAGGCGCAAGGCGCGCAGGCCTGGCGAGGCGCCGCGTTCGCTGCTCCTGTGAACGATGCCGTCGAGCACGTCGTGCATCAGCATGGCGGCCTGCACAGCGGGCAGGGGGTCATCGAAGACGGCCATGAGGCCGTCGCCCAGCGTCTTGACGAGCAGCCCTTCGTAGCTGGAGACGGGGCCGCCGATCGCGTTGACCACGTGCGTGACCACCGAGGTGGCCTCGGCGTTGCCCAGCGTTTCGAACAGCGCCGTGCTGCCGCGCAGGTCGGCAAACAGCACGGTGCGGTCGGCTATGCGGGTCATACCCTCAGTGTACTCAGCCATCCGTGACCTTCGTCACGACTCACAGGTTGTCGAGGTGGGTGCGCAGCTTGTGGCTGCACCGCCCGCTGCGGTGCGCCCGCGGCGCGGCCGCAGACGACGTCGTCGTCACGTCCCTGACCCATCTGCTCGCTGCGCTCACAGGTTGTCCAGGTACGTCCGCAGTTTGTCTGAACGGCTCGGGTGCTTGAGCTTGCGGATCGCCTTGGCCTCGATCTGGCGGATGCGTTCGCGCGTCACGTCGAACTGCTTGCCCACCTCCTCGAGCGTGTGGTCGGTGCTCATCTCGATGCCGAAGCGCATGCGCAGCACCTTGGCCTCGCGCGGGGTGAGGCTGTCGAGGATGTCCTTGACCACGTCGCGCAGGCCGGCCTGCATGGCGGC
>JAIYDH010000093.1 GCA_027487585.1 Rubrivivax sp.
GACGACGGCGCCAAGCTCGGCGAGCTCGCGGGATTCTATGCACGCCGCCTGCTGCAGGCCCGTGCCTCGGGCGAGCTGGCCTTCGACATGCTGTTCGGGCCCGCCTACAAGGGCATCACGCTGGCCTCGGCCGTGGCCGTGGAGATGGCGCGTGCCGGCCACAACCTGCCCTACGCCTACAACCGCAAGGAAGCCAAGGACCACGGCGAGGGCGGCACGCTGGTGGGCGCACCGGTGCGCGGCCGCGTGTTGATCATCGACGACGTGATCTCGGCCGGCACCTCGGTGCGCGAGTCGATCACGATGATCCGCGCCGCGGGCGCCGTCCCCGCTGGCGTGGCCATCGCGCTCGATCGCCAGGAGCGCGCCACCCAGGATGGCGGCGCCGAGGCGCCGTGGAGCGCGGTGCAGTTCGTTACGCGTGAACTCGGCCTGCCGGTGGTGGCCGTGGCCACGCTGGCTGACCTGCTGCAGTGGCTGCGCGTCAGCGCCGACACCTCGCTCGCGCAGCACGCCGCTTCCGTCGAGGCCTACCGCACGCGCTACGGCGTGCAGCCGGCCAGCTGATGGCGCTGCATCGCGTCGCGCTCGTCGCGCTTGCCGCGCCTTGCCTGCTGCCGATGGTGGCCGCATGGGCGCAGCCGAATACGGGCATCTACAGCTGCGTCGATTCCAACGGCCGCCGTCTCACCGCCGACCGACCCATCGCCGAGTGCCGGCACAAGGAACAGCAGATCCTGAACCGCGACGGCTCGGTGCGCGGCATCCTGCCGCCGACGCTGACGGCCGAGGAGCGCGCCGAGAAGGAAGCCCGAGACCGCGCCGCGGCCGATGCCCGCGTCGCCGCGGTCGATGCCGCGCGCCGTGACCGCAACCTGATGGCGCGCTACCCCAACGAGGCCACCCACCAGCGCGCACGCGAGGCGTCGCTCGACACCGTGCGACTGGCCATTCGCACCACCGAGCTGCGGTTGCGCGAGCTTGAATTGGCGCGCAAGCCGCTGCTTGAGGAAGCCGAGTTCTACGTCGGCAAGCCGCTGCCGCCGAACCTGCGCTCGGCACTTGACGCCAACGACGCGTCGGCCGAGGCCCTGCGCTCGGCCACTGCCACACAGGAGGCCGAACTCGGCCGCATCAGCCGGCTGTACGACGCCGAGCTCGACCGCCTGCGCCGCCTGTGGGCGGGCGCGGCACCGGGCTCGCTCGGGCCGATGCCGTCGGCGTCGGCGCCGGCGCCGCGCGGCGCGGGCGCCCGCCCCTAAGGCACGCCCCCTAAGGCACGCGTCAGGGCGGCCGCTCAGCCGCCGAGCTTCTTCTTCAGCAGCTCGCCGGCCTGCGCCGGGTTGGCCTTGCCCTGGCTGGCCTTCATGATCTGGCCGACCAGCGCGTTGAAGGCCTTGTCCTTGCCCGCGCGGAACTCGGCGACCGACTTCTCGTTTTTCGCCAGCACCTCGTCGACGATGGCTTCGAGCGCGCCACTGTCGTTCATCTGCTTCAAGCCCTTGGCGGCGATAACGGCGTCGATATCGGCGGCCTCGCCGTTCCAGAGCGAGTCAAACACCTGGCGCGCACCGTTGTTGGACACCGTGCCGTCGACGACGCGCAGGATCAGCGCTGCCAGCGTGGCGGGTTTCAGCGGGATGGCCTCGATGCCGCGGTTCTCGGCATTGAGCCGTTTGCTCACCTCGCCCATCAGCCAGTTGGCCGCCAGCTTGGCGGGTGCGCCGGCGTCGCGCGCCGCCTCGTAGAAGCGGGCCAACGCCAGGCTCTGCGTCATCATGGCCGCGTCGTAGGCCGGCAGCCCGTCGGCCTGCTCGAAGCGCGCCGCCATGGCGCGTGGCAGCTCGGGCATCGCGGCCTTCACTCGATCCACCCACTCGGGCGCGATCACCAGCGGCGGCAGGTCGGGGTCGGGGAAGTAGCGGTAGTCGTGCGCGTCTTCCTTGGTGCGCATGGCGCGCGTCTCGCCGCGTCCGCCCTGGGCGTCGGGGTTGAACAGCACGGTGGCCTGCTCGATGGGCAGGCCGTCCTCGACGCGGTCGATCTGCCACTGCACCTCGACGTCGATGGCCTGCTGCAGGAAGCGGAAGCTGTTGAGGTTCTTGATCTCGCGCCGCGTGCCGTAAGGCGCGCCGGGCCTGCGCACGCTGACATTGGCGTCGCAGCGGAAGCTGCCTTCCTGCATGTTGCCGTCGCAGATGCCCAGCCACACCACCAGCGCGTGCAGCGCCTTGGCGTACTCCACGGCCTCGGCGGCGGAGCGCATGTCGGGCTCGGAGACGATCTCCAGCAGCGGCGTGCCGGCGCGGTTGAGGTCCACGCCGGTGGCCGGGCGGCCGTCGGGCAGGTGGAACTCCTCGTGCAGGCTCTTGCCCGCGTCTTCTTCGAGGTGGGCGCGGGTCAGGCGCACGGCGCGCAGGCGGCCGTCGAGCATGAACTCCACCTTGCCGCCCTGCACCACCGGCACCTCGTACTGGCTGATCTGGTAGCCCTTGGGCAGATCGGGGTAGAAGTAGTTCTTGCGCGCGAAGATGCTCACCGGCGCCACGTGCGCACCCACCGCCAGGCCGAAGCGGATGGCGCGCTCCACGGCACCGCGGTTGAGCACCGGCAGCGTGCCCGGCAGCGCCAGGTCCACCGCGCAGGCCTGCGTGTTGGGCGCCGCGCCAAAAGCGGTGGCGGCGCCGCTGAAGATCTTGCTCTGCGTGGCGAGCTGGGCGTGCGTTTCGAGGCCGATGACGACCTCGTAGCCGCGGACGAGCAGGGCGGTCACAGGCTCGGCTCCTTCTGATGCCAGTCGGTGGCCTGCTGCAGCGCATGGGCGGCGTGCAGCAGCGTGCCTTCGTCGAAGTGGCGGCCGATGAGCTGCAGGCCGACCGGCATGCCATTGGCCGCGAAGCCGGCCGGCACGCTCATGCCCGGCAGCCCGGCCAGGCTGGCCGGCAGCGTGAAGATGTCGGCGAGGTAGGCCTGCAGCGGATCGCCGGCCTGCTCGCCCAGCTTCCAGGCCACGCTCGGCGCCACCGGGCCGGCAATCACGTCGCACTCGCGGAAGCAGGCGGCAAAGTCGTCAGCGATCATGCGGCGCAGCTTCTGCGCCTGCAGGTAGTAGGCGTCGTAGTAGCCGTGGCTCAGCACGTAGGTGCCGATCATGATGCGGCGCTTCACTTCGGGCCCGAAGCCCTCGGCGCGGCTTTTCTTGTACAGGTCGAGCAGGTCGCCGTGCTGCGCGGCGCGGTGGCCGAACTTGACGCCGTCGAAGCGGCTGAGGTTGGAGCTCGCCTCGGCCGGAGCGATGATGTAGTACACCGGAATGGAAAGCTCCGTGCGCGGCAGGCTCACGTTCACCAGCCTGGCGCCGAGCTTTTCCAGCTCAGCCAGCGCGCCGCGCACGGCGGCGTGCACGTCGGCGGCCAGCGCGGCCGGGAAGAACTCCTTCGGCAGCCCGATGCGCAGCCCCTGCAGCGGCCGCGCGGCGCTGGCGCCCTCGCGCGGGGTGCGCATCAGCGCGGCGTAGTCGGCGGCCGGGCGCTGGGCGCTGGTGGCGTCGCGCTCGTCGAAGCCCGCCATGGCGCTGAGCAGCAGCGCGCAGTCTTCGGCGCTGCGGGCCATCGGGCCGGCCTGGTCCAGGCTCGACGCGAAGGCGATCATCCCGTAGCGGCTGCACACGCCGTAGGTCGGCTTGATGCCGGTGATGCCGCAAAAGGCCGCCGGCTGGCGGATGGAGCCGCCGGTGTCGGTGCCGGTAGCGGCACTCACCAGCCGCGCCGCGACCGCAGCGGCGCTGCCGCCCGACGAGCCCCCGGGCACGCGCGTTCGATCCCAGGGGTTCAGCACCGGCCCGAAAGCCGAGTTTTCGTTGGCCGAGCCCATGGCGAACTCGTCGCAGTTGAGCTTGCCGATGGTCACCGTGCCGGCGGCGGCAAGGCGCGCCACCACCGTGGCGTCGAAGGGGCTTTGGTAGCCGGCGAGCATCTTCGAGCCGGCGGTGGAGGGCAGCCCGGTGCGCGCGAAGTCGGTGACGAAGATGTCCTTGTGGGCGATCGGGATGCCTGCGAGCGGCCCTGCCGTGCCGGCGGCGCGCGCTGCATCGGCCTTCTGCGCCTGCTGCCGCGCGCGGGCCTCGTCGACGGCGAGGAACGCGCCCAGCCCGGCATGCGCCTGCACGCGGGCCATCGTGGCCTCGGTGAGTTCCAGCGCCGAGAAGCGGCCCTCGGCCAGGCCCTGGGCCTGCGCCGCCACTGACAGCTGGTGCAGGGCCGGGCTCATTCGATCACCCTGGGCACCAGGAACAAGCCGGCCTCGACCGCGGGCGCGCTGGCCTGGTTGGCGGCGCGTGCATCGGGCTCGGTGACGGTGTCGTCGCGCAAGCGCAGCTGCACGTCCTGCACGGCTGAGAGCGGCGTGTACAGCGGCTCGACGGCATGGGTGTCGACCGCGCCCATCTGCTCGACGATGCTGAAGAAGCCGTTGAGCTGACCCAGCATCTGCGTGGCTTCGGCGGCAGAGAGTTCGAGCCGCGCCAGGTGCGCGATGCGGCTCACGTCGGAGGGGTTCAGGGACATCGGGGCTCGGGGCTGGAGGAGGCCGGCAGACCATGCGGCTTGCTACAAAAAGCAGCGCAAAGAGCCAAGCTTGGCGGCGTTCGCGTGCATGCGGTCGGGTATTATCTCCGGCCAACCTGCACGCTCATGCAGCCAGGGTCCGCAAGCCGCTGAAGCACACCTTCGCCGCCGCGTTCCCTGCACCTGCGGTGGCTCCCCGCCACCCGATGCCGGCCCCCGAAGCCACCCTGTGCCCGGCCGCCCCGACACCCGTCTGCTCCCCGCCCGCTCCCGCCCATGTTCGCCGCCTCCCTGCGCCGCTATTTCTCGACCGATCTCGCCATCGACCTCGGCACCGCCAACACGCTGATCTACGTGCGCGGCAAAGGCATCGTGCTCGACGAGCCCTCGGTCGTTGCCATCCGCCACGAAGGCGGCCCCAACGGCAAGAAGACCATCCAGGCCGTCGGCCGCGAGGCCAAGGCCATGCTAGGCAAGGTGCCCGGCAACATCGAGGCCATCCGGCCGATGAAGGACGGCGTCATCGCCGACTTCACCGTCACCGAGCAGATGCTCAAGCAGTTCATCAAGATGGTCCACCCGCGCTCGCTGCTGCGGCCGAGCCCGCGGATCATCATCTGCGTGCCCTGCGGCAGCACGCAGGTCGAGCGGCGCGCCATCCGCGAATCGGCGCTCGGCGCCGGCGCCTCCGACGTGTACCTCATCGAAGAACCCATGGCCGCCGCCATCGGCGCAGGCCTGCCGGTGTCCGAGGCCTCGGGCTCCATGGTCGTCGACATCGGCGGCGGCACCACCGAGGTCGGCGTCATCAGCTTGGGCGGCATGGTCTACAAGGGCAGCATCCGCGTCGGTGGCGACAAGTTCGACGAAGCCATCATCAACTACATCCGCCGCAACTACGGCATGCTGATCGGCGAGCCCACGGCCGAATCCATCAAGAAGACCATCGGCAGCGCCTTTCCGGGCAGCGAGGTCAAGGAGATGGAGGTCAAGGGCCGCAACCTGAGCGAAGGCGTGCCGCGCTCGTTCACGATCAGCTCCAACGAGATCCTCGAAGCCCTCACCGACCCGCTGAACCAGATGGTCTCGGCGGTGAAGAACGCGCTCGAGCAGACGCCGCCCGAACTGGGTGCCGACATCGCCGAACGCGGCATGATGCTCACCGGCGGCGGCGCGCTGCTGCGCGACCTTGATCGCCTGCTGGCCGAGGAAACCGGCCTGCCCGTGCTGGTGGCCGAAGACCCGCTGACCTGCGTGGTGCGCGGCTGTGGCATGGCGCTGGAGCGCATGGAGCGGCTCGGCTCCATCTTCACTTCCGAATAAGCCGCTCACCGCGTCGGGGCCGCCATGCCGCTGGGCACGCTCGACCGCACCCCACCGCCGTTCTTCCGCCAGGGCCCTTCGGCCCTGAGCAAGCTCGTGTTCTTCTCGGCCCTGGCCATCTTCCTGATGGTGGCCGACACGCGCATGCAGGTCGTGCAGCCGCTGCGCCAGGCGCTGGCCGTGGCCCTGTTGCCGCTGCAGCGCGCCGTGGCGGTGCCTTTCGACCTGCTGGTGGGTGGCACCGACTACCTGCGCGGCCTGGCCGCCGCACGTGACGGCGAGCGCGCCGCGCAGCAGCTGGCCGCGTTGCTGTCGGAGCGCGCTGCGCGTGCCGAACTGCTGGCGTCTGAAAACGCCCGGCTGCGCGCCCTGCTCGAGCTGCGCCCGGCGCTGGCCGTGCGCTCGCTGCCGGCCGAGCTGCTGTACGAGGCGGCCGATCCGTACTCGCGCAAGGTCTTCATCGACCGCGGGCTGACCCAGGGCGTGAAGCTGGGCGCGCCGGTGCTCAGCGAGGCCGGCGTGCTGGGCCAGGTGACGCAGGTCTACCCGGTCACGGCCGAAGTCACGCTGCTGTCGGACAAGGACGCCGCCATTCCCGTGCTGAACACGCGCACGCAGCAGCGCAGCGCGGCCTTTGGTGCCGGCCGCAGTGGCGGCATGGAGCTGCGCTTCCTGAGTGGCAACGCCGACGTGAAGGTGGGCGACCTGCTGCACACCAGCGGCCTCGACGGCGTCTACCCGCCGGGCCTGGCGGTGGCCACGGTGGTGGCCGTGGAGCGGCGCGTCGAGTCGGGCTTTGCACGCATCGCGCTCGCGCCATCGGCCAACCCCGACGGCGTGCGCCAGGTGCTGGTGCTCGAGCCCGTGGGCCTGCAGATGCCGCCGCGGCCGGAGCCGGCCGTGCCGCTGGCGAACGCGAAGCCCGCCAAGACGCCCAAGGCACGACCGGGAGTGGCCGCGCCATGACCATGCAGACCATGGGAGCCGCGCCATGATCATGCAGAACGCGGGAGCCGCGTCATGATCATGCAGAACGCTGGAGCCGCGTCATGATCATGCCGCGGGGCTCGGACCAGCTGCTGCTGCCGGCCAACCCTCTCTTCATCTACAGCTCGCTGCTGTTGGCGTTTGCCTTCCACCTGCTGCCGCTGGGCCGGTTCGCTGGCATGCCCGACTTGCTGGCCGTGGCGCTGGTGTTCTGGAACGTGCACCAGCCGCGCCGCGTGAGCGTGGGGCTGGCTTTCGTGTTCGGCCTGGCGCTCGACGTGCACCAGGGCGCCATCCTCGGCCAGCATGCGTTGGCCTACACGCTGCTGTCGTATGTGGCCGTGGTCGTGCACCGGCGGCTGTTGTGGTTTGGGGTGCTGGAGCAGGCGCTGCAGCTGGTGCTGCTGTTCGCGGCGGCGCACGCAGTGTCGCTGCTGGTGCGCTTGCTGGCCGGCGACATGTTCCCGGGCTGGTGGCTGCTGGCGGCGCCGCTGCTCGAAGCGGCGCTGTGGCCGTTGGTGACGTGGCTGCTGCTCGCGCCGCAGCGCCGCGCCCCCGACCCCGACCAGAACAGACCGTTGTAGGCTGCGACATGCCCGCCGTCCTGCGCGATGTCGAACAGGAGATCGACCGCTTCCGCGGCCGCGTGCTGGCGGCGGCCGTGTTCGTGCTGCTGCTGTTTGCGCTGCTGGCCGCGCGCATGGTGCACCTGCAGGTGTTCCGCCACGATGACCTGGCCACGCAGGCCGAGGCCAACCGCATCGCCGTGGTGCCCATCGTGCCCAACCGCGGCCTCATCGTCGACCGCCACGGCGTCGTGCTGGCCACCAACTACTCGGCCTACACGCTGGAGATCGCCACGCGCGAGGCCCGCGGCGCCGAGCTCGAGGCGCTGATCGACGAGCTGGCGCAGGTGGTGGAGATCACCCCGCGCGACCGGCGCCGCTTCCGCCAGCTGATGGGCGACATGAAGGGCGCCGAGTCGCTGCCCATCCGCAGCAAGCTGACTGACGAGGAGGTGGCGCGCTTCACCGCGCAGAGCTTTCGCTTCCCGGCGGCGCAGATCCGGGCGCGGCTGTTCCGCCACTACCCGCTGGGTGAGACCGGCAGCCACCTGCTGGGCTACATCGGCCGCATCAACGCGGCCGAGAAGAAGGACATCGAGGAGTGGCCCGAAGAGGAGCAGGGCAACTACAAGGGCACCGAGTACATCGGCAAGCTCGGCCTGGAGCAGGCCTACGAAAAGCCGCTGCACGGCACCACCGGCTTCGAGGAAGTCGAGACGAGCGCCGGCGGCCGTGCCGTGCGGCGCCTCAGCAGCCACCCGCCCACGCCCGGCGACAAGCTGGTGCTGTCGATCGACATCCGGCTGCAGGCGCTGGTCGAACAGCTTTTTGGCGACCGCCGCGGCGCGCTGGTGGCTATCGACCCACGCAACGGCGAACTGCTGGCCTTCGTCAGCAAGCCCACCTTCGACCCCAACCTGTTCGTCGACGGCATCGACAGCGAGAGCTGGAAGGAGCTCAACGAGAGCATCGACAAGCCGCTGCTGAACCGCGCCCTCCGGGGCACATACCCGCCCGGCAGCACCTTCAAGCCCTTCATGGCGATGGCCGCGCTCAACAGCGGCAAGCGCAGCGCCAGCACCATCGTCAACGACGGCGGCACCTTCCAGTTCGGCAACCACACCTTCCGCAGTCACGGCGACAAGGGGCTGGGCCCGGTTGACATGTACCGCAGCATCGTCAAGAGCAGCAACGTCTACTACTACTCGCTGGCCAACGAGATGGGCGTGGACCTGATGCACGCGGAGCTCGGGCCCTTTGGCTTTGGCGTGCGCACCGGCATCGACCTGCAGAGCGAGGTCACCGGCCTGCTGCCCAGCACCGAATGGAAGCGCCGCTTCTTCAAGAAGCCCGAGCAGCAGCGCTGGTATGCCGGCGAAACCATCTCGCTGGGCATTGGCCAGGGCTACAACAACTTCACGATGCTGCAGCTGGCCAGCGCCACGGCCACGCTGGTGTCGGGCGGCCAGCGCTTCCAGCCGCGCCTGGTGCGCGAGATCGAAGACGCCATCAGCGGCCAGCGCAAGCCGGTGGAGCGCGAGGCCTTGGCGCCGCTGGCGCTGAAGCCGGAGCACGTGGAGGTCATCCGCCGCGCGCTGCAGGGCGTGACGCAGGAAGGCACCTCGACCCGCATCTTTGCCGGCGCGGCGTATGCCAGCGGCGGCAAGACGGGCACGGCGCAGGCCGTGGGCATCCGCCAGGGCCAGAAGTACGACGCCGCCAAGCTGGCCGAGCACCAGCGCGACCACTCGCTGTACATGGCCATGGCGCCCGTGGAGGCGCCCACGGTGGCGCTGGCGGTGGTGGTCGAAAACGCGGGCTTCGGCGCCGAGGCCGCCGCCCCGATCGCGCGGCGCGTGTTCGACTACCTGCTGCAGGGCCAATGGCCGAGCGAGGAAGACATCGCCCTCGTGCGCCAGGGCCGGGCCGGGGCGCCGGTGGGCACGCCGAGGCGCGCCATCGACGTGCCGTTGCCGGGTGCGGCGGCACCTGCCACCCAGGCGGGCTCGCCATGAATGCGGTCTTCGAGCAGCCCTCCTGGCCCTCGCGGCTGGCGCGGGTGTTCGCCGGCTTCGACGGCCCGCTGGCGCTGGCCATCGCGTTGCTGGCCGGCATCGGCCTGGTGGTGATGTACTCCGCCGGCTTCGACAGCGGCACGCGCTTCGGCGACCACAGCCGCAACATGCTGATCGCGCTGGCGGTGATCTTCGTCATGGCCCAGGTGCCGCCGCAGAAGCTGGAAAACCTGGCTGTGCCGCTGTACGCGCTGGGCGTGCTGCTGCTGTTTGCGGTGGAGTTCTTCGGCATCACGCGCAAGGGCGCGACGCGCTGGCTCGACGTCGGCGTGACGGTGATCCAGCCCAGCGAGATCCTGAAGATCGCGCTGCCGCTGATGCTGGCCTGGTGGTTCCAGAAGCGCGAGGGGCAGTTGCGCGTGGCCGACTTCGTGGTGGCCGCGGCGCTGCTGGCGGTGCCGGTGGGCCTGATCGCCAAGCAGCCCGATCTCGGCACCTCGCTGCTGGTGCTGGCCGCGGGCCTTTATGTGATCTTCTTCGCCGGCCTGAGCTGGCGCCTGGTGGTGCCGGTGATGGTGCTGGGCGTGCTGGGCATCATCGCCATCGTGGCCACCGGCGACCACATCTGCCAGCCCGATGTCGAGTGGCCCGGCATCCGCGAGTACCAGAAGACCCGCGTCTGCACCCTGCTCGACCCGACGAAAGACCCGCTCGGCAAGGGCTTCCACATCCTGCAGGGCATGATCGCCATCGGCTCCGGCGGCCTGTCAGGCAAGGGTTTCATGATGGGCACGCAGACGCACCTGGAGTTCATCCCCGAGCGCACCACCGACTTCATCTTCGCCGCCTTCTCCGAGGAGTTCGGCTTGAGTGGCGTGCTGGTGCTGCTGGCCTCGTTCACCTTCCTGATCTTCCGCGGTCTGGTGATCGCCGCCGAGGCGCCGACGGTCTTCACGCGCTTGCTGGCCGGCGCGGTGACGATGAGCTTCTTCACCTACGCCTTCGTCAACATGGGCATGGTCAGTGGCATCCTGCCCGTGGTGGGCGTGCCGCTGCCCTTCGTGAGCTACGGCGGCACGGCGATGGTGACGCTCGGCCTGGGGCTGGGCATCCTCATGTCCGTGTCGCGCAGCAAGCGGCTCATGCAGAGCTAGCCGGCGCTGCAGCGCCGGCCAGCGGAAAACGCACCGTGAACAGCGCGCCGGGCGACGGCGCCGCCGGCCCGGCGTGGCGCGGCCGCGCGTCGGCCAGCGTGATGCTGGCGCCGTGGCGCTGCGCGATCTCCTGCACGATGGCCAGGCCCAGGCCGCTGCCGTCGAC
>JAIYDH010000030.1 GCA_027487585.1 Rubrivivax sp.
CCGGTGCTGCAGCGGCGACCGGGGCCGCGGGGGCCGCAGCCGGCGCCGCTGCACGGGCCGTCACGGCCGCGGGCTTCGGCGCGGCAGGCGCCACGGGGGCAGCCACGCCGCCTTCGGCTTGCACACGGATGGTGGCCAGCAGGTCGGTGGTGTCGACGACATCGCCGCCGTTGCCCTGGTGGCGTGCCAGCTGCGCCTTCAGCGCGTCGCCGCTGGCCAGCAGCACGTCGACCATCGCCGCCGTGATCGTCAACTCGTGGCGACGCAGCTTGTCCAGCAGCGTCTCCATCTGGTGCGTCAGCTCGGCCACGTCGGCGAATCCGAAGGTGGCGGCGCCGCCCTTGACGGAATGCGCGCAGCGGAAGATAGCGTTGAGCTGCTCGTCGTCGGGGTTGCCGATGTCGAGGTTGAGGAGCATCTGCTCCATGCTTTCCAGGTTCTCACCAGCCTCTTCGAAGAAGACCTGGTAGAACTGGCTGAGATCGATGCCGGCCGAGAGGTGGCCGCCTTCGCTGGTCATGTCGCCCATCGCGGGACTCCTGGCAAGTTGTGCACGGTGCGGGGGATCAGCGGATCACCTTGCCGATGACCTCGACCAGCTTGGCCGGGTCGAAGGGCTTGACCAGCCAGCCGGTGGCACCGGCCGAACGGCCCGCCTGCTTCATCTGGTCGGAGCTCTCGGTGGTGAGGATCAGGATGGGCGTGCTCTTGAACTTGGGGTTCTCGCGCAGCTTCTTGGTCAGGCTGATGCCGTCCATGCGCGGCATGTTCTGGTCCGTCAGCACGAGGTTGAAGTCGCGGCTGTTGGCCTTTTCGAAGGCGTCCTGACCGTCGACGGCCTCGACGACGTTGAAGCCGGCGTTCTTGAGGGTGAACGACACCATCTGGCGCATGGAGGCGCTGTCGTCTACGGCGAGGATCGAGTGCATGGGGAAGCTCCGGGAAAAGTCGGTTCGTTGGCCTGCTGGGCGGGTGGCGCGGGCGGTGGGGGCGGCGTCAGAAGAGCTCGACGCTGCCAGCGTCCATCTCGTCCTGGGTGACCGGGTTCGGCCTGAGAGGCGGCTCCTCGATGACGGCGGAACCGTCCTCGTCGTCGCCCATGGTCTGTGCGGCCAGCCGGTCGGCACAGTTGCGCAGTCGCCGGGTGGTGTGCGCCACCAGCTGCGACGCCATGTCCTGGAACTGCATGGCGGTGATGGCCCCGGCCATGTGCTCCATGGCCTTGTGCAGCTGCGGCGTGTCGCCCTCGGTCTGCACCGCGGTGTGCAGCATCGTGCGCAGCTCGCCGCTGGCGCCATAGAAATGGCCCATCAGCTGGTCGCAGGCATCGGTGAGCAGCCGCTGCAGTCGCTCGAGATCGTTGTGGGCCACCATCAGGTGGTCCTGCAAGTCGGCGGCGGCCAGCAGATCGACGCCGTGGGCGTCGATCGGCACGGGCGGCGGCATGCCGGCAGCGGCTGACGCTGAGCTGTTGTCCTGGGCGAGCATCCGATCTCCGTGGTGACTGTTCACTCCCCTGCCGTGGCCCGCCGATGCGTGCCGACACCCAGGAGCGCGTGTTGCAGGGCATTTTTCGGCACCACCCCGACCAACATTGAGGGGAAGACGGCAGAAATCCCGCCGCACTTCGCTCAGGCTGGCCACAAGTCCCGGTCGGCGGCGGCTTTGAGATACTGGACGGATGCCCACACCCGTCCGGCTGCTGCACCTTGAAGATGAGGAGCTCGATCACGAGTTGGTGATCGCTCACCTCCACCGGGGCGGCCTCGTGCTGCAGGTCCAGCGGGTGGACACGCAGCCGCAGTTCGAAGCCGCGCTGGCCCAGCCCTGGGATCTCGTGATCTCCGACTACCACCTGCCGGGCTTTTCGGGCCTGGACGCCCTGCGCCTGCTGCGCGAGTACGAGGACAAGAGCGGCAGCGGGCCGGTGCCCTTCATCCTGGTATCGGGCCAGATCGGCGAAGACACGGCGGTGGAGGCCATGCGCAACGGCGCCAGCGACTACCTGCTGAAGAACAACCTGTCGCGCCTGGCCGTGGCGGCGGAGAGCGCGCTGGCCACCGCCGCCACCCACCGCGCCCGCCAGAGCGCCGACCGCGACCTGGCCGAATCGCGCCGGCAGCTGTCGGAGCTGGCGGGGCACCTGCAGACCAGCGTCGAGGCCGAGCGCTCGGCAATAGCCCGCGAGATCCACGACGACGTTGGCGGCACGCTCACGGCACTGAAGTTCGAGCTCGACTGGATCCGCCGCCACACGGCCGACCCGCGCATCGCCCAGCGCGCCAGCGCAGCGCTAGACACCGTGACGCAGGCCATCGAGGCCAGCCAGCGCATCATGCAGAACCTGCGGCCGGCGATCCTCGAACAGGGCCTGGTGGCGGCGCTGCAGTGGCTGACGCAGCGTTTCGAAGGCCGCACCGGCATCACCTGCCTGCTGCGCATGCCCGACAGCGCGCTGCCGGCCTTGCAGAACCTGCCCGCCGGCGTGCCGCTGGCGGCCTACCGCACGGCGCAGGAAGCGCTTACTAACGTGGGAAAACACGCCGGGGCGACGCAGGTGGTGGTGGACCTGGCCATCTCGGGCGGCGTGCTGAGCCTGGAGGTGTCGGACAACGGCCACGGCCTGGCCCGAGCCGATCTGGCCAAGGCCAGCAGCTTCGGCATCCGCGGCCTGCGCGAGCGCGCGGCC
>JAIYDH010000027.1 GCA_027487585.1 Rubrivivax sp.
CGCCGTGCTCGGGCAGGCGCTCGACGACGTGGCCGCCGGCCGCGGCGGCATGGCGCTCATCAGCGCCGAGGCGGGCCTGGGCAAGTCACGCCTGATCGGCGAGCTGCGCAACCAGGCGCGCGAGCGGCAGATCAGCGTGCTGCTGGGCCAGGCGGCTTCCATCGAGCGCAGCACGCCGTATTTCGCCTGGCGCCCGGTGGTGCAGCGCCTGCTGGGCCTGACCGATGACAGCCCGCGTGCTGGCTGGCCGGCGTGGCTGCGCGAGCGGCTGGGCGACACCGCCCCGCTGCTCGGCGACATGCTCGACCTGTCCATCGAGGACAACGGCCACACGGCGCAGCTGCGCGGCGAGGTGCGGGCCGACAACACCCGCGCTGCCGCGATGCAGCTGCTGCAGGCCGCCGCGCGCGAAGGCCCCATGCTGCTGGTGATGGAGGATCTGCACTGGTTCGATTCCTCTTCGCTGGCCTTGCTGCTCGAACTGGCGCAGGCCCTGGCCCATGCCGGGCTGCCGCTGCTGCTGGTGGCCACCACCCGCCACGCGCCCGACACGCAGGCCGATGCGGCCTGGAACGAGCTGCGCCAGCATTGCCGGACGCTCGATCCCGATCGGGTGCTCGATCTGCCCGTGCTGGGCGAAGACGACATGCGCGCGCTGATGGTGCAGCGACTCGGCGTGACCGAGCTGCCGCCGGCGCTGGAGGACTTCGTGCTCGCGCGCGTGGGCGGCCACCCGTACTTCTGTGAGGAGTTCCTGCTCGCGCTGCGCGAGTGCGGTGCGTTGCATGTCGAGGCTGGCCGCTGCCAGGTCGGCGCACTCGAGAGCATGGACCTGCCCACCACGGTGGAGGGCACGCTGGTCTCGCGCATCGATGGCCTGACCGAGCCCGAGCAGCTGTGCCTGAAGATCAGCGCGGTCGTCGGGCGGCGCTTCGCCGAGCGCACGGTGACCGAGGCGCACCCGCTCGAAAGCGAACGCACGCAGGTCGGCGAGCGGCTGCGCTCGTTGTGCCGCTCGGAGCTCACGCAGCCCGAGGTGGCGGCTGATGGGGTGGGCCCTGGCGCGGCAGACGGCATCGGGCCGGAGTCGCGCTTTCGCTTCAAGCACCAGATCACGCGGGACGTGGCCTACGACATGATGAGCTCGGCGCAGCGGCGCTCGCTGCATGCCGGCGTGGCGCAGGCGCTGGAGTCGGTGCACGTGCTCGATGCCTCGCCACCGCATGCCGTGCTGGCCTACCACTGGGACAATGCTGGCGAGCCGACGCGCACGCTGCACCACCTCGAGCGAGCAGGCGAGCAGGCGCTGCGTGGCGGCGCCTTCGTCGAGGCGCAGGGCTTCTTTCAGCGCGCGGTCGACGGCGGCGAGCGCAACGCGGCCGCCGAGCCGGGCCGTGTGGCGCAGTGGCTCAAGGGCCTGGGCACGGCGCAGTACTTCCTGGGCAACATGGCCGGCGCACAAGAGAACCTGGAGCGCGCCGTCGGTGCGATCGACCGCCCGGTGCCCACCAGCGCCGCGGCCAACGGGGCCAGCCTGCGTGAGCTGGCTGTGCAGGCGCTGCATGCGCTGGCGCCTGCACGCTTTCACGGCCGCGACGCGGCACGGCAAGCGGTGCTCGACAACGCCGTCGACATCTACCGCACGCTGGGCCAGATCTACTACCTCGACGGCGACGACATGGGCCGCGTGACCTACGTGACGCTGCGCGGCGTCAACGTCGGCCAGCGCGCCGGCCCTTCGCAGGCGCTGGCGCGCGTGCTGGCCAACGCCGGCAGCATGATGGGCTGGCTGGGCCTGAACCGCTGGTCCGACGCCTACCTCGATGCCGCGGTGCGCATGGCCGGGCAGGGCGGGCAGAGCGGTGCCGAGGCCTACGTCTGGAACATCACCGCACTCACCCAGGCCCAGCGCGGCGCCTGGGTGCCGGCGCTGGCTGCCAACCAGCGCGCGCTGGAACTGGTGCGCAAGATCGGTGACTACAACCTCGAGGCCGAGGTCTGGATCGTGCGTGCCACGGTGCACGACTGCGCCGGCGACTACACCGCGCTGGCCGCCGACTGGCCGCGCGCCCGCGAGCTGGCGCTGCAGCGGCGCAACCCGCAGATCCTGTGCTGGAGCTACCTCGACGAGTGCGATGCGCTGCTCGGCGCCGACGACACCGCCGGCGCGGCGCGGGCGCTGGAGCTGGCGCTGGCCACGCCCACAGCGCCGAACGACGGCAGCAGCCTGGCCGACAAGGCGCAGGCGCGCGCCGTCGTGCGCCTGCGCCAGGGCCGGCTGGGCGAGGCGCTGGAGGCCGCGCGCGAGGTGCTGACCCTGGTGACGCGCCAGCCGCCCTCGGGCTACCACTGGGTGCACTTCCTCGCCGTGGCCACCGAGGTGCTGATCGAGCTGTCCCAGGCGCCGGGCGGCGGCAGTGCCACCATCGCGGCCGACGCCGCCCGCGGCGTGCGCGCGCTCGAGAAGCTCTCGGGCCGCTTCCGCAACGTGCTGCCGCGCAGCCGCTGGTTGCGCGGTCAGTTGCTGCGGGGCGCTGCGGCGCGCGCCCGCTACGCCGAGGCGCTGCGCCTGGCGGAGCAGAACGACATGCCCTACGAAAAAGCCCGTGCACTGGCCGCCCTGGCGAGCCTGCCCGACGCCACGCCCGAAGACCGGCGCCGCGCCCAGGCCGAGGCGCTGCCCTGCTTTGCGCGGCTGGGTGCCGTGCACGAGGCGCGGCGCTGGGCCGGATCGGCTTGATCAGGCCGGGCCGGCCTCGAAGTCTTCCAGCGGCGCCAGCCGCACCAGCGCCGCGGCCTCGGCTTGCGGCGCGTGCAGCCAGGTGTCCACGTCTTCGGGCTCGATGGGCACGACGCTGCGTTTGTCCTGCGCATCGGCCGCCAGCTTGGGGTCGGGCTTGTGCATGCGCCGCATCAAGGGGTGAGCGTCGGCGTTCAGCGTCAGCATCGTGTAGCTCTCGACGATCTCGCCGCTGGCCTTGTCGACCCAGGTGTTCCACAAGCCGGCCAGGCCCCAGGGCCGGCCGTCGGCGCGAGCGAAGCGCCAGGCGACATGGCGGCCCGATTCCCAGTTCGGCTCGAAGAAGCAGGCCGCCGGGATGATGCAGCGCTGGCCCCGCGCCCAGGGCAGCTTGTAGCTGGCCTTGGCCGCGAGCTCTTCGAAGCGCGCGTTCACCGTCAGGTAGGGCAGCGTGGCCGTCTTGGCGAACCAGGGCACCAGGGCCCACTGGCCGACGACGAGCTCGCGCGCCGGCTCGGCGCTGTCGCG
>JAIYDH010000050.1 GCA_027487585.1 Rubrivivax sp.
ATCGACGAGACCGTGGTGTTCCACGCGCTCGACCAGAAGCACATCGAGAACATCGCCAAGATCCAGCTCAAGCTGCTGCAGGACCGGCTCGAGAAGCTCGAGATGCGGCTCGACGTGAGTCCGGCCGCGCTGGCCGAACTGGCCAAGGTCGGCTTCGACCCGGTGTTCGGGGCGCGGCCGCTGAAGCGGGCCATCCAGCAGCGCATCGAGAACCCGGTGAGCAAGCTGATCCTGCAAGGCCGCTTCGGGCCGAAGGACGTGATCCCGGTCGACGTGGACGGCGGCGAGTTCAGCTTCGAGCGCGTGGTGCACTGAAGCGCCGACAAGCCGGCTGATCAGACTTGACCGGTCAGTGACCCGAGAATTGCGCGCCGGTGGCTGCTCAGTTGGGGGAGCTGATGCGCTCGAGTTGCATGCGTGCCAGCGTGAGGTTGGAGCCGTGTGCCTGCAGCACCAGGTGCATGGCCACGCCAGGGTGGCCCGGCACCGGCCGCAGCAAGAGGTGATGGTGAGCCGTGCTGATGTGGGTCTCGGGTTGCGTGGGCCCGAGACCGAGCGCCCGTGAAGCGTCGAGCATCGAGGCCAGCAAGGCAGCACCCTGACGGGCCAGGCGTTCCGGCGCCGGTGAATCGCCCGCAAAGGCCATCACGGCCATGGAGTGCATGTCGAACACGCAACAGGCCTGCACGCCCTTGATCAACGCACAGCGGTGGGCATACGCCTCCCAGGCCGACGCACCGGGCACCGGCATCGGCATCGGCCTCGGCACCGGCACCGGCACCGGCACCGGCATTGGCGTGATGCCGCGACTCGGGGTGGCCGCTGGGGGTGCAACGGTGCGGCGCGGCATCTCCAGCGGCATCGGCTCCGTGTAGGCCTCGGGGCTGGGCACGCGCGGCTTGGGTACGGCCCGCGAGAGCTCGGTGGGCAGCGCGCGCTCGCCGCCGGGCATGCCGTGCAGCCGGTTCCAGGCGCCGCCAATAAAGGTCCACACGTGCTTGGGCTTGGCGGCGTGGGGCGTCACGTGCACGGCCACGGGCGTGTTGTGGCCGAGTTGCGCGCTCGGGGCCGCCAGGCCGATGCTGTTGCCCAGCGGCACCAGCAGCAGGTCCCGGTTGGGCCAGTCGCCTTGCATCATCGCCTCGTGCAGCGGTGCTACCTGGGCCGTCAGCACGCGAGCCGCCAGATCGCCGACCATCAGCACGCCCAGGCGGCTGTGGGCGAGCAGCACCCGGGCCAGCTGGGCACGCACCGGGCCTTCGGCCTGTGCGTCCGTGCTGTACACCCGCACCGGGCTGCCGTCGGCCAGCGTGACCTCGACGAAGGGAATCACAGCGAGCGCCACGCCCTGGCCCTGGCGGCGGATTGACAGGCGCTGCACCCGGGCTCCGGCTGGCACGACCATGCTGTTGAGCAAGCGCAGCGACGCGGTCATGCCCAGGTCGTGCAAGGCGATGAACTCCGGCCCCAGGCGCTGGAACTGCTGCTGCAAGGACGTCGCCGCGTCGCCAGTCACGAACAGCGCGACCTGGTCCACCGAGATGCGGCGGCCGACGTCGCTGGCGGCCTGCCCGAGATAGGCCTCGCGATCGCCGACGATCTGGGTGGCCGGCGCACTCACTTCATCGCGACCGGTGCGCGAGGGCCGCTGCAAGACGCGCTGCGTGTCGGGCCAGGCCTGTGGTGGGCGTGTGGCGGCCATCTGGGGGGTCTCCGCTGATCGAGTCGATGTTCTGTCGATGATGATAGGCGGGGCATCTGCACGTCTGGGCCTCCCCGGGGGCTTCGCTCCCTAGAATCGGCCGTGAATCTGCAAATCTGAGGCGCGATGAGCGAAACCCCTTTCCTGCGGCCGGTCGTCGTCGTCGGCGCAGGCCTGGCGGGCCTGACCGTGGCGCTGGAACTGGCGCGCGCCCGCCCGGTGGTGGTGCTGGCCAAGCGGAGCCTGTCCGAGAGTGCCACGGCTTGGGCGCAGGGCGGCATCGTCGGTGTTCTGGGCTCTGACGACAGCGTCGAGAGCCACGTGCGCGACACGCAGGACGCCGGTGCCGGTATCGTCGACGAGCACACCGCCCGCTTCATTGCCGAACACAGTGCCGAAGCGGTGCAGTGGCTCGTCGACCAGGGCGTGAACTTCTCCGCCGACCCCGAGGGTCCACTTGGCCTGCACCTCACGCGCGAAGGCGGCCACGCGGTGCGGCGCATCGCCCACGCGGCCGATGCCACGGGCCGCGCCATCCATGAGGCGTTGCTGCTGCGGGCCCGCGCCCACCCGAACATCACGCTGCGCGAGCGCTGGGTGGCGGTGGACGTGATCACTTCGCGCCACTTCAAGCACCCTGGCGAGGCCCCTCGTTGTCACGGTGTGTATGCGCTCGACATCGACCAGGGCCGCGTCGAGACGCTGGCCGCCGAGGCGGTGGTGCTGGCCACCGGCGGGGTCGGCAAGGTCTATCGCTACACCAGCAATCCCGACACCGCCACCGGCGATGGCATCGCGATGGCCTGGCGGGCCGGCTGCCGCGTGGGCAACATGGAGTTCATCCAGTTCCACCCAACGTGCCTGTACCACCCGCAGGAGCGCAGCTTCCTCATTACTGAGGCGCTGCGCGGCGAGGGCGCCATCCTCACGCTGCCGTCCACCGGCCCGGCCGATCCGGGCGGCGCGCGCTTCATGCCGGCGCACGACGAACGGGGCGAACTCGCGCCCCGCGACATCGTCGCCCGTGCCATTGACTTCGAAATGAAGCGGCATGGCCTCGACCACGTCTGGCTCGATGCCCGACCCATCGTCGCCGCCAAGGGCGAGGCCTTCTTGCGCGAGCACTTCCCAACCATCCACGCCCGCTGCCTGCAACTGGGCATCGACATCGCCCGCCAGCCGATCCCGGTGGTGCCGGCGGCGCACTACACCTGCGGCGGCGTGGTCACCGATCTCGACGGCCGCACCGACCTGCCGCGCCTGTTTGCGGTGGGCGAAACCACCTACACCGGCCTGCACGGCGCCAACCGGCTGGCCAGCAACTCTCTGCTCGAGTGCGTGGTTCTTGGGCAAAGCTGTGCCGAGGCGATCCGGCAATTGCCCGCTGCCGACGGCCCGGCACCGCCGGCCTGGGACGAGAGCCAGGTCGAGGACGCCGACGAGCAGGTCGTGATCGCCCACAACTGGGACGAGCTGCGCCTCTTGATGTGGAACTACGTCGGCATCGTGCGCACGACCAAGCGGCTCGAGCGGGCACTGCACCGCATCAAGCTGCTGCGTGACGAGATCGACGACTACTACGCCAACTTCCGCGTCAACCGCGACCTGCTTGAGCTGCGCAACCTGGTGGTGTGCGCCGAGCTCATCGTGCGCAGCGCCTTGCGCCGCCACGAGAGCCGCGGCCTGCACTACAGCCGCGACTTCCCCGAGGCCTTGCCGGTGAGTTTTCCGACCGTGCTCACGCGGCCGGCCAAGAGCCGCTGAGCGCGGCTCATCGGCTAAGCCCGCTGAGAGCGGCTCATCGGCTAAGCCCGCTGAGCGCGGCTCATCGCCTAAGTCCGCTGAGAGCGGCTCATCGCCCAAGCCCGCTCAGGCGAACGTTCCGTACCCGGTGGCCGGTACCTGCTCGATGCGCGCCCGGCCCTGGTGCTTGGCCGTGTACAGCGCCTTGTCGGCGCGGTGCAGCAGCTTCTCCAGCGTGTTGCCATGGCGCGGAAACACCGCGATGCCGGCCGAGAAGCTGCCGTTGGGCACGCGCCGCCGGCCGGGCTCGGGCGCCATCGTCTGCAGCGCTTCGAGCAGGCGCGCCAGCATCGCCTGGGCGCCGTCAGCGTCGATCTCGGGCATCACCGCGACGAACTCCTCGCCGCCGTAGCGGCACAGGATGTCCGAGCGGCGCATCGTGTGCTTCAGCAGCGTGGCAAAGCGCCTGAGCACCTGGTCGCCGGCCCTGTGGCCGTAGGTGTCGTTGAGCAGCTTGAAGTGGTCCAGGTCGATGAGCGCCACGCAGGCGATTCGCTGTTGGCGGTGGGCCAGTTCCAGCAATCCAGGGCCGACCTCGTAGAGGTAGCGGCGGTTGTGCAGGCCGGTCAGCGGATCGTGCAGCGCCTGCTCGCGCAAGGCCTGATGCAGTTGCTCGGTTTCGGTGATCTTCGCCTGCAGCGCGGCGTTGAGCTCCACGAGGCGGCGGCGGTCGTCTTCGACCGCGCGGTGGTCCATGACGGCACGGTCGCGCTCGCGCTGCGTCGAGGCCAACTGGTGGCTGACCTCCAGCGCAATGAAGCGTGCGCGCGCACTGCGGCCCACCAGGTGCACATAGAGGTCGTGTGCCTCGCGTTGCCAGCCCAGCGCGGCGCGGTGGTCGCCAAGCTGCTCGCACGCCTCGGCCAGTGCCTGGCGCAGTTGCATCGAGGGGTAAGGCTGCTCGGCCATCTGGCGCTCGGCCCGTTGCTGCAAGGTGTGCTCGATCAGCTCGCGCGCGCCGGCGGCGTTGCCTTGCGCCAGCAGGCAGCGCGCCTTGATCCAGGCCCAGTCGCACTGGCCGTCGCCATCGGCGATGCCGGCCACCGCGCCGGCGCCCAGGAAACGCAGCGCGGCTTCCACCTCACCGCTGGCGAGGTGGCCCAAGGCCAGTGGCAGCGGGAAGCTGTGTTCGAGATCGGGCAGCGTCTCGTCGGGATGGTCGAGCAGGAATCCCGCCATCTCCCGCGCGCCGGCGGCGTCGCCCAAGGCATGGCGTGCATACACCAGGTTGGCGCCGGCCACCGTGACCACCTGGCGCATGCCGCAGCGCCGCGCCTCGGCCAGGGCTTCTTCGCTCAGGCGGTGGGCGTCGTCGAGGTTGAACAGGTCCTGGTGGAAGCCGCCGAGGTTGCCCAGCGCGGTGATGCGTGGTCCGTCGAGGCCGCTTTCGGCCGCAGCCTCGTATGCAGCGTAGAAGTGGCGCAGCGCGTCATCGCAACGGCCATTGACTTTGTGCGTGATGGCCCGCGAGTTGTGTGCCACGAAGCGGTAAAGCGGCTCGCGGTCGATGTCGGTGCGCTCGTCGAGTTCGGTCTGCAGCTGCGCCGAGGCGGTGTAGTCGCCGCGGCGCCGCAGGGCGATGGCGCGGACCTCGTCGCACCAGGCCAGCCCGGTGCGGTCGGCTCGGGCCTCGAAGCCGCGGCGCGCCCGTTCCAGCGCTTCGTCGGATGGGTCGGTGGGGCCCGAGCGCACCTCGGCCAGCGCCACATGCAGCCAGCCCTCGGCCGCCAGGGGACCGTCGGCCAAGCCGAGTTTTCGGCCCAGTGAGGCGGCCTCGGCGGGCCGCAGGTAGCACAGCTCGCGCAGCTGCGCCCGCGCGTCGGCGCTGGTCATGGCTTCAGCCCCGCGCCCTCATCGCCGTGCGGGCCTGCACGAAGCCGAAGGCG
>JAIYDH010000321.1 GCA_027487585.1 Rubrivivax sp.
GAGAACCCGTGGCCCTCGCTGTCCGCTTTACCTGAGAGATTCGGCCACCGCCGGTTCGGTGGGCCTTGCCCCTTCGGTGGGCTGCCCTTGCGGGCAACCTCTCTCCAGTGAGGTGGGAGCTGACTCCCTGACGTGCCAGTCCTTTTGCCTGAGCGTTGTGCAGCGCCTTCGGCGGCCGCCTCGCAAGCTGCGCTGCGGCTCTCTCCTGACGGTTTCAGTGTAGCAGCGCTGGCATCATTGGCCGCCATGAACACACCCGCCCAGTCGTTCGCCGCGTTGATGGCCGCGCACCGCTCCATCCGCGACTACAAGCCCGATCCGCTGCCTGCCGGCCTGGTCGACCACGTGCTCGAAGAGGCGCTGCACGGCACGTCCAGCAGCGGCAACCTCAACCTGATCTCGGTGGTCAAGACGCAGGACGCGGCGCGCAAGGAGGTGCTGTTCGAGCTGCACGGCGGCCAGCCCATGGTGCGCCAGGCACCGCTGGTGCTGACCTTCTGCGCCGACAGCTTTCGCACGCGCGAGTGGCTGGCGCGGCGCGGTGCGCGGCTGGGATTTGCCGATTTGGTGAGCTGGCACACGGCCGCCTTCGACGCGATGATCCTGTCGCAGACCGCCGCGCTGGCCTTCGAGAGCCACGGCCTGGGCATCTGCTACATGGGCACGACGCTGTTCTCGATGCGCGGCATCGCCGACTTCCTGGAGCTGCCCGAGAACGTGCTGCCCGTCACCAGCCTGGTGGTGGGCTGGCCCGCCGAGGCGCCCACACAGCGCGACCGCCTGCCGCCGGCGGCCTGGATCCACGACGAGCGCTACCAGCGCCCCAGCGGCGAGGACATCGACACGCGTTTCGGCGAGCGCGAACGCCGCGGGCGCGCGCGCTACATGGAGTTGAGCCCCGAGATGGCGGCGCTGTGGGCCGAACACGGCATCACCTCGCTGGCGCAGTACTACACGAGCAAGATCAAGTACGACCCCGACCGCTTCGAAGGCTTCTCGGCCGACATCGACGCGTTGCTGGCCGAGCGCGGCTGGCGGCGCAGCCCCGGGGCCTGAACTCGATGGCCGCCGCTGCCGCCCCCAACGAGGCGCTGCTGCGGCGCATCCTGCGAGACTGCCGCACCATCGCCGTGGTCGGCCTGTCGGCCGACTGGAACCGCCCGAGCTACTTCGCCGCCAGCTATCTGCAGGGCAAGGGCTACCGCATCGTGCCGGTCAACCCCAAGGCCGAGGCCATTCTGGGCGAGCGTTGCTATCCGCGGCTGGAAGACATCCCGTTTGCCGTCGACATGGTCGACGTGTTCCGCAAGCCCGCCGACTTGCTGCCGATCGCCCACAGTGCCGTGGCCATCGGCGCCCGGTGCCTTTGGCAGAAACTGGGCGTGATGAATATGGAGGCTGACGCCATCGCGCGCGCCGCGGGGCTGGAGTCGGTGATGGACCGCTGCGTGAAGATCGAGCACGCGCGGCTCTTCGGCGGGCTGCACTGGGCGGGCGTGAACACCGGCGTGATCTCGGCCCAGCGCCGCACCGCATGAAGGCCCCGCAATGACCCAGCGCCGATTTCGCCCCGAGACCCTGGCCATCCACGCCGGCCAGGTGCCTGACCGCGAGACCGGCGCTCGCGCGCTGCCGATCTACCAGACCACGAGCTTCGTCTTCGACAGCGCCGAGCACGCGGCGGCGCTCTTCAACCTGCAGACCTTCGGCAACGTCTACTCGCGCCTGAGCAACCCCACGGTGGCGGCGCTCGAGGAGCGCGTGGCCGCGCTCGAAGGCGGCCGCGCCGCGGTGGCCAGCGCCAGCGGCATGGCGGCCGAGGCCATGGCACTGATGACGTTGCTGCAGGCCGGCGACCACGTGGTCGCGGCCGGGGCGCTGTACGGCGGCAGCGTGACGATGCTGTCGGTGAACCTGGCCAAGTTCGGCATCGAGACCACGTTCGTCGACGCCACGAAGCCCGATGCCTGGGCCGCTGCCGTGCGGCCGAACACCCGCGCCTTCTTCGCCGAGAGCCTGGGCAACCCCAGCCTCGTGGTGCTGGACATCGCCGCCGTGGCCGACGTGGCGCATGCGCACGGCGTACCGCTGATCGTGGACAACACGGTGCCGAGCCCGGCGCTGTGCAACCCCATCGAGCACGGCGCCGACATCGTGGTGCACAGCGCCACCAAGTACCTGGGCGGCCACGGCACCACGCTGGCCGGCGTGGTGGTGGAGAGCGGCCGCTTCCCCTGGGACAACGGCAAGTTCCCCGGCATGACCGAGCCCAGCCCCGGCTACCACGGCGTGAAGTTCTACGAGACCTTCGGCGACTTCGGCTTCAGCATGCGCTGCCGCATGGAAACGCTGCGCGTCTACGGCGCCGCGCTCAGCCCGATGAGTGCGTGGCAGGTGCTGCAAGGCATCGAAACGCTGCCGCTGCGCATGGAGCGTCACAGCGCCAATGCGCTGGCCGTGGCGAGCTTTCTGCAGGCCGACCCGCGCGTGAGCTTCGTCAACTACCCCGGGCTGCCGAGCCACCCGCAGCATGCGCTGCTGATGCGGCAGATGCGCGCGGCCTCGGGCCTGCTCGCCTTCGGTGTGAAGGGTGGCGCCGAGGCGGGCGTGAAGTTTATCGAGGCCGCGCAGTTCATGAGCCACCTCGTCAACATCGGCGACACGCGCACGCTGGTCAGCCACCCGGCCAGCACCACGCACCGGCAGCTGTCGCCCGAGCAACAACGCGCGGCCGGTGTCACGCCCGAGATGGTGCGCATCTCGGTGGGGCTGGAACACATCGACGACATCCTGTGGGATATCGACCAAGCACTGACCGCCGCGAGTGCCTGACGCCGCCTTCACTGTCCTGTTCACGAGGAGACACCCATGCCATCGCAGGCTGCCACCGTCGACGCCTACCTCGCCGAACTGCCCGACGACCGCCGCGCGGCCATGCAGGCGCTGCTCGACACCTTCGACCGCCACCTGCCCAAGGGCTTCGAGCGGCGCATGAACTACGGCATGCCGGCCTACGTGGTGCCGCACAGCCTGTACCCGGCCGGCTACCACTGCGAGCCCGCACTGCCGCTGCCCTTCTTGAGCGTGGCCGCGCAGAAGAACAACCTGGCCGTCTACCACATGGGCCTGTACGCCGACCCCGCGTTGCTGGCCTGGTTCACCGCCGCCCACGCCAAGGCCAGCGCGAAGAAGCTCGACATGGGCAAGAGCTGCATCCGCTACAAGAAGGCCGAGGACATGCCGCTGCCGCTGCTGGGCCA
>JAIYDH010000256.1 GCA_027487585.1 Rubrivivax sp.
ACCCACGCAGCCGGCGAAGAAGCTGCCCAGGCCGGCGGCCGCCAGTGCCGGGCCGGCGCGGCCCTTGCGTGCCATCTGGTAGCCGTCGATGGCCGTCACCACCGAGGAGCTCTCACCGGGCACGTTGATGAGGATGGCGGTGGTGCTGCCACCGTACTGCGCGCCGTAGTAGATGCCGGCCAGCATGATGAGCGCCGGCGTGGCGTCGAGCGCGTAGATGCTGGGCAGCAGCATCGCGATCGTGGCCACGGGGCCGAGGCCGGGCAGCACGCCGATCAGCGTGCCCAGCAAGGCACCACCAAAGGCGTACAGCAGGTTCTGCAGCGTGAAGGCAACGCCGAAGCCGAGCGCGAGGTTGTTCAACAGGTCCATGGTCGTGCTCCGGGTTCAGCCGCCGAGGAAGGTGGGCCACAGCGGGATGGTCAGGCCCAGTCCCTTGATGAAGATGAGCCAGGAGCCCACCGTCAGCACGACGCAGTTGGCCACGACCTCCTTCCAACGGAACTCGCCGCCGCCGACGCTGGAGATGGCGATCAGCAGCGGCAGCGTGACTCCCATGCCCAGGCGCGGCAGCAGCAGGCCGAACACGATGACCGCACCGAGGATCCAGATCCCGGGCTTGAAGGGCCAGGGGCCGATCTTGTCGCCGTCCTTCGTGTCGACCTTCAGCGCCTTGATCAGCACCATCAGCCCGAGCAAGGCCAGGAGGAAGCCCAGGCCGAACGGGAAGTACGCGGGCCCCGGACGAGCCGAACTGCCGAAGCTGTAGTTGGTGGCTCCCCAGGCGAAACCGAGCCCGATCACGATGAACAACAACCCGGACCAGAAGTCCTTCTCGCTCTTGATCTTCAAGCCCACGTCTCCCGCAACTGGTTGCGCACGGCGCAGGAAAGCACGTGCGTTGGCGGGCGATTCTAGGAACCCCGCCCCGGGGTCCCGCTGTGGTTTCCACGTAAGGGCAGCCGGGCGCGCTGCCCGGGGCCGTGCGGCCTCTCAGGCGTCGAACGCGGGCGTGCTGCGCAGCACTTCGTCGATCGTGGTCTGGCCCTCGGCCACCTTCATGGCGCCGGCCAGGCGCAGCGGGCGCATGCCCTCGCGCACGGCCACGCGCTTGAGCGCCGTGGCGTCGAGGGCCGGGTGCACGGCCGCGCGCGCGGCCTCGGTCATGGCCAGCAGCTCGTACAAGCCGGCCCGGCCGCGGAAGCCGGTGTTGCGGCATTCCAGGCAGCCCACGGGCTTGTACGGGCGCACGCCGCCGTTCATGCGCCAGGGCGTGGAGATGGCATCGAGCGACTCCCGCGTGACGGCCTCGTCGCGCACCTTGCACGCGGTGCAGAGCGTGCGCGCCAAGCGCTGCGCCAGCACGCCGATGACGGTGGCCGCGATCAGGTAGCTCGGCACGCCCAGGTCCGCGAGCCGCGTGATGGCGCCGACGGCGTCGTTGGTGTGCAGCGTGCTGAACACCAGGTGTCCGGTGAGCGCGGCCTGGATCGCCATTTCGGCGGTAGCCAGGTCGCGGATCTCGCCGACCATGATGATGTCCGGGTCCTGTCGCATCAGCGCACGCAGGCCCTCGGCAAAGCCCATGTCGAGAGCCGTCTGCACCTGTGTCTGGTTGAAGGCCGGCTCGATCATCTCGATCGGGTCTTCGATGGTGCAGACGTTCACCTCGTCGGTGGCCAGCTGCTTGAGCGTGGAGTACAGCGTCGTCGTCTTGCCGCTGCCCGTGGGGCCGGTGACGAGAATGATGCCGTGCGGCCGTGCGATCAGCTTGGCCCAGCCCTCGGCCGCGTGCGGGCCAAAACCCAGCGCCGGCAAGCCCTTGACCACCGTCTCGGGGTCGAAGATGCGCATCACCATCTTCTCGCCGAAGGCCGTGGGCAGGGTCGACAGACGCATCTCGACCTCGCCACCCTTGGCACCATCTACGCCCTCGGGGCGGCGTGTCTTGATGCGGCCGTCGAGCGGGCGGCGCTTCTCCACCACGTCCATGCGGCCGAGCAGCTTGATGCGCGCCGTCATCGCCGACATCACCGCCAGCGGCACCTGGTAGACGGTGTGCAGCACGCCGTCGATGCGAAAGCGGATGGCACCCATGTCGCGCCGCGGCTCGAGGTGGATGTCGCTGGCGCGCTGGTCGAAGGCGTATTGCCAGAGCCAGTCGACGACCTGCACGACGCCCTGGTCGTTGGCATCGAGCGCCTTGTTGGTGCGACCCAGCTCCACCAGCTGCTCGAAGCTGGCCGTGGTGCTCGTTTCGCCGTTCTTCTGCGCGGCACGCACGCTCTTGGCCAGCGCGTAGAACTCGGTCGTGTAGCGGCGGATCTCGTCGGGGTTGGCCAGCACCAGGCGCACGGCGCGCTTCAGATGCGTTTCGATCTCCGGCACCCAGCTGGTGTCGTAAGGCTCTGCCGTGGCCACCACGACCTCGCGCTCGCCCACTTGCACTGGCAGCGCCAGCCGCATCTGCGCGTACTGAACGCTCATCACCTCGGCCACGCGGCCGACGTCCACGCGCAGCGGGTCGATGCGCAGGTAGGGCAGCCGGCAGCGCGTGGCCAGCCATTCGGTGAGCGCCTCGGTATCGAGCGCCGCATCGCTGCCCTTTTTCAGCAGCCCGGCGCCGCCCAAGCGCACCAACGGGTGCAGGCTGCTGGCGCCAGCACGAAAGCGGGCCGTCACGCGCTCGGCGTCGGCCGGGCCGATGAAGCCGTCCTCGCGCAGCCACTGCAGCAGCAGCGGCCACTCCAGCCGGCCCTTGACCGCGGCCTGCGCCTTGGGTGCAGCCGCCGGGGCGGGTGGTGTGTGGGCAGCGTTCACAGCGGACATCGGGAGGCGGGCGGGACCGGGTCAGGAAGGCAGTGCGTACGGCCGAATCATGCGCGGCCACTGCCGGGCCAGCAGCTTGAGGCGCCCGAAGCGTTGCTCAAGTTGCGCGGCCCGCGCCAGAAGCTCGTCACGCGGTGGCAGCACCACGCCGCGGCCCGCGACCGCCACGCTGTTGCCCTGCCGCGTGGGCCGCAGGCTCCAGGTGTGCGCGCTGCCGAAGGCCCCGGCGATGCGTCCGATGCTGTCATGGAAGCTCGCGTCGCGGCCAAACAAATTGACCGCCATCACCCCCCCTTCTTGCAGCACCCGGTGGCAGGCGGCGTAGAAGCCGGCGTCGTCGAGCACCGGGGCTGCGGCTTCGTGATCGTAGAGGTCGACGAACAGCAGCCGCACCGAGCGCGCCGCCGCCTGCGCCAGCCAGTCGGCGGCGTCGCCCTTCACCACCAGGGCTTCGCGCGGCAGGTGGAAGTGGCGCTGGTTGGCGGCGATGACCTGCGGGTTGAGCTCCACCACCGTGGTGTCCATCTTGAGCTGCTGCGCGGTGAAGCGGGTCAGCGCGCCGGCGCCGAGGCCGAGCTGGACCGCCACCGCGTCAGCCGCACCCTCGGCCAGCGCCTCGGGCGGCAGCCACAGCAGCGCGGCCAGCATGCGCTGGATGTAGTCGATCTCCACCACCTGCGGCGCGCGGATGCGCATGCCGCCCTGGATCCAGGGCGTGTCCAGGTGCAGGTAGCGCACGCCGTCGTCCTCGGACAGCGTCACGCCAGGCAGGAGTTGCGGCTCGCGGGCGTTCATCGGCGCATTCTCGCCGTCTTGTCCACGCACATCGGCGGCCCGGCCCACCAGCCCGGCGGCCTCGAAGGCCTGCTGCCACGCCTGCCGCTTGCGCTCGAAGCTCCAGCTGGCGTGGGCGGGGCTGGAGCTGGGCAGCCGCCACACCGGCAGGCCCAGGGCCTCGGTGTGGCGGCGGTGGCGCGCGCTCTCGCCGCCGTTGTGAGCCACCGCCACCAGGCCCGGGGCGCGGCGCTTCAGGCTGGCGAGGTCGTTCAGTTCCGCGGCCTCGATGGCGCTGTCGAGGCTGCCTTCGCGCCGGCAGGCCGCGTACACATCCCACAAGCCCACGCCGCGCTCGCGCAGCCGCGCCAGGCGTTCGCCATAGGGCAGCTGCGGCAGGGGCTCGCCCAGGATCGAGCCCACCAGCGGCCAGAACTGGTTGCGCGGGTGCGCGTAGTACTCGCCGGCCCGCAACGAGGCCACCCCGGGAAAGCTGCCGAGCACCACGAGCCGCGTGCCGCGCGCGATGACCGGCGGCAGGCCGACGAGGCGCTGGCGCGCGTCGTACAGGCTGTTCACGTCAACAGAGCCAGCGCCGCCAGCCGCGGCAAGGCCGCCCGGGTGTTGGCCGCTGTCGCGACGGCCACGGCCTCGGGCTTCAGCCCGCGCAAGGCGGCCAGCACGCCGCCGATGCGCGGCAGTTCCGCCGGCTCGTTGCGGCCCTGCGCCAGGCCGGCCGCGCGCTCGGCGGCGCTGCGGTACAGCCACTGCGGCGGGATGTCGGGCGCGTCGGTCTCCAGCACCAGCGCCGCCAGCGGCAGGGTCTGCGCCAGGTGGCGGATCTGCCGTGCCGGCTCGAAGCTGAGCGTGCCGCCGAAGCCCAGCCGGAAGCCGCGTTCGACGAAGCGTGCCGCCTGCTGGTCGCTGCCATTGAAGGCGTGTGCGATGCCACCCGGCACCTCGATGCGGTTCAAGCCCGCCAGCAGCGCATCGGCCGAGCGGCGCACGTGCAGGATGACCGGCAAGCCGGCGTCGCGCGCCAGCTTCAGCTGGGCGCGGTAGAAGTGCTCTTGGCGGACGCGGTCCAGCCCCGGCACGAAGTGGTCGAGACCGATCTCGCCCACGGCCACCAGCCGCGGGTCGTTTCGGTGGCGGCGCAGCGCGTCGGCCAGGCGATCGAGGTCGCCGTCGGCGGCGCGGTCGGTCCACAGGGGGTGGATGCCCAGCGCGTAGGTCAGGCCGTGGGCATGCGCCAGCGCCACCACGCCATCGAAGTGCTCGGCGGCCACGGCCGGCAGCACCTGCAGCGCCACGCCCGCGGCGCGGGCGCGCTGCACCACGTCGGCGCGGTCGGCGTCGAATTCGGGCGCATCGAGGTGGCAGTGGCTGTCGATCCAGATCGGGCGCATCAGACTGCCGATGATGCCGCGCCCACAGGGCACGCTATTCGGCGTCAGGGGCGAGCCAGTCAGGCTGCCAGGGCCTGGGCTTCCGTGATAGGGTGGGCGCGAGTGTTCCAACGGTCGACGAGGACGCGCGCCCATGAACAAGGCCCCGCTCTACAGCCGCTCGCCGCGCCGCGGGGCTGCCGTGCCGCCCCCTCCCGTAGGGCCGGCCTCCGCCACCGACACGGTGGACGGGTTGGCACCGGCCATCACCCCCGGAACATCGGCTCCCACGGCAGCCGCCGCCACGCCGGCCCAGCGCCTGCGCGCCCTGCCTCCGGCGGCCTGGGCCGTGATCGGCGCGCTGCTGGCCGCACTGGCGATGCTGGCCGTGCAGCGCCTGGGCGCCGGACCACGTGCGGTGACGCAGGACGACATCGATCTCGCGGTGCGCGAAAGCCTTGAGAAAGAACCCCTGCCCTCGCAGGCCACCAAGGCCTACCAGGCCATCCTGCCCTCGGTGGTGCGCGTCACGGGCTTCGCCGACGAAGACGATGCGGCCGCCGACGAAAGCCCCGAAAAGCGCGCCATGGAGCGCAGCCTGGGCACCGGCGTCGTCATCATCGACAACGGCACCATCCTGACCAACCTGCATGTGGTCTGGGGCAGCAAGAAGATCAAGGTGCGCTTTGCCAACGGCCACGAGAGCGAGGCCGTCCTGGTGGGCGCGCAGCCCGAGAACGACCTCGCGGTGCTGAAGGCGCTGAGCCTGCCCGACGACCTCGAGGCCGCCACCATGCGCTCCACCGCCGACTTGATGCCGGGCGACCACGTCATCGCCGTGGGCCACCCTTTTGGCATCGGCCCCAGCGTCAGCTACGGCGTGGTGTCGGGCCTGAAGCGCGAGTTCCGCAGCGCCGAGGGCGAACGCACGCTGACCAACCTGATCCAGTTCGACGCCGCCGCCAACCCGGGCAA
>JAIYDH010000252.1 GCA_027487585.1 Rubrivivax sp.
AGAGCGTGCCCAAGGGTCAGGTGCACGCGGGCTACGCGGTGGGCATGACCTATCCGCAGACGATGCAGCTGATCGTGCTGCCGCAGGCCTTCCGCAACATGCTGCCGGTGCTGCTGACCCAGACCATCATCCTGTTCCAGGACACGAGCCTGGTGTATGCCATCGGCGCCTACGACCTGCTCAAGGGCTTCGAGATCGCCGGCAAGAACTTCAACCGGCCCGTCGAGACCTATCTCGTGGCGGCCGTCGTGTACTTCGTCATCTGTTTCTCGCTGAGCATGCTCGTGCGGCGGCTGCAGAACCGAATCGCCATCATTCGCTAGGGCAGCCCCCATGATCGAGATCAAGAACGTCAGCAAGTGGTACGGCAGCTTCCAGGTGCTGACCGACTGCACCACCGCCATCCAGAAGGGCGAGGTCGTGGTGGTCTGCGGGCCTTCGGGCAGCGGCAAGAGCACGCTGATCAAGACCGTCAACGCGCTGGAGCCCTTCCAGAAGGGCGACATCACGGTCGACGGCATCAGCATCTCCGACCCCAAGACCAACCTGCCCAAGCTGCGCAGCCGCGTCGGCATGGTGTTCCAGCACTTCGAGCTGTTCCCGCACCTGAGCGTGACGGAGAACCTCACGCTGGCGCAGATCCGCGTGCTCGGCCGCAGCCAGAGCGACGCGCAGGCACGCGGCCTGAAGATGCTCGACCGCGTGGGCCTGATGGCACACAAGGACAAGTTCCCGGGGCAGCTCTCCGGCGGCCAGCAGCAGCGCGTGGCGATTGCTCGCGCGCTGAGCATGGACCCGATCGTGATGCTCTTCGACGAGCCCACCAGCGCGCTCGACCCCGAGATGGTGGGCGAGGTGCTCGACGTGATGGTGCTGCTGGCCAAGGAAGGCATGACGATGATGGTCGTCACGCACGAGATGGGCTTCGCGCGCAAGGTCAGCCACCGCGTCATCTTCATGGACGCCGGCAAGATCGTCGAGGACTGCAAGAAGGAAGAGTTCTTCGGCAGCCCCGAGAAGCGTTCGCCCCGCGCGCAAGAGTTTCTGTCGAAGATCCTCGCGCACTGAGAGGCAGAAGCCGGCGGCCGCGCAAGCAAGCCCAGGGGTGCCCCGGCTACACCGCCGGCCAGCGCCGAGGCATCATAGGCCCATGCCGCGTGTGGTCTTCACCCCCCAGCTGCGCCGCTACACCGAAACCCCCACGGTGGACAGCGGCGCCACCACGCTGCGCGCCGCGCTCGAAGACGCCTTCTCAGTGAATCCGCGCCTGCGCGGTTATGTGCTCGACGAGCAGGGCCACGTGCGGCCCAACGTCGTCATCTTCATCGACAGCCACCGCTGCGACGACCGCATCGCACTCACCCAGCTGCTGGCCGCTGGCTGCACGGTGCACGTGCTGCAGGCGCTGTCGGGCGGTTGAGCGCCAACGTCACACCCAAAGGCCCGCCATGACGAACCCCACTCGCGACGACCGCGCCTGGATCGGCACCCGCAAAGGCCTGGTGGAGATGCACCGCCGAGGCGCCACCTGGCAGGTGGCGCGCACGCACTTCGTCGGCGATCCGGTGACGATGACTTTGCCACCGGCCGGGCCGGGCCGGCCGATGCTCGCGGCGCTGAACCTGGGCCACTACGGCGCCAAGCTGCACTGCAGCGAAGACGAAGGCGCGACCTGGACCGAGGTCGATGCACCCGCCTACCCGCCGCAGCCTGAGGGCGCACCCGGCCCTGCGTGGAAGCTGCTGCAGGTGTGGGCCCTGGAGCATGCGGATGGCGCGGTGTGGGCCGGCACGCTGCCCGGCGGCCTGTTCCGCAGCGCCGACGGCGGCCGCCACTGGAGCCTCGTCGACAGCCTCTGGCGCCGCCCCGAACGCGAGCAGTGGATGGGCGGTGGCAACGACGCGCCGGCCATGCATTCCATTTGCCCACACCCCGGCCGGCCCGGTGAACTGCTGGTGGCCATCAGCTGCGGCGGCGCCTGGAAGACCACCGACGGCGGCCAGAGCTGGGCGCTGTCGGCCCGCGGCATGCGCGCGGACTTCATGCCCCCCGAACTGGCCGAAGACCAGAACGCGCAAGACCCGCACCGCATCGTGCGCTGCGCGGCCGCACCCGAGGTGCTGTGGTGCCAGCACCATGGCGGCATCTGGCGCAGCACCGACGGAGGCGCGAACTGGCATGAAGTGAAGTCGCCGCGCTCGAGCTTCGGCTTTGCGGTGGCCGTGCACCCGCAAGACCCCGACACGGCCTGGTTCGTGCCCGCCGTGAAGGACGAGTTGCGCATCCCGGTGGGCGGCGCGCTGGTGGTGAACCGCACGCGTGACGGCGGCCGCAGCTTCGAGACGCTCACCACCGGCCTGCCGCAGCAGGACTGCTTCGACCTCGTCTACCGCCACGGCCTCGACGTCAGCGCCGACGGCCGCACGCTGCTAATGGGCAGCACCACCGGCCACCTCTGGGCCAGTGGCGACGGCGGTGACTCGTGGCAGCTGGTGGCGGCGCACCTGGCGCCGATCGGCACCGTGCGCCTGGGCTGATCAGGCCGTGGCCGGCTCGGCCTTCGTGGCGGGGGCCGGCGCTTCGACGCTGTTGCGCATCATGAAGTCGAAGGCACCCAGTGCGGCCTTGGCGCCATCGCCGGCGGCGATGACGATCTGCTTGAAGGGCACCGTCGTCGCGTCACCCGCGGCGAACACGCCGGGCAGGCTGGTGGCGCCCTTGGCGTCGACCTCGATCTCGCCGTAGCGGCTGAGTGCCAGCGTGCCCTTGAGCCACTCGGTGTTGGGCACGAGGCCGATCTGCACGAACACGCCTTCGAGCTCGACGGTGTGCAGGGTGCCGGTGTGGCGGTCCTTGTAGACCAGCGCGTTGACCTTGCCGCCTTCGCCAGTGATCTCGGTGGTCTGCGCCATCACGTGGATGCTCACGTTGGGCAGGCTCTTCAGCTTGGCCACCAGCACGGCGTCGGCGCGCAGCGCGTCGCCAAACTCCAGCAGCGTGACGTGGCCGACGATGCCGGCCAGGTCGATGGCGGCCTCGACCCCCGAGTTGCCGCCGCCGATGACGGCCACGCGCTTGCCCTTGAACAGCGGGCCGTCGCAGTGCGGGCAGTAGGCCACGCCCTTGTTGCGGTAGGTCTGCTCGCCGGGCACGCCCAGCTCGCGCCAGCGCGCGCCGGTGGCCAGGATGACGGTCTTGCCCGAGAGCTCGGCGCCGCTTTCCAGCAGCACTTTCACTGGCGCGCCGGGCACCGAGGCCGGCACCAGCTTGGCGGCACGTTGCATGCGCGTGATGTCCACGCCGTACTGCGCGGCATGCGCTTCCAGCGCAGCGGCGAACTTCGGGCCCTGGGTTTCGAGCACGCTGATGTAGTTCTCGATGCCCAAAGTGTCGAGCGTCTGGCCGCCGAAACGCTCGGCCACCACGCCGGTGCGGATGCCCTTGCGCGCGGCGTACACGGCCGCGGCTGCGCCGGCGGGGCCGCCACCGACGATCAGCACATCGAAGGACTCCTTCTGCGACAGCGAGGCCGCCGCGCGCTGCGCCGCGCCGGTGTCGACCTTGGCCAGGATCTCGGCCAGCTCCATGCGGCCCGAGGAGAACACCTCGCCGTTCAAGAAGACCAGCGGCACGGCCAGGATCTGCCGCTCCTCGACTTCCTTCTGGAACACGCCGCCGTCGATGGCGGTGTGGCGGATGCGCGGGTTCAGGACCGCCATCAGGTTGAGCGCCTGCACGACATCGGGGCAGTTGTGGCAGGTCAGGCTCATCCAGGTCTCGAAGACCAGGTCCTGGCCGGGTTCGAGCGCCTTCACCTGGTCGAGCAGCGCCTGCTCCACCTTGGGCGGGTGGCCGCCGGCCTGCAGCAGCGCCAGCACCAGCGAGGTGAACTCGTGGCCCATCGGCAGCGCGGCAAAGCTGATGCCCATGTCGGCGCCGCGCCGGGTGATCTGGAACGAGGGCACGCGCGCGGCCGTGCCGTCGAAGCGTGCCGACACCATCGTCGGGTGCAGCGCCGCGATCTGCGTGATGAGCTCGCGCATGTCGGCCGCCGTCTCGCTGGCGTCGAGCGAGGCGATCAGGTCGATCGGCTGCTGCAGGCGCTGCAGGTAGGCGGTGAGCTGGCTCTTGATGGCGTCGTCGAGCATGGTCTGGACCTCGGAAGGTGGTGATCCGTTGGGGCTGGGCCCGTGAAGCGGGGGCAGGGCTTCGACAGGCTCAGCCCGAACGGTTGGGAAGGGGAGCGCCGTCAGGCGCTCCGGGGGTGGCTGAGTTAGATCTTGCCGACGAGGTCGAGCGACGGCGTCAGCGTCTTGGCGCCTTCGTTCCACTTGGCCGGGCAGACCTGGCCGGGGTTCTTGGCGGTGTACTGCGCGGCCTTGAGCTTGCGCACGGTTTCCTTCACGTCGCGGGCGATCTCGTTGCTGTGGATCTCGGCCGTCTTGATGACGCCATCGGGGTTGATGACGAAGGTGCCGCGCAGCGCCAGGCCCTCTTCGGGGATGTGCACGCCAAAGGCGTTGGTCAGCGTGTGCGTCGGGTCGCCGACCAGCGGGAACTTGGCCTTGCCGACGGCGTCGCTGGTCTCGTGCCACACCTTGTGCGAGAAGTGCGTGTCGGTGGTGACGATGTAGACCTCGGTCTCGAGCTTCTGGAACTCGGCGTAGTGCTCGGCTGCGTCCTCGATCTCGGTCGGGCAGTTGAAGGTGAAGGCCGCCGGCATGAAGATCAGCACGGACCACTTGCCCTTCAGCGTGGCGTCGCTGACTTCGATGAACTCGCCCTTGCCGCCGCGGTTGACGAAGGCGGTGGTCTTGAACGCGGGAACGGTGGTGTTGATGATTGACATGTGTAGCTCCTATGGAGAGGGGGAAGTTGATAGACGGAGCGGATGCTACGGCCCTCGATAACGCCCGTCGATTGATTCGCCCAATGACCCTCTTCGGACTCTTCAATCGCTGACGCGCTGTTCGGACGACCCGCCTGAGTGACTCAGGGACCTCATCTCGGGGGGCGCAAATAACCATCTTGACGCACAAATGCGACAGGTTTTCTGTGCCGGGCTTCTCACAATCGCCCCCCGGCTTTCGACCATCCGGGCACACCCCATCCAGAGAGCAAGGCCAAGAATTGCGGCAGCGGGCGACATTGGCAGAAGGTTCAATTGAAAGTGCCGGACGGTGTGTCCGTGCGCTAGCGCTCGCTTTGCTGGGCTTGTGCTCGGCGCTTCCCGCGTGGGCCGCCTTGACGGTCAATTCGATCGATTTGCCCACGCGCATCGGGCGCGAGCAGACGGTGCTGCTGCAGGTGCAGGTGACCCGCCTCAGTGGCAGCGGGCCGGAGACAGTGACGATCGACTCCCCTTCGGTGCTCGAGGTCGTGGGGCCTTTGCCTCCGGGCTGCTCGGTCAGTGGAGCGGTGGGTTCGGCCCAGGTGGTGAGTTGCACCGCCGTCAACCCCGTCGGCACTGGCACGATCGTCGACTTCAGCTTCAACGTCCGCGGCCGGGTCCTGGGAGGTGGCAATGTCACCGCCACCTTCGCTGGGCCACCCGTGAGTTCGGCCGCGGATTCGTTCTTCGTCGTGTCCGGTGGTGACCTCACGGTCTCCAAGACCATGGCTCCGAGCACCACGGTGCTCAACGGGCAGACCGCCACGTTCACGCTGACACCTGCCATCGTCGCCGGCGACAGCATCCCTGTGGGCAGCGGCGTCACGGTGACCGACCAATTGCCCGGCTCGGCGTCCGAGTTCACCTTGACCAGCGTCAGCGCACCCGGCTACAGCTGCGACAGCGTGGCCGATGCGCAGGCTACGCGGCTGTTGCGCTGCACCGCCAGCGGGCCCTTGGCCAGCCTGGGGTCCATCACCTTGCAGGGCCGGCCCACGCTGGCCGGCAGCGGGGGGCTCGTCAACAACGCTGCCATCGCCCCTGTGGGCAGCGACTACATCGACATCAACCCGCTCAACGACACCGTGTCGCGGCCGTTCACGGTGGAGCCGGGCAGCGATCCGCGCCCCGCGGGCAGCTTTCCGGCGCCGACGATGGTGAGCACACCGCACACGCTGCTGGCGCGCTACATCAACGGCGGACCGCAGACGCTGAGTGGAGGCGCGCTGCGCGTGGGTGTCCCGGCGGGCTTTGTTGTTGGGTCGCTGCCACCGGACTGCGTGAACAGCGGACCGGGCACCGTGAACGGCGTCACGGGCACGGTGCTCACCTGCACCACGGGCACGGTCGCGGCGGGCGGCGAACAAGTGTTCGCGATTCCGCTGACCACCCGCGCCACGCCCGGTAGCGGCCAGTTCGGCCTCGAGGTGGTGACGGGCCCGGGGGGCGCGCTGCCCGGCGGCGTCACCGACACCGACACTGGCAACAACCTGGCCCTGGTGCCGTTCGAGGTGATCCCGCCGTACGCCGACCTGGCCCTGACCAAGAACAAGACGCCCGGCCCCCTGCCGCCCGGCGCGTTGCTGACGAGCACGATCAGCGTCACCAACACGGGCGTCGTTGCCGCTGTCCACACCGCCGGCACGGGGCCCCGGCCGCTGCGCGTGGTCGACACCATGTCCAACGACGAGCAGTTCGTGTCGGCCGGCGCGGGCTGGAGCTGCACCGACAGCGGCGCCGACTCAGCCGGAACCGGCCGGCGTCGCGTGGTCTGCCTGCGCGACGCTGCGGGCACGTTGGTCGTGGGCGACAGCCTGACGCTGGTGCTGACGACGCGCATCTCACCGGCGCTCGCGGCGCCGCGATTTCTGGAAAACCGGGCCTGCACCGGCGCCACGGCGCTGAGCGACCTGGGCCTGCCCAGCACGGCCGGGCCGCAGCCCCCCGACGGCAATCAGAACGCGGGTGCCGACTGCGCCGATGCCGGCACGGTGGGCACGCCCGTGATTTCCGGCCAAGCGCAGGCGGGGGTGCGGAAGGAATCGTCAAGCAACGGCAGCACCTGGGTCGACTCGCCAGCCACGCCGCCCGTGGTGCCCGGCAGCGCGCTGTCGCACTTCTGGCGCATCACCATCACCACGCCGTCCACGGCGGTCAACCCGGCGCAGCAGACGATCCCGACACTGGACCTGAGAGACGACCTGCCGGCCATCCTCAACACCACCGGCCCCGCTGTCGATGTGCCCAGCCACCAGACGCCTTCGCCTGTGGTCTCGTTCACGGTGCCCGTTGGCACTGCGGGCGGGACTTGCTTCGCGCTGGCCGCGGGCCAGGCGCAACTGGCTTGCAGCTTCACCGGCGTCGCCCCAGGCACCACGATCACGGTCCTCGTGCGTGTGGACCGCCCCTTCGAGACCGGCACCTTCACCAACACGGCCAGCCTCAGCTCGTCCGATGCCATCCTCACGCCCGCGGCGGGTGCGGCGCTGTCCGATGCAGCCGCCATCACCTTGAATGGCCGCACCGATGCGGCCATCACAAGCAAGACGGTGACGCCGCCCAACAGTGCCACCGAGCCGCGGGTCGGCCAGGTCGTCAGCTACACCATCGTCGCCCGCAACCTGGGGCCGAACCTGATCGACGGGCCGCTCACCGTCAGCGACAGCCTGCCCACCAGCCGCTTTGTGATTCTCGATGCCACGCCTGTGGGCAGCGGGTCGGCGCCGCCGATGACCTGCAGCGTCAACACCGGCGCCGGCACAGTGAGCTGCAGCACGCCCGTGGGCGCGCAGGTGCCGCGCTACGACTTCTACAGCGTGGTGATTCGCGCGCGGGTGCTCAAGACACCCGGCATGCCGCCGACCGGCATCGTTGAGACCTTCACCAACACGGCATCCGTCGCGCTGGATGCGTTGCGCAACTGCGAATTCCGCCTGCGCCCACCGGGCGACTTGACCGGCGCCTGCAACGACGCCCAGGCGCTGGGCAACAACCAGGGCCAGGTCACGGTCGACTTCAAGGTGCCGCAAGTCGACATGGTGCAGACCAAGACCCGCGTGCTGCCTGCGGGGCAGTCGGCTTTCGGCTTCGGCGACACGCTGCGCTACCGCTTCCGCGTTCAGGCCAACGGCGTCTCGCGCGCCGAGGCCGTGCGCATGACGGACCGGCTCAGTGTGCCGGCCGGCTACAGCGTCAATCTGTTGGCCGTGGCCGCCGTCAACGCCGAGCCCGCGGAGAGCGGCTTCACGCTCGACACCACCAAGAACGCCGGCACGGTGAGCTGCACGCAGGCGGGGGCCAACGCCGACGTCGAGTGCACCCTGGCGGCGGGTGCGGCCAACTTCCTCGATCCCTCCAGCGAGGTGAACTTCGACCTGACGTTTTCGCTTACGGGCCCGGCTGCCGTGATCTCGCTCGGCAATACCGCCCGCGCCTGCTCCGACGAGTCGCAGCTGGGCTACGAGAGCTCGGGCAGCTGCGTCTTCACACCGGCTGCCGCGGCCGGCAACAACATCGCCGCGGTCAACGAGGTGATCTTCCCGAAGACCGACCTCGAGATCACCAAGTCGCGTCTCACCGCCAGCCCCGTGACCGTGAACCAGCCCGTGCGATGGTCGCTGCTGCTGCAGAACCGCGGTGCCGACGCGACGACCCAGGTGCGGGTGAGCGACCAGTTGCCCGAGGGCTTCGAGTTCATCGCCGGCTCGGTCACGGCCACGGCAGGCAGTCACCCGGGCCTGAGCGTGGGCACGGTCAGCTGCACGGCCACACCGGCCAGCGTGACCAGCGCTGCCACGCGCCAGACGGTGGACTGCATCGTGAACGGCAGCTTCCCCGGCAGCACCGCGGCCGCCAACACGGTGACGCTGCGACTCTCGGCACGCGCCAAGGAAGGGCTGTTCGTCGGCCCCTACGGAACCAACCTGACCAACGACGCCAGCATCTCGCCGGGGCTGGATGGCGGCGGCCAGCCGCTGTCGATCGACACGGTGACAAGCAACAACACCAGCTCGGCCAGCGTCCAGGTGGTGAACAGCACCATCACCGGCCTGGTGTTTGAAGACCGCCAGCGCGCGGGGGCCGACGCCGGCACACCGCAAGGCGCCGTTGCCGAGCCGCGGATCGCTGGCGTGGCCCTCAGCCTGAGCGGCACCGACGCCTTCGGCAATGCCATCACGCGCAGTGTCGTCACGGACGCTGATGGCCGCTACACGTTTGCCAACCTGCCGCCGTCCGATGGCACCGGCTACACCCTGACACAAAGCCAGCCGGCCGGCTTCAGCAACGGCCCGACCTCCCCGCCCGTGCCGGCGACCGGCGGCAGCTACGTCCGCGGCGGCGGCACCGGCAACAGCCTCTACACCGGTGTCGTGCTGACGGCCGGCGTGAGCACGGGCGACTACCTGTTCCCCGAGCTTCGCCGGCCCTCGCTCAGCGGCTTTGTGTATATCGATGACGATGCCAACGGCACGCGCACGCCCGGCACCGATCTGTCCATCAGCGGTGCCACCGTTCGCCTGCTCGACGCCACCAGCTTGGCCCTGATCGCCACCACCACCACCGACGGCAGTGGTGCCTACCGTTTCGAAAACCTCGACCCGTTGCAAGCCGTGACGCTGGAGCAGCCGCTGCCCACGTCGCCCGCCGGTCTGGCCACGGGACCTGTGAACGCCGGCCTCATCGGCGGCGTCGCCTGTGCCGCGGGTTGCATTGCGCAGCCCAACACGCCGGCCGCAGGAACCGACCGCATCGCCGCCATCAACCTGGGCGCCGGTGTCGACGGCACGGACTTCAACTTCGGCGAGGCGCAGGCCAGCTCGATCAGCGGCCTGGTCTGGATCGACCGCAGCCGCGACGGCGTGCTCGATGCGGCAGAAGCCGGCCGCCTGCCCGGCGTGACGATGCGCCTGGTGCAGGGCGCCGATTGCAGCAGCGGCACCGTGCTGCAAACCACCACGACCGATGCCGCCGGCGCCTGGCGCTTCGACGGCGTGCGTGCGGCCCAGAACTACCTGGTCTGCCAGACCCAGCCGCTGGGTTATGGCACGGGCAGCGCCGCAGGCGTGGCCGGTGCCAACAGCATCGGCATCAGCAACCTGCCGGCGGTGGGCTCCAGTGGCAACAACTTTGGTGAAGTGCTGGCGGCGCTGTCGGGGTCGGTGTTCCAGGACACGGGCGCTGGCACGGCGGCCAACGTCGACAACGGCGTGCGCGATGCCGGCGAGGCGGGCATCGAGGGTGTGCCGGTCACGCTCAGTGGCACCGATGTGCTGGGCAACGCCGTCAGCCTGAGCACGTTCACCGACGCCACGGGCAACTTCCGCTTCGACGACCTGATCACCCCCAACGGCGCAGGCTACACGCTCGTGGAAGGCGCCATCCCGCCGGCAGCCGGCAGCTTCCTCGACGGCCGCGACCGCGCCGGCACCGCCGGCGGCACGGTGGGTGCCGATCGCGTCGACGGCATTGCGCTGGCGGCCGGCCAGGTGGCCAGTGGCTACACCTTCGGCGAGCTGCCGCAGGCCGCCATCAGCGGCACGGTCTACATCGACCGCGACCGCAACGACACGCTCGACCCGACACCGACCGATGGCCGCATCGCCGGTGTCACGCTGCGCCTGGTGCAAGGTGCCGACTGCACCAGCGGCACCGTGCTGCAGACCACCACGAGCGACGCCACGGGCGGTTATGTCTTCAGCGGCTTGGCCGTGGGCGGCAGCTACCTGGTCTGCCAGAACCAGCCGCTGGGCTACGCCAACGGCACCCAGAACCCGGGCACGGCTGGCACCAGCCCGGCGGCCAACGCCATCGTCATCGCGAGCCTGCCGTCGGGGGGCTCGGCGGGCAACCACTTCGGCGAACGTGTAGCCAGCCTCGCAGGGCGTGTGTTCCTCGACGGCAACAACGACGGCAGCCCGGGCGTCGGCGAGGCGGGCATCGCGGGTGTGACGCTCACGCTCAGCGGTGTCGATGGGGCCGGCAACTCGGTCACCCGCAGCACCACCACCGACGCGGCGGGGGCCTGGCGCTTCGACGATCTCCTGGCGGCCGGCCCGGCGGGTTACACCGTCACCGAGCAGGCGGCGCAGCCGGTGGTCGGCGGCATCGCCACGTTCAACGGCCGCACCACGGCCGGCAGCACCGGCGGCAACGCAAGTGCGCTGGTCACCACGCCCAGCGTGATCAGCGGCATCGCGCTGCCGGCGGGCGGCAACAGCACCAACCACCTGTTTGCCGAGATCCTGCCGGTGGGGCTGGCCGGCACCGTGTTCATCGACCTCGACAACAACGGCCTGCAGAACCTGCCGGCCGACCTGGGCCTCGGCGGCGTACCGCTGGTCGTGACCGGCACCGACGACACCGGCGCGCCCGTCACACGCAACCTCGTCACCAACCCCGACGGCCGTTATGCCGCGACCGACTTGCGGCCGGGCACCTACACGGTGACGCAGCCCACGCAGCCTGCCGGCACCACCAACGGCATCACCTTGGCCGGCAGCGCCGGTGGCACGGCCACGCCGCTGGCCACCGTGCCCAGCGCCATCAGCGGCATTGACCTGCGCACGCCGGGCACCCAGGGCAGCGCCAACAACTTCGCCGAGATCCCGAACAACAGCGTCATCGACGGCCGCGTCTGGCTCGATGCCGACAACGACGGCAGCATCGGCGGCAGCGAGCGCGGCATTGCCGGCGTCACGATCGAACTCACCGGCACCGACACCGCCGGCCGCCCCGTGACGCGCAGCACCGTGACCGACGCCGACGGCCGCTGGCGCTTCGACAGTCTGGCGCCGGGCAACTACACCGTCACCGAGCCGGCGCAGCCGCCGGGCACCGTCAACGGCACCACGTTGGCGGGCCCGCGTGGCGGCACGCCCAGCGCTGTGGCCAGCACGCCCAGCCGCATCAGCGGCATCGTGCTGGACATGGGCGAATCGAGCACCGACAACCGTTTTGGCGAAGTGCCTGCGGGCGCGGTGGCGGGCCTGGTTTGGGCCGACAACGACAACGACGGCACCGTCGACCCCGGCGAAAGCGGCTTGGCAGGGGTGACGCTCGTGCTCACCGGCACCGACGACCAGGGCAACCCGGTGAGCCGCAGCCTGGCCACCGACGCCGACGGCCGCTACCGCTTCGACGGCCTGCGCCCGGGCACCTACCTCGTGACGCAGCCCACGCAGCCTGCCGGCACGGTGGATGGCCAGACGCGCCCCGGCTCGGCAGGTGGCATCGCCACACTTCCCGGCGCGGGCCCATCGGTCATCTCCGGCATCGTGCTGGCCCCCGGCGTGACCAGCATCGACAACAACTTCGGCGAACTGTCCGAGTCGCCCGACCTGCGCGTGAGCAAGAGCCTGGGGCTGGAGCGCTTCACGGTGGGCTTCCCGGGCCGCTACACGATCCGCGTGCGCAACGGCGGCGAAGTGGCCACGCGTGGCGAGTACACCGTGCGCGACCGCCTGCCCCTGGGTCTGACGCTGGCGGCTGTGCCCACGGGCGCCGGCTGGGCCTGCACGGGCGCGGTGGGCGCAACGCAGCTGGCCTGCAGCCGCAGCGACGCCTTGGCCGCCGGGGCTACGGCCGTGGGCGACATCGAGATCGTCGTCGCGGTGGCGGCCGCCGCGGCCGATGCCGGCAGCGTGGACAACGCGGTGCTGGTCGAAGGTGGCGGCGAGATCGAGGCCCGCGGCCCCACGCCCGCGCAGCGCGACGCCTTCGCTGGCAACCCGGCGGCGCTGCCGGTGTGCGGCGCCACGCCGCTGCACGAGGCCTGCCGCCGGCCCACGCCGGTGCAACGGCCGGGTGCAGTGTCGGGCACGGTGTGGCACGACGTGGGTGCCGCGTCGCGGCTGCTCGACGGTGGCGACCGCCGCCTGGCCGGCTGGCTGGTGGAGGTGGTGGATGCTGGCACCGGCACCCAGGTCGGCCGCGCCACGACCGACCGCAACGGCGCTTACCGCGTCGGCGAACTCCTGCCGGGCACGCCGCTGGCGGTGCGGTTCCGCGAGCCCGGCTCCGGCGTGGTGTTTGGCTACCCGGTGAATGGTGAGACAGCGCCGGGCTCGTCGGGCGCCAGCTGCCTGGCCACCCCCAGCCTGGGCAGCACCAGTTCCTGCGCTGGCGCCGGGGCCGATCCGACCCTGACCGTGGTGCTCGCGCCCGGGCAGGAGTTGCCGCAGCAAAGCCTGCCGGTCGACCCCAGTGGCGTCGTCTACGACTCCGGCTTGCGTCTGGCTGTGCCGGGCGCGTTGGTGACGTTGCGGCCCGACGGTGTGTGCAGCGGCTGGAACCCGGCCACGCAGATGGTGGGCGCCGGTGCAGGGGGCTACACCATCGCCGGTGACCGCATCTCGATGACGGTGGGCGCCGACGGCTTCTACCAGTTCCTGTTCACGCCGGGCGCGCCGCCGCGCTGCAACTTCGCGCTCGAGGTCGTGCCGCCGGCGGGCTTCAGCTTCGTGTCGACGGCCATTCCGCCGTC
>JAIYDH010000402.1 GCA_027487585.1 Rubrivivax sp.
GCGCGCAGCCGCTGCATCAGCGTGTAGGCCAGCGCCGCCAGCAGCAGCCGGAACTGGTTGGCGATGAAGCGCGAGCAGCTCGCCCGCGTGCCGAACAGGTCCAGCTGCGCCTCCTTGATGCGGTTCTCTGCCTCGCCGCGCTGGCAGTACAGGCCGTCATACAGCGCCTCGGGCGCGCCCTCGAGGTTGGTGACGACGAAGCGTGGGTTGGTGCCTTGCTCACCGTACTCCAGCCGCGTGATCACGCGCCGCTCGTGGGGCCAGCTCTGGGCGGCGTAGCTGAACTCACCGATCAGCCGCTGCTTGGTGCCGCTGGCCCGGTGGGCGTCGGCCAGAGCGGCCTCGGCCACTTCCACTGCCGCGTGCAGCCTGGCGTTGCGGGCCAGTCCGATGACGTAGCCCACGCCCGAGCGCTCGCACCACTGCAGCAGCCTGCGGCGGCAAAAGCCCGAGTCCGCACGCACGATGAAGCGCGTGTCAGGCCACGCCCGGCGCAGCCGCGTGACGAGCAGCTTGATCACCGCCGCCGCGTGCCGCGCGCCGTCGATCTTGCTGGGCCGCAGCACACACGCCAGCATCGCCTGGCCGCAGAACACGTACAGCGGCAGGTAGCAGTGGTGGTCGTAGTAGGCGTGGAAGGCGCCCATTTCCTGTGCCCCGTGCAGCGGCACGTCCGAGGCGTCGATGTCCAGCACCAGCTCCGCAGGAGGTTTGTCGTGGCTGGCAATGAACTGCGCGGCCAGCACCTCGTGCAGCGCCCAGGCCTGCGCGCGCGTGGCCCGGTTCTCCAGCCGGCTGAAGGTCGGCGCCGAGGCCAGCGCCTCAGCGCGCCCGACAGCCGTCTGCATCAGCACGTCGCCTCGCAGCGCCTTGTGGTCGTTCAGATCCTCGTAGCCGCAGCACAGCCCGTACAAGCGCTGCGCCAGCAGATCACGCAACGGGTGCGTGATGCGCTGCGGGTCGCGCGGATCGGGGATCGCTGCAGCCGCCGCGCTGCTCAGACCCAGGTGCTCGTCGACTTGGCGCAACAGCAGCAAGCCGCCGTCGCTGCTGAGATCCCCGCCGCTGAAATCGGCCTCGATGACGCGGCGCCCGAAGCGCCCGAAATCGATCTTGGCATCCGTACACTTTGGCATCGGCAGTCCTCGGTTGGCATAGGGGGTGAGATACCTATGACAACGCGCCTCGGCACGAGGCTGCCGACCTGACTAGTGATGAAATTTCCGGGCTAGAGCGTTGCGGGCCACGTCTGGGCCAGGAATGGGCCACAGACGGGCCACGTGGCCCAGAAACGCCGAAGCCCGCACAAGGCGGGCTTCGTAAGTGCCTGGCAGCACTCCTATTTCTTGGTTGCGGGGGCAAGATTTGAACTTGCGACCTTTGGGTTATGAGCCCAACGAGCTACCAGGCTGCTCCACCCCGCGACTGAGCCGAGGACTATAGCACGGCCGCGCACGTGAGCCGCGACGACAGACGCGTCCTCAATGGGACGGGCGTCTGCAGAGCAGCGCCAGACCCACACACCCCGTCGCCACCAGCGCCAGCGGCCACAGGCCCAGGCGCGACGCCCACACGGCGTAGGGCGTCAGCCCCTCGCGGCCCTCGACCTTGCCCGTCAGCACGCCACGGGTGTGCGGCGGCAGCGCCGCGGTCACCACGCCGCGGTGGTCGATCACCGCGGTGGCGCCGGTGTTGGTGGAGCGCAGCATCGGCCGCTGCAGCTCCAGCGTGCGCAGCCGCGAGATGTGCAGGTGCTGCGCCGTCGCGATGGTGTCGCCGAACCAGCCGATGTTGCTGAGGTTCACCAGCGCGGTGGGCGCCGTGGCGGCGCTCGAGAAGCGGCGCGCGAGTTCTTCGCCGAACAGGTCTTCGTAGCAGATGTTCGGCCCCCATCGCTGGCCCAGCGCCTCGAAAGGCGGCGGGTGCGTCACACCGCGCGCGAAGTCGCCGAGCGGGATGTTCATCAGGTTGGTGAACCAGCGAAACCCCGTCGGGATGAACTCGCCGAAGGGCACCAGATGCCACTTGTCGTAGCGGTAGGGCGCGGCCTCGGTCTGGGCTGACAGGCCAATGACGCTGTTGGTGTAGTCGCCCTCGATCTGGCCCAGCGGAACGCCCACCAGCGCCGCGCGGCCGGGCACCGCGAAGCGGGCCTGCAGCTGCTCCCAGTAGCCGGGCGCGAACTCCTTCAGCTGCTCAGGCAGCAGAGGCACTGCGGTCTCGGGCGCCACCACCAGCGGCGCGGTGGCGCGCAGCAGCTCGCCGTGCACCCACAGCAGGTTGGCCGGCAGGTGCTCGACCGCGAACTTCTCGTCCTGGGCCACGTTGGTCTGTAGCAGCGCCACCTCCACGGTGCCGGTCGACGTGGTGAAGGCCGCCGGCGCCAGGCTCGCCAGCACCACGGCACCGACCGCTGCGGCCGCAGCCACGAACCGCCGGCCGCGGCTGCGCAGCAGCTGCACGGTGCCCGCGGCCGCCAGCGCCATCACCGCGCCAATGCCGTACACGCCCAGCCAGGGCGCGAGCGCGGCCAGCGGTGAGTCGACCTGCGAGTAGCCCGCCGCCACCCACGGGAAGCCCGTGAACAGCACGCCGCGCGCCAGCTCGGCCAGCAGCCACAGCGCGGCGAACAGGGCGCCATCGAAGGTGCGGCCGCGGCGCCAGCGGGCGTACAGGCCCGCGGCCAGCGCGAGGTACAACGACAGCGCCGCCGACAGCGCCGCCACCGCCGCCACCGCCAGCGGCGCGGGTAGGCCGCCATAGCGGTGCATGCTGATGAAGAGCCACCAGGTGCCGGCAGCGAGCCAGGCCGTGCCGTAGAGCCAGCCCAGCAGCGCCGCGCGGCGCGGCGTGGCACCGTCGAGCCGCCACACCAGCAGCGCCAGCGTAGCCATCGGAAGCGCCCACGCCGCCGTGTACACGAAGGCCAGCGTCTGCAGCGCGCCCAGGCCGGCCGCCAGCAGCGCATCCAGGCCGCGCGGCCAGGGCCGCGCCGGCTCAGTCGACGTCACCGCCTTCGACCGAGGGCGAATCGGGCGCGCGCGCGACGCGGAACCAGCGCACGGCACCGCCGCGCGCGATCATCACCGTGAAGGCCAGGCCGCCCACGGGCACCGTCTCGCCACGGCGGGGCACGCGGCCGTGCTCCTGCGCCACGAAGCCGCCGATGGTGTCGAAGCCGTCTTCGGGCAGCGTGGTGCCGAAGGCGTTGTTGACGGCCTCGATACCCACGTCGCCGGCGACGCGGTGGGTGCCGTCGGCCAGCGTGTAGATGCCGTTTTCCTGCTCCTGCTCGTCGAACTCGTCTTCGATCTCGCCGACGATCTCTTCGAGCACGTCTTCGATGGTGATGAGCCCGGCGGTGTTGCCGAATTCGTCGATGACGACGGCCAGGTGGTTGCGGTTGGAGCGGAAGTCGCGCAGCAGCTCGTTCAAGCGCTTGCTCTCGGGCACGAAGACCGCCGGCCGCAGCAGCGTGCGCAGGTTCAGCTCGGGCGCACGGTGCAGCTTGAGCAGGTCTTTCGCGAGCAGGATGCCGATGATGTTCTCGCGCGTGCCCTCGTACACCGGGAAGCGCGAGTGCGCGGTGTCGATGACGTTGCCGATGATGTCGTCGACCGCGGCTTCGATGGACAGCAGGTCCATGCGCGTGGCCGGCACCATCACGTCGCCGGCGGTGAGATCGGCCATGCGCAGCACGCCTTCGAGCATCAGGCGCGACTCGGGTTCGATCAGCTCGCGGTGCTCGGCATCGGCGAGCGTGCGGATGAGCTCGTCCTTGCTGTCAGGGCCGGGCGAGACGAATTCGACGAGTCGTTCGAACAGGCCACGCTTGTCGCGCAGCTCCGGCACGCCGCGTTCAGGGACACGGTCGCGCCGGGTAGAGGCAGGGTCGGACACGGGCTGTGCCGGCAGTCGAGAGGCAGCAAGAATACCCCAGCCCCTGACCGTCAGGCGCTTGCGGCGACAATGCGGGCCCCCGTTTGCCGCCACCCCGCTGTGACCCCAACCCCGCTTCGAGACACGCTCCTGCGCTTGGCCTTGCCCGTGGGCGCGATGGCAGCCGTGATCGTGCTGTCGAACTTCCTGGTGCAGCACGCCATCAACGACTGGCTCACCTGGGGCGCCTTCAGCTACCCGCTGGTGTTTCTGGTGACGGACCTCACCAACCGCGCGCTCGGGCCGCAGGCGGCGCGGCGCGTGGCCTTCGTCGGCTTTGCGATCGCGGTGCTGGTGTCGCTGGCGCTGGCGCCCTGGCGCATCGCGGTGGCCTCGGGCGCGGCCTTCCTGTTTGCGCAGCTGATGGACGTGGCCGTGTTCAACCGCTGGCGCCAGGCCAGCTGGTGGAAGGCGCCGCTGATCGGCTCGCTGGTGGCCAGTGTCGTGGACACAGCCGTGTTCTTTTTCCTGGCGTTTGCCGGCACCGACATGAACTGGCTGATGCTCGCCACCGGCGACCTGGCCGTGAAGGCCGCCATGGCCGCTTTGCTGCTGGCGCCCTACCGCCTGCTGCTGCCGCACCTGCAGACCTGGGCCGCGCCGCCTTCGGGCCTGGCCCGCTGAACCGCATACCGAGAGCACACATGACCCAAGGCCTGATCCCCGCGACCATCCTGACCGGCTTCCTCGGCTCGGGCAAGACCACCCTGCTCAAGCGCATCCTCACCGAGGCCCACGGCCAGAAGATCGCCGTCATCGAGAACGAGTTCGGCGAGGAGAACATCGACCACGAGATCCTCTCGGTCAACACCGAGGAGCAGATCATCCAGATGAGCAACGGCTGCGTCTGCTGCACCATTCGCGAAGACCTGCGCGGCGCGCTGGCCTCGCTGGCCGAGAAGCGCCGCAAGGGCGAGCTGCAGTTCGACCGCATCGTCATCGAGACCACCGGCCTGGCCGACCCTGGCCCCGTGGCACAGACCTTCTTCATGGACGACGAGATCGCCGAGAGCTACCTGCTCGACTCGATCCTGACGCTCGTTGACGCCAAGCACGCAGGCCAGCAGCTCGACACGCGCCAGGAAGCGCGCCGCCAAGTGGGTTTTGCCGACCAAATCTTCCTGAGCAAGACCGATCTCGTGCCCGCGGCCGAGGTCGAGGCGCTGAGCCACCGCCTCAAGCACATGAACCCGCGCGCGCCGCACCACAAGGCGCACTTCGGCGAGGTGCCGATCGCGGATGTGTTCGACCTGAAGGGCTTCAACCTCAACGCCAAGCTTGACATCGATCCTGATTTCCTCAAGGACGACGGGCATGGCCACGATCACCACGATCACCACGATCATCACGATCATCACGATCATCACGACCACGAACACGGCGAGCACTGCGACCACCCGTCGCACCAGAAGGACCACGCCCACCATCACGCCCACGACGACGACGTGAAGAGCTTCGTCTTCCGCAGCGAGAAGGCCTTCAACCCGGCCAAGCTCGAAGACTTCCTCGGCGCCATCGTGCAGGTCTATGGCCCGAAGATGCTGCGCTACAAAGGCGTGCTCTACATGAAGCACTCCGACCGCAAGGTGGTGTTCCAGGGCGTGCACCAGTTGATGGGCTCCGATCTCGGCCCCAAGTGGGCGCCGGGCGAGAAGAAACTCAGCAAGATGGTGTTCATCGGCATCGACCTGCCCCGCGACGTGCTGTTGCAGGGCCTGGAGCAGTGTCTGGTCTGAACCCCTCGCCCCGCCGTTGGCTCGGCCGCCCGCACCGGGTTTCCACCGCCCTCGCGGGCGGAGCCTGGTGAGCCGGGATCGCGTGGCTACAATCCGCGCGCCTTGAAGGGGGCAGCCCGTGTGGCAACCCCTCCCGAATAAGCGATTCCAGGACGTTCCCGAAAGGGGAGGAGGTCCCCGTGAGCAAGCCACCAGCCAAGGCAGCGGCCGCCAGCAAGACCGGCCCTGCCGCCAAGGCGCCCGCA
>JAIYDH010000081.1 GCA_027487585.1 Rubrivivax sp.
GCCGACTTCGCGGCCTACCAGCCCGAGTGGGTGACGCCGCTGGCACAGGACTACCGCGGCTACACGCTGCACGAGATCCCGCCCAACGGCCAGGGCATCGCGGCGCAGATCGCGCTCGGCATCCTGCAGCATTTCGACATCGCCTCGCTCAAGGTCGACGGCACCGACAGCCAGCACCTGCAGATCGAGGCCATGAAGCTGGCTTTTGCCGACGTGTACCGCTATGTCGCGGAGCCGCGCTCGATGCGCCTCACGCCGGCGCAGATGCTCGACCCGGCCTACTTGGCCGCGCGAGCCAAGCTCATCGACCCGACGCGCGCGCAGGACTTCGGCCCCGGCCACGGCCCGCAGGGCGGCACCATCTACCTCACGGCGGCCGACTCGAACGGCATGATGGTCAGCTTCATCCAGAGCAACTACATGGGCTTCGGCAGCGGCGTTGTCGTGCCGGGCTACGGCCTGAGCCTGCAGAACCGCGGCCACGGCTTCACGCTCGACGAGAGCCGCGACAACGTCGTCGGCCCCGGCAAGCGGCCGTTCCACACGATCATTCCCGCGTTCCTCACCAAGCAAGGCAAGCCGGTGATGAGCTTCGGCATCATGGGCGGCGACATGCAGCCGCAGGCGCACATGCAGACCACCGTGCGCATGCTCGACTACCACCAGAACCCGCAAGCCGCGTGCGACGCGCCGCGCTGGCGCTACTTCGGCGGCACCGTCAACGTCGAGCCCGGCTTCGCGCCCACCACCGCGCAAGGCCTGGCCGAGCGCGGCCACCGCATCGAGGCCTTCAGCGACAGCTACCAAGACTACGGCGCCGGCCAGTTCATCTGGCGCCTCGACGAAGGCGAGGGCGACGCCGCCGAGCGCGGTTACGCCGCCGCAAGCGACCCGCGCCGCGACGGCCAGGCCGCGGGCTACTGAGCTGAAGGCCGGGCGTGAAGCTGAGCCAGTTGCGCCCCGCCTGGCGCACCGACTTCACGGTGCACGCCGTGGCCGCCGAAGTGACCGAGCGCGCCGACTGCGTGGTCGTGCGCACGCCTGGCAATCCCACCTACTACTGGGGCAACTGCCTGCTGCTGGAGGCGCCTCCCGGTGACGACGAACTGGCGCACTGGCTGCGCCGCTTCGATGAGGAAATCGCCGCCTCGCAGCCCGCCTCGCAGCACGTGGCCCTGGGCGTGAACACACCCTATGCAGGCGAGAAGCGGCCGGCCTGGGAGGCGGCCGGTTTCGAGCTGCACGTCAATGCCGTGATGCGCCTGCTGCCTGGCGGCCTGGTGGCGCCACCGCCGCCCAAGGTGGCCGAGGTCGAGGTGCGGCCCATCGCGTTCGACGACGGTGGCGCCGAGCTCGAGGCCGTCATCGAGCTGCAGTGCGCCGACACGCACGGCTTCGAGCTTGCCGGCTACCGCCGCTACCGCCGCCGCATGTTCGAGGCCTACGCCCGGCTGCACGAGCGCGGCCAGTGCGAGTGGTTCGGCGTCTGGGTGGGCACCGGCTGTGGCCGCGTGCTGGCCGCTGATTGCGGCCTGCTGCGCGACCGTGCCGAGCCCGGTGCCACCGGTCGTTTCCAGCGCGTGTCCACGCACCCGGCGTGGCGGCGGCGCGGGCTGTGCTCGGCGCTGGTGCAACACGTGAGCCGACACGCGCTGCAGAGCTGGCAGGTGGCCGAGATCATCATGGTCGCCGACCCCGACGACGTGGCCATCGGCATCTACCGCGGCCTGGGCTACCGCGAGTTCGAGCGCGAGTGGTGCCTGGAGCGGCGCGCGCCAGTCGACCGCCCGGCCTCGATCGCAGCCGCATGACGGCGCCGGCACTGCCCTGGGCCGGCCTGGCGCTGGCTGCCGCGGGCGCCATCGCCTTCAGCGGCAAGGCCATCATCGTGAAGCTGGCCTACCGCCACGGCGTCGACGCGGTCACGCTGCTGATGTACCGCATGCTGTTCTCGCTGCCGCTCTTCGTGGCGCTGGCCTGGTGGGCCGGGCGCGGCAAGCCGCCCTTGTCGCGGCGCGACCTGGTGCTCGTGGCCGGCCTGGGCTTCAGCGGCTACTACCTTGCGAGCTTTCTCGACTTTCTGGGCCTGCAGTACATCAGCGCCAGCCTGGAGCGGCTGATCCTGTACCTCACGCCGACGCTGGTCCTGGGCTTCGGTGCGCTGTTTTTCGGCCACCGTGTCACGGCGCGGCAGTTGCTGGCGCTGGCCGTCAGCTACGCCGGCGTGCTGCTGGTCTTTGGCCACGAGGTGCGCTTCAGCGGCATCGACACGCTCATCGGCGCGGCGCTGGTGTTCGGCGGCGCCATCAGCTATGCCCTCTACCTGGTGTTCAGCGGCGAGCACGTGGCCCGGCTCGGCGCGCTGCGGCTCACCGGCTGGGCCACCAGCATCGCGGCGCTGCTGTGCATCGCGCAGTTCCTCGTGCTGCGGCCGCTGTCGGCGGCCGAGGTGGCGACACCGGTGTTGTGGCTCAGCGTGCTCAACGCGCTGGCCTGCACCTTTGCGCCGGTGATCATGGTCATGCTGGCCATCGAGCGCATCGGCGCCACGCTGACGGCGCAGACCGGCATGATCGGCCCGCTGTCGACGCTGCTGATGGGCGTGTGGCTGCTCGGCGAGCCGTTCAACACCTGGATCGCCGCCGGCACCGTGCTCGTGCTCGCCGGCGTGGCGCTCCTGGCGCGGGCGCGCTGAACTCCCTAAACCCCACGAAGGACACCGACACATGGACATGGGCATCACGGGCTGCTGGGCACTGGTGTGCGCCGCCAGCAAGGGCCTGGGCCGCGGCTGCGCCGAGGCGCTGGCGGCCGAGGGCGCGAACCTCGTCATCACCGCGCGCGGCGCCGAGGCATTGGAGGCCACCGCCGCGCAGCTGCGCGAGCGCTTCCCGGGCGTGAGCGTGCGCACGGTGGCCGGCGACATCACCACGCCCGAAGGCCGCGCCGCGGCGCTGGCGGCGGCGCCGCAGGTGGACATCCTCGTCAACAACGCCGGCGGCCCGCCGCCCGGCGACTTCCGCGACTGGGACCGCGAGGCCTGGCTCAAGGCCATCGACGCCAACATGCTGACGCCCATCGAGCTGATCAAGGCCACCGTCGACGGCATGGCCGAGCGCGGCTTCGGCCGCATCGTCAACATCACCTCGGCGGCGGTGAAGGCGCCCATCGACATCCTCGGCCTGAGCAACGGCGCGCGCAGCGGGCTCACGGGCTTCGTCGCCGGCCTGGCGCGGCAGCCGCGCATCGCCAGCCGCAACGTGACGATCAACGCGCTGCTGCCCGGCCCCTTCGACACCGACCGCCTGCGCGGCAC
>JAIYDH010000060.1 GCA_027487585.1 Rubrivivax sp.
CCGATGCGGCGCGCCAGCGACACCATCAGCGCGCACACGGCCACCGAGTGCATGTAGCTGTAGTCGTCGCGTGTCTTCAGCCGCGCCAGGCTGACGAGCGCGCCGGGATTGCGCATCACTGAGCCGGCGATGTCTTCCACCAGCGGCAGGCAGGCCTCGGCGTCGAGGGTGCGGCCCATGCGCGCCTCGTTGAACATGGCGGCCACGGCGCGACGGCTCCTGTTGCACAAGGCGGCGGCCTTGCGCAGTTCTTCGTCGAAAGCGGTGCGCACCTGCCGCGCCGGGGCCGCGGCTTCGCGGCTGGGTGCAGACACCGAGGCGGCCGCCGTCACGGCAGCGGGCACGCGGGGCGGGGCGGCCTCCGGCGCCACGGGCGCGGCCACGTCCAGGCCGAGGGCGGTGTCGATCCAGCACTCGGCCACGCCACTGGCCCGCACCTTGGCCAGGGTGCCCGGATCCTCGATGACGAAGCGGGAGCGCCAGAACGGGTGGCTGATCCACGAGCCCTCCAGCCGCAGCAAGTGCATGCCGACGCGCAGCTGGTGAACAGGGATCTTCTTTTGCATGGGGTGGGTGGGCGCCCGGGCGCAGGCTGCCCCGGTCACTTTGGGTTGTCGGCCTGCATCCGGCCCGCTTGAGGCGGGAACACCGGCCCCGCGGGTGTTTCGGCTCATCAGGGCGTCATGGCGGGCCGGTGCAATCGCGTTTCGTGAATTCATGCGCCGGCCCGACCCCCCGCGGCGGCCTTGCGCTGCTGGTGGCAGCGCAGGGCCTGTCGGCGCTGGCCGACCACGCGTTGCTGATCGTGGGCATGGCGCGGCTGGCCGAGATGGCGCTGCCCGCCTGGTGGGCGCCGCTGCTGAAGCTGGTGTTCACGCTCGCCTATGTGCTGCTGGCGCCGGTGGTCGGCGCCTGGGCCGACAGCCAGCCCAAGGCCCGCGCCCTGAAGCTGACGACGGCGCTCAAGGCCTGCGGCGTGGCCTGGCTGCTGGGCGGCGGTCACCCCCTGCTGGCGCTGGCACTGGCCGGCATGGGCGCCGCGGCCGCCGCGCCAGCACGCTACGGCTGGGTGGCCGAGCGCGTGCCGACCGGGGGGCTGGTGGCGGCCAATGCCTGGCTCGAGGGCATGACGGTCTGCGCCGCCGTGCTGGGCATCGGCTTCGGCGGCTGGCTGGTGCGGCCGGAGGGCGGCGGCGTGGTGGCGGCAGCCGCGGTGCTGCTGGCGATGCAGGCGCTGGCCCTGCTGCTGCTGGGCGCGCTGCCGCGGGCGGCCGCCACGCGCCCAGGTCGAGCCCGGCCCGGGCGGCTGCGCCGGGGCCAGTTGCTGCGTCGGTTCGCCGCCGGCCAGCGCCGGCTGTGGGGCGACGGGATGGCCGCGCTGTCGCTGAACGTGACGACGCTGTTCTGGGGTGCTGCTGCGGTGCTGCAGATCGCCGTGCTGCAGTGGGCGGCCGAGGTGCTGGCGCTGCCGCTGCACCGCGCCACGGCGCTGCAGATGGCGGTGGCGGTGGGCATCGTGGCCGGGGCCGCCTGGGCCGGCCGGCACGTGCCGCTGGCGGCGGCACCGCGGCTGCTGCCGCTGGGCCTGCTGCTGGGCCTGGGCGTGGCTGGCGCCAGTCTGCTGACGCACTGGGTGTCGGCACTGGTGGCGATGGCCGTTCTGGGCGCCATCGGTGGCGTGCTGGTGGTGCCGATGAACGCGCTGCTGCAGCAACGCGGCCATGCGCTGCTGAGCGCCGGGCGCGCGATCGCCGTGCAGAACTTTGCCGAGAACAGCAGCATCTTGCTGATGCTGGCCCTGCACGCGGCGCTGCTGGCGGCGGGCCTGGACGTGCGCCTGCTGATGGTGCTGCTGGGGCTGGCGGTGAGCGCCGGTGTGGCGCTGCTGATGTTCAGAGGGCGGGCGAAGGCCTCCCGGCCAGCCTGAGCTGCGGCGCCTGGTCGATGGCGGACAGGTACTCCGACTCCACCTCGCGCGCGATGCGGCCCCAGTCGAGCCTGAGTGCGGTGTGGCGGCCCTCGGCACCCAGCAGGCGCGCCTCGGCCAGGTGGCCGGCCAGGCGGGCTGCGGTGCTGCAGAACTCGGCGCCTTCGCCAGGCTTCACGAGCAGGCCGTTGTGGCCGTGGCTCACCAGCTGCCCGGCTGCAGCGCAGTCGAAGGCCACCACGGCCAGGCCGCTGGCCAGGGCTTCGGGCAGGACGTTGCCGTAGGTCTCGGTGAGGCTGGGAAACAGGAACACGTCGGCGCTGGCGTAGTGCGCGGCGAGCGCTTCGCCGCGCTGCAGGCCGGCGAAGTGCGCATCGGGGCAGCGTTGCTGCATCGCCGCGCGCGCCGGGCCGTCGCCCACGAACACCAGCTTCACGCGCGGGTCGCGCTGGCGCATCGCAGCGTGGGCGGCGATCAGCGTCTCGAGGTTCTTCTCGGGTGCGATGCGGCCGACATGCATCGCCACCATCTGGTCGGGCGCCACGCCCCAGCTGCGGCGCAGGGCTTCGCTGCGGCGGGCGGGGTCGAACAAGGTGGTGTCGACACCGCGCGCCACCACGCGCAGGTTCATGAAGCCCTCGGCCTGCAGCTCGGAGCGCAGGGTGTCGGTGGGCACCATGGTGCAGGCCGTGCGGTTGTGGAACTTACGCAGGTAGCCCACGATGGGCCGCTGCAGCCAGGCCACGCCATAGTGGCGGCTGTAGGCGTGGAAGTTGGTGCGGAAGTCCGACACCACCGGCAGCCGCAGCGCCTGCGCCGCCTGCAGCGCGCTCCAGCCCAGAGGGCCTTCGGTGACGATGTGCACCACGTCGGGCCGCTGCAGGCCCCACAGCCGCAGCAGCGTTCGGCGTGAGGGCAGGCCCATCTTCAGCTGCGGGTAGCGCGGGATCGGCAGGCCGCGCATCAGCACCTCGGCATAACCGGGCTCTTCGGCGGCGCCGTCTTCGTGGTTCTGGCGCGGGCGGATCACCTGCAGCTCGTGGCCGCGGTCGCGCAGTTCGGCCACCACGCGCGCCGAGGTGGCGGCCACGCCGTTCACTTCAGGAGGCCAGGTCTCGGTGACCACCGCCACGCGCAGCGAGCGCCGTGCGGGCATGAAGGCATCGACGGTGAGGGCGTCATCACGGTGCAGCGTCATGCCCCCACTGTGAGTCCGGACGGCAACAGGCTGATGACAGCTGATCACCGGCCGTTGTCGTGACAGCACGGCGACAGCGAAGCGACACGCTTCCGTCACCAGGGCTTCATGGCCGATGGTCACGATGCGGTCACCGTTTCACAAAGCCGGAGAACACGCGTGAGTGCCTTTTTCGACACCCTGAAGACCCAGCGCTGGGACGACCACCGCTACTACCACCAGAGCCGGATCAACCAGACGCTGCACTTCATTAGCGCCATCTCGTTCCTGGTGGCTTACGTCGTGGTGTTCTTCGACCCCGCGCTGGCCGCGCTCATCGGCTGGGGCATCGGCATGACGACGCGGCAGTCGGGCCACTTCTTCTTCGAGCCCAAGGGCTACGACCACATCAACGACGCCAGCTTCCAGCACAAGGAAGACATCAAGGTTGGCTACAACCTCAGCCGCAAGATCGTGCTGCACGCCGTGTGGCTGGCGCTGCCGGTGGCGCTGTGGCTGGCACCGTCGCTGGGCGGGCTCATCGAGCCGGCGGTGGGCTTCGAGGGCTGGCTGCGCGACGTGGGCATGGCCTGGTTCGCACTCGGCGTGGCGGGCCTGCTGTTCCGCACGGTGCACCTGTTCTTCATCAAGGACGTGACCGAGGGCCTGGCCTGGGCGACGAAGATCCTCACCGACCCCTTCCACGACTTCATGACCTACCGCAAGGC
>JAIYDH010000008.1 GCA_027487585.1 Rubrivivax sp.
CAACCCCGGTTGTTGCAAAGGGCTGTGCGGGCGGGGGCTGCGGCGTGATCTTGAAGCGCCGAGCAGCGCAGGCTTGAGGGCGGCGCGCGCAGCGCGCATCAAAGACTGACTCACGGCAAGTGTCTGAGCGCAGCGGGCGCAGCCCGCGTAGCGAGTTTTGCCGTGCGCCCTCAAGACGAGCAGCGCAGGGCAGCCGGCCCGCAGGGCCGGCCGCTTCAACTCACGCCGCAGCCCCCGCCCGCAGAGCCCTTTGCCGCTGCGATGCTTCGAGTGCGAATGTCTGCGCGGCACGAGGCTTCGACAGGCTCAGCCCGAACGGAGGGGAGGGCTTCGGCGGGCTCAGCCCGAACGGATGGGAGGGCTTAGACAGGCTCAGCCCGAACGGAGGAGAGGGCTTTGACAGGCTCAGCTCGACCTACAGCGTGCCGCTGCCGCGCAGTTTCTCCAGCTGCAGCGCCAGCTGTTGCCGCATCTCCGACAAGCGTTGGAGCCCAGCCTTGGAGACCGCGTCGTCGCCCGTGCCTTCGAGCGACAGCCGCAGCGCCTCGATGTCGCGCATCAGCTCCACCTCGGGCGGCACGACCCCGGCGTCCTTGAGGATCTTCATGCCCATGCGCAGTTCGGCGGGCGTGTCGTCGTAGCCGTCGCCCAGGTCGAGTGGCTTTCCCCAGCTGCGCGCCTGGCGCAGCTCGCCGCTGGCCGCGCTCTCGGCGAGCTTGCGGCCGATGTCGTCTTCGAGCAGCTTCAGGCGTTGTTCGCTTTTCTCTTCGGCGTTCATTCGGCTCCCCTGGCTTCAGGCCCGCGCCTCGCCCGGCAGGGCCAGGCGTGCCGCCCAGTGGCGCGTCAGCGGCGAGGCGGGCTTGGCCATCGTGCGCTCGTTCAGCAGCGCGCGGCCCAGGCTGCGGCGGCCACCGTCGGCGGCGGCGGCCAGCAACGTGAGATCGATCAGGTCGCGCTGCGCATGGCTGCCGCCAAAACGTGCCGCCTGGCCCCGCACCGGCGCGATGAGGTCGGCCGCGCCGTCGGCATCGCCCCGCGCCAGCGCGATCAGGCCGCGCATCAGTGGCAGGCCCACCTCGCGGGCCATCGCGTGGTTGTCGCGGCCGGCGTCGGTGGCCGACAGCGCGCGCTCGGCGCAGCGTGCCAGCCAGGCCTCGGCACGCGGCAGCTCCTGCGCCAGCAGCAGCGCCAGCACGCGGTGCACGTCGTTGAAGGCGTAATGGCCGGCCTCGTCGTCGGGCATCGTCCAGCCGTCCACCAGCGCACGGCCGTGGGCCGCGACGTCTTCGCCCAGCAGGTGCAGCCGCCACAGCAGCGAGGCGGCGTCGACGCGGTTCAGCGTGATCTGCATGGCCGCGCCGGTGAAGTGCGTGTCCACCAGGCGCAGCGCGCCGACGAGGTCCATGCCTTCGAGCCGGAACAGCGCCTTGTGCCACCACAGGTGGCAGGCCAGGCCGTTGCCCTCGGCCCAGTGCGGCTGGTGCTGGCGCAGCCAGGCGCCGCCGTCTTCGAAGCGGCCCTGCATCTCCATCACGTGGGTCACGGCGTGCACGGCCCAGGGCACGCCGGGGTCGAGCGCCAGGGCGCGGCGGCCGGCTTCCTCGGCTTGCGGGTAGAGGTTGCACTCTTCCAGCCCGAACGCCCACAGGCCCAGCACGCAGGCGTAGAGCGGATCGGCCTCGTCCCAGTCGGGCAGCGCGCGCGCCGGCCGCTGGCGCAGGGCCGGGGCATCGCCGCGGTAGAAGTCCCAGAGCTGCGCCCACTGCAGCGCCAACGCGTCGCAGGGGTGCTCGACAAGCAGGCCGTCCCACAGGCGCAGCGCCTCGCGCCAGCGGCCCTCGAGCACGCGCTGCTGCGCCTCGAGGTGGGTGCGCTCGCGCGGCGTGGCGTCGGTGGCCAGCGCGCGGGCGTGCGACAGGTGCGCATCGGCCTCGGGCAGCAGCGCGGGTTCGGTCAGGCTCAGCAGGAAGCCGGCCTTCATGACGTGTGGCAGGCACCAGCCGGGGTCGGCGGCCATGGCGGCATCGAGCTCGGCCAGCGGCGGCGCGTCGAACACCATCATCAGGCGCAGCGCACGCTCGGCCGCGTCACGCGCGGTGGCGCTGGCGCTGCTGCAGGGGTTGCCGCGGACGTCCGGGTGGGCCATCACCCCTGAATGTAGCGTGACGCCGTGACGGCAGCCGCCCTATGCTGCCGGTGCACTGCAAGCCCGCCGTGCCACGACACCGAGCCCCGGGAGAACCATCGAGATGCTGACGCTGCAACGGTGCGCAAGGCCCACTCCGCCGGGCCGGTGGTGGTGGGTGGCGGGTGCAAGGGCCCTGATGCTGGCCCTTTTCCTGGGCGGTGCTGTGCTGCCGGCCCAGGCGCAGATCGACCCCGGCTCGGCCGAGCGGCTGTTGCGCAAGAGCGGCCTGTGGGTGCAGCTCGAGGGCGTCGCCGAGCAGGTGCGCCAGGGCCTGAAGGAGGCGGCGGCGCAGGGCGGGCCGGAGCCGAGCCCGGCCGAGTCTGCGCGCCTCGATGCGGCAGCCCGTGCGGCCTACGCGGCTGCGCGCCTGCGCGGCGTGGCCCTGCGCATGGTGACGCAGGAGCTGCAGCCGCAGCACCTGGGAGCCCTGTTCGCCTGGTACGACGCGCCCACCGGCGTGCTGATGACGCGGCTGGAGGAACGCTCGGCCGCCGACGCGCGCGAGTCCGGTGTCGTGATGGCCGAAGGCCAGGCGCTGCTGCAGGCCATGAGTCCGGCGCGCCGCGAGCAGATCGACGCCGTGGTGCAGGCCAGCGGCAGTGTCGACACGGCCTTGTCGATGACGCTCAACACGGTGGCGGGGGTCCGTCAGGGCTTGTCGGGCGTGCTGCCGCCCGGCGCCGGGCCCACGCCCGAAGCCACGCGCGCCTTGCTGGCCGAGCAGCTACCGAAGCTGCGCCCGGGCTTCGAGCAACTGGTGCGCGCCGTCAGTGCCGTGGCCTACGCCGGCGCCGACGAGGCCCAGCTGGCGGCGTACGCGGTCTTCTTGCGCTCGCCCGCGGGCCAGCACCTGAGCAACGTGATGAACCGCGTGCTCGACGAAGCCTTCCTGGATGCCGCCACCGAACTCGGCCGGCGCCTGGCGCCCGCTTCGGGCGTCCCGGCCTGACCGGCCCGGGCGGCCTTCAGCGCAGCTCGCGCGCCAGGAAGGCCTCGGTGCGCTGCCAGGCCAGCGCGGCCGCGGCTGCGTCGTAGCCCAGGCTGGGCAGCGTCTCGTGCCCGGGAGTCTGGGTCTCGTTGGCGAAGGCGTGCTTGCAGTCGTAGCGGTGGAACTCGAAGCGCCGGCCGGCTTCGTGCAGCTTGGCTTGCAGCGCGTCGACATCGGCGATCTTGAAGATCTCGTCGCGCACCGCCCAGTGGCCCAGCAGTGGGGCGGTGATCAGGCTGGCATCCACGTACTCCAGCGGCGGCAGCCCGTACCAGGGCACGCCGGCATCGACCTCGCGCACGTGCACGGCCGCCAGCACCGTGAGCGCGCCGCCCATGCAGAAACCGGTGACTCCGACCTTGGCCGAGCCGCTGCTCTTGAGGAACATCACCGCGCCGCGCACGTCCTGCGTGGCGGCGTCGCCGAAGTTCAGGTTGCTCATCAGGTGGTGGGCTTCCTCGGCCTCGACCGTGCTCTTGCCGCGGTACAGATCGGGCACCAGCGCGCGGTAGCCGGCGGCGGCCATGCGGTCGGCCACGCCGCGGATCTGGTCGTTCAGGCCCCACCACTCCTGGATGACCACGAGGCCGGGCGCCGATGCCGGCTGCGCGGGCTCGGCGAGGTAGCCCGACAGTGCTTGGCCGTCGGGGCGGTTGAAGCTCACGGAACGTCCCATGCTGGTCTCCTGGTGTGGGGCTGTCGAACGAAGAAGGCAGAGCCGCTCAGCGCGGCGGCTGCGGCCACGGTGGCAGCGGTCCGCGCAGCTGCTCGAAGGCGCGCGCGAGTTTCAGCACGCCGATGTCGTCGTGGCGCGCGCCCGCGATCTGCAGCCCGGTGGGCACGCCGCCGGCCAGGGCGCCGGTGGGCACGGCCACGGCGGGCTGTTCGCTGGCGTTGTAGGGCAGCGTGAAGCCGATGTGCGCCATGGCGCGCGCCGGGTCGTTGCTGGGCATCGGCCACTCGGCCGGGAAGCCGGCGTTGGGCGACACCGGCGAGATGACGAAGTCGTGGCGGCCGCAGGCGGCCACGGCGGCGTCGCGCAGGCGCGCGAACTGGCTGTAGCCGTGGAACGCCGTGGCGGCATCGAAGCCCGCAGCCGGCGCCACCCAGGCGCGGATGAAGGGCAGCACGCGCTCGCGGCGATCGGCCGGCAAGGCGGCCAGGTCGAGGCTCGAGCGCAGCTGCCAGAAGCGCTCGATGCCTTCGGCCATGTCGGCCGTCAGGAAGGGCGCCATCGGTTCCACCCGCGCACCGGCCTCGCGCAGGCGCTCGACCGCGTCGTCCACAGCCCGGGCCACCGCGGCATCGACCGCCAGGCCCCAGCCGGCATCGCGCAGCACGCCGATGCGCAGGCCGCGCACGAAGCCGGCATCGGTGCGGGCCACCTCGTGCCAGGGCAGCTCGGCGGCGGGCAGTTGCGTGGCGTCGCGCGCGTCGGGGCGCGCCAGCACCGCCATGGCGGCGGCCACGTCGGCCACGCTGCGCGCCAGCGGCCCGGCCACGCGGCCCAGGTAGGGCGGCTGGATCGGCACGCGGCCGTTGCTGGGCTTGAAGCCGACGACACCGCACCACGCGGCCGGCAGGCGGATGGAGCCGCCGATGTCGGTGCCGATGTGCAGCGGCCCGTA